>CAYMBY010000046.1:0-90062 GCA_964388815.1 uncultured Butyrivibrio sp. | reverse complement strand
GTCGGGAAGAGCAATACATCGCGAATTCCCTGTGCGTTGGTCAGAAGCATACAGAGACGATCGATTCCGTAACCGATACCGCCTGTCGGAGGCATTCCGATTTCCATGGCATTCAGGAAATCTTCATCTGTATGGTTTGCTTCTTCATCACCTGCCGCTGCAAGTGCATCCTGTGCTGCGAAACGCTCTCTCTGATCGATCGGATCGTTCAGCTCTGAATATGCGTTGCACATTTCCCATCCGTTGATATACAGCTCGAAACGCTCTACCTTGGAAGGATCCGAAGGTTTCTTCTTGGTCAGCGGAGAAATTTCCACCGGATGATCCATGATGAAGGTCGGCTGAATCATCTTGTCTTCGCAGTATTCTTCGAAGAACAGGTTGATGATATCGCCTCTCTTGTGATGATCCTCATATGCAATATGTCTTTCATCGGCCAGAGCCTTTGCATCTTCATCTGTCTTAACGGTATCAAAATCAATACCGGTTTCTTCTTTAATTGCATCCTGCATGGTCAGTCTGCGGAACGGCTTTCCAAGATCAATGGTCTTATCACCATAGGCGATTGTGGTTGTGCCGCATACCTTCTCTGCAAGATAACGGAACATGCTCTCTGTCAGTTCCATCATTCCCTGATAATCCGTATATGCCTGATACAGCTCCATCAGTGTGAATTCCGGATTATGACGGGTATCCACACCCTCGTTACGGAATACACGGCCGATCTCAAATACTCTCTCCATACCGCCGATGATCAGTCTCTTAAGGTACAGTTCAAGGGAGATACGAAGCTTACGCTCTTCATCAAGTGCATTGTAATAAGTGGTAAACGGTCTCGCAGAAGCTCCGCCGGCATTCTCGACCAGCATGGGAGTCTCTACTTCCATGAAGTCACGCCCTGCCAGGAAGTTACGGATCTCACGGATAATCGCAGATCTCTTCTTGAACGTTTCCTTTACCTCTTCGTTCATGATCAGATCCACGTATCTCTGTCTGTAACGGATCTCTGTATCTGTCAGTCCGTGGAATTTCTCCGGAAGCGGCTGCAGGGATTTTGCCAGAAGTGTCAGCTCATGTGCATGAATAGACAGTTCTCCGGTCTTTGTCTTGAATACAAAGCCCTTCACGCCGACAATATCGCCGATATCCATCTTCTTGAACTCTGCATATGCATCATCTCCAAGATCATTGCGGGATACATAGATCTGCATGCGTCCGTCACGATCCTGTACATTACAGAAGGAAGCCTTGCCCATAACACGTTTGCTCATCATACGTCCGGCAACGGATACCATTTTTTCTGCCGGAATGGAGTCCCACTCAGGGGTAACTGTTTTGCCGTCTTCTCCGGTTTCAAGGACTGTCTCAAATTTCTCGACATGATCACGGATTTCCTGTGTATGATGTGTCTGGTCGTATTTTACAAGTTTAAACGGATCCTTACCTGCCGCCTGCAGTTCTGCAAGCTTATCACGTCTTACCTGACGCAGGCGGTTCACGTCCTGCTCTGTCTGGGGCTTCTGCTCCTGATCATTCTTCTGCATATTCTCTGCCACTTAAATTTTCCTGCCTTTCGTTACATCAGCCTACGTTGGAACGTTCGATGCCAAGTACCTTGTATTTGAACATGCCTGCCTGTGTTTCTACGGATACAGTCTGGCCTTTCTTTGCTCCGAGAAGTGCTCTGCCTACCGGAGACTCATTGGAAATCTTGCCCTTAAGGCTGTTTGCCTCGGAAGAACCTACGATCTTGTATTCAAGTTCCTCATTATACTCAAGATCCATGATCTTTACCTTGCAGCCGATACCGATTCTGTCGAGATCTACTTCCTCTTCTACGACAACTTCTGCATTCTTCAGGATTTTCTCAAGATCTTCAATTCTGGCCTCAATGTCACGCTGTTCATCTTTTGCAGCATCATACTCGGCATTCTCGGACAGATCTCCCTGTTCACGTGCTTCCTTGATCTTCTGTGCAACTTCCTGTCTCTTGACTACCTTAAGTTCATGAAGCTCATCTTCATACTTTTTAAGGCCTTCATAGGTTAAAATATTCTTCTTTTCTTCCATTGCATTCTGCCTTTCTATCTGAAAAAACATACTGCAGTCGCACGGTTTCACGCAAATGCGCTGCACTAAAGTGTACAATTTAACTCATGTATTATACATAGGAATCAGCCTTATGTCAAATCCGCATTTCAGGCATTTCAGGCTCATGCTCCTTAAGAAAAATATCATGACATGCTTTCTTCAGTGATTCCATATCTTCCATGTAGTTGATCTGTCCGCGGAATTTCGCAGACCCCGGATATCCCGTCGTATACCAGGAAACATGCTTACGCATCTCGCGGATACCGATATACTCTCCCTTATACTGCAGCTGAAGATCCGCGTGCCGGATAACGGTATCGTATACCTCCTGCGGCGATGGACGCTCCGGAACGCTTCCGTCCTTCAGCCAGGAAATAATTTCTCTGAACACCCAGGGATTTCCCTGCGCGGCTCTTGCGACCATCACACCGTCGCACCCGGTTTCCCGGAACATTTTTTCCGCAGACGGGCCATCAATGACATCTCCGTTCCCGATGACCGGGATCCGCAGTGCCTCTTTCACCTGTGCAATAATCGTCCAGTCAGCCTGTCCGCTGTAGTACTGCTCCCTTGTCCTTCCATGCACGGCAACCGCAGCGGCGCCGCCCTGCTGCGCTGCCAGCGCACACTCTACCGCGTTGATCTGTTTATCGGTAAAACCCTTCCTGATCTTTACCGTTACCGGTCTGTCTGTCGCTCTGCTGACCGCATGCACAATCTGCTCAATCCTGTCCGGCGTCTTCATCAGTGCGGAACCTTCACCGTTTCCTACGATTTTCGGTACGGGACAGCCCATATTGATGTCGAGAATATCGTACGGCACCTCCCGGATCATCTGTACCGCCTCGGCCATAATCTCCGGATCTGAACCGAAAAGCTGCAGCGAAACCGGTTTTTCCTGCGGATGGACCTGCAACAGAAGCTCTGTGTTTTTATTATGATAGGTAATCGCTTTGGCACTGACCATTTCCATGCAGACAAGTCCTGCTCCCTGTTCATGGCACAACAAACGAAATGGCAGGTCGGATACCCCTGCCATTGGTCCTAATATGATATCGTTTTCCAGCGTTACACTGCCGATCTGCAGTCTTCCAAATCCCATCTGCTACCCCGGTTCTGATCTCTGTCTTATTCGTCTTCATCCGTCAGAATATCCGCCGGATTCTCTTTCAGAATATAAATTCTGTAATACATCTGCATTGCTTCAAACAGATCCTGCCGCTGCCTTCTGACTTCTCCGATCAGAAGTCCCGCGCTGACCTCATCATAAGTAATATCATCTTCATCTGCATTGGTTTCCATCGTAACCGTACCGTCATCTTCAAATTCAATGGTAAAGATGCCGCCTGCTTCCTGGGTAAAAAGGACACAGACAATATGCAGTTCTTTCTGAATACTCACCGGAATCTTTTTAAACAGCGGATTGAAATAATATTTCTTTTCATAGGCATTGGCACCGCAGAGAATGATCCTCCCGCTTGCAGAAATGCTGCCAAGGCTTCCGTCCTCAGTTACAACCTGAATATCTGTCACCGGCTCGCCTGTTTCCGCATCCAGTACTTTCCCGCTTTCCTTGTTGATCACGAGACGCCTTTTATCCTTTTTCACTGCCTTATCATTCAGCGTTTCTGCATGAAGCTTTTCTTCCTGGGTCTCCGGCGTTGCCTCTTCCTGATATTCCGGCTTTTTGTTCATATCTTCGTTACTCATTCCTGTTCCTCATTCCGGGCTTAATCTCCGGATTATTCTTCAAACTCATCTGTCTGCGGCTTCGCTTTTCTGTTCTTGCGGTACAGAATCTCCAGCCCCTTCAGTGTGAGCGCGGAATCGTACACATCAATTTCAGGTGTTTCCTCTGCAATCAGTCTGCCCAGTCCGCCGGTAGCCACAACTTTCATGTTCTGATATCCGGACTCTTTACGCATCTGTTCAATAATGTACTTGGTCTGTCCGATCTGCCCGTAGACCAGTCCTGCCTGCATACTGGAAATGGTTTCCTGTGCCAGTATGGACTCCGGTTTCCTGATCTCAATTTCCGGAAGTCTTGCCGTATCCTGCCAGAGCGCCTTCGCGGCAATCCTGATTCCCGGTGAAACCACACCTGCACAGAATTCGCCTTTCTCATTCACAATAATATACGTAGTTGCCGTTCCAAAGTCAATAACCAGTACCGGACCACCGTACAGTTCATATCCTGCAACCGCATCCACAATCAGATCCGGACCGATTTCCTTCGGATTCTCTGTTACGATCTTAATACCCGTCCTGATCCCGGGGCCGACGATATATGGTCTTTTCCCGATATATTTGACAATGGATCCGGCCAGAGCATGCATCACTTTGGGGACTACGCTGGCGATGATAATGCCCTCAATCTCCTCTTTGGCAATGCCATTGGCGGTCAGCATGGAAATCAGACTGATGCCGTATTCATCCGATGTGTGTGCCGTCTGGGACATCATCCGGAACGATGCTCTGAGCTCCTTATCATGATAAACGCCAAATGTAATATTCGTATTACCCACATCAATTACCAGAACCATTATGATTCCTCCGTTCCATTACTGCACTGCCGGTATGCCTCCGGTGTCTCAGACATACCCGTATAATCCTCTTACAGAAACCTCTCCTGCATTGACAAAAACCTCCCGGCCGTCATGCTCCACAATCAGCTCGCCGGTTTCTGTAATCCCGAGTGCCGTTCCCGTATATTCTCCCGCAGGATCCAGAACACGTACGCTGCTGTTCATATTCAGAAGTTTCTTTTCATATGCATCCTTTAAGGGTGCCAGACTGACCGCCTTGCAGAATGCTTCATAATCTGTCTCAAAATGCTGCATCACTGCGGCAACCAGAACATTTCTGTCTGTTTTCTTTCCCGTTTCCGTCAGCAGAGAACCTGCCATATCACGGATATTTTCCGGAAAGCTTTCCGTGTTTACATTGATCCCGTCCCCGATGACCACATCCGCAATGCTGCCGTCTCCGTTCAGATGCATTTCCGTCAGAATCCCGCATATTTTGTGCCTGTTGATGACAATGTCATTCGGCCACTTGATGCCTGCCTGTATGCCGCAGAGGTCGCTGATACCTTCTGCCATCGCCAGTGCCATGACAATGGTCAGCATGGGTGCCTTATCCGCAGGAATCTGCGGACGCAGCAGGATGCTCATAAAGATATTGCTTCCTGCCGGCGATTCCCATACTCTTCCATGTCTGCCACGCCCGGACTGCTGCTGATCTGCAACTACGAGTGTACCGTGCGGCGCACCCTCCCTGCCAAGCGTTGCAGCATCCGTATTGGTAGAACCTGTTACTTCATGAAAAAAGAGATTCCGGGCAGCCCATTTCGTATGAAGCGCCTGTCCGATCTGCTCCCTGCCAAACCCGCTGCCATCTGTCTTACTGTCACTGTATTCTGCTTCCATAGTCTTGCCCATACTCAGATCGTTGCATACATTACCGCTTTGATAGTATGCATACGATTTTCCGCTTCCTGGAATACTACTGACTGTGCCGATTCAAATACTTCATCTGTCACTTCCATTTCGTCCAGTCCGTACTTTTCCTTGATTTCTTTTCCGATCGTCGTATTCAGATCATGGAAAGACGGCAGGCAATGCATGAATACACTCTGAGCGCCTGCATTGTGCATGATCTGCATGGTTACACGATAAGGCTCAAGTTCCTCGATACGTTCCGCCCATACGGAATCCGGCTCGCCCATGGAAACCCAGATATCCGTATAAACCACGTCTGCGCCCTTTGTTCCCGCCATGGCATCCTCATTAAAGTCAATCACTGCGCCGGTCTTTGCTGCAATTTCCTGGCAGACTGCGATCAGTTCCTTTGAAGGATAATACTTCGGATTCGAGCATACCGTAAAGTGCATTCCCATCTTGGCACATGCAACCATAAGTGAATTTCCCGTATTATATCTTGCATCACCCATATAGCACAGATGAATTCCCTTAAGATGTCCGAAATGTTCACGGATTGTCAGCAGATCTGCAAGCATCTGTGTCGGATGGAATTCATTGGTCAGTCCGTTCCATACCGGTACCTTGGAGTACTTTGCAAGATTATCCACAATTTCCTGCCCGAATCCGCGATATTCTATTCCGTCATACATGCCGGCAAGTACTCTGGCCGTATCCGCGATGCTCTCTTTTTTCCCGATCTGAGAGCCTGAGGGATCAAGATATGTGGTGTTCATTCCCAGATCATGCGCTGCCACCTCAAAGGAACAGCGTGTTCTGGTACTTGTCTTCTCAAATATCAGTGCAACATTTTTACCACGGTAAATATCTGTCAGTTCGCCGTTTTGTTTTTTCTTCTTGAAATCTGCTGCCGTATCCAGCAGATACGTAATTTCCTCCGGTGTAAAATCCAGAAGTTTCAAAAAGTCACGCCCATGTAAATTCATCTCTGCCATACCGTCCTCCATTCATGCCTGTCAGATCCTTTTCCATTCCGGTGGATCTTCGTGCGAAAGCCACCGCCGGAATATTACATCCGTCGGTGGCATTTTCAGTTCCTGTATAATCTGCTCACGCCTTGTGCAGAATCATTCCGCTTATGCCTGAGGTACATCCGTCATAACTTCCTTCAGAGAGTTTGCAAGACCTGCAATTCCCTGAATCTGGGACGGAATAATAATCTTGGTGGCCTTGCCGTCTGCAGCCTGTGTGAATGCCTCCAGACTCTTGATGGTCAGAACCGCTTCATCTGCACCTGCATCCTTAATCATGCGGATACCATCAGCAGTAGCCTGCTGTACGGCTCTGATTGCCTCTGCGCGTCCTTCTGCTTCCTTGATCTGCTTTTCCTTATCAGCTTCTGCTGCCAGAATTGTCGCCTGCTTTTCAGCTTCTGCTGTCAGGATCTGTGATTCTTTCTTACCTTCTGCAACAAGTACGGTAGATCTCTTCTCACCTTCTGCACGAAGAATTGCTTCACGTCTCTCACGTTCTGCCTTCATCTGCTTCTCCATTGCATCACGGATTGCTGCAGGCGGTGTGATATTCTTCAGCTCTACTCTGGTTACCTTGATGCCCCACGGATCAGTTGCAATATCAAGCTGTGAACGCATCTTGGTATTGATAGTCTCACGTGAAGTCAGGGTCTGATCCAGTTCCATATCACCAATGATGTTACGAAGTGAGGTTGCGGTCAGGTTCTCAATTGCCATAATCGGGTTCTCCACGCCGTATGCATAGAGTCTCGGATCTGTGATCATGAAGAATACGATGGAATCGATCTGCATCGTAACGTTATCCTTTGTAATAACCGGCTGCGGAGCGAAATCACATACCTGCTCCTTCAAGTTGACTCTTCTGGCTACACGATCGATGAACGGTACCTTTACATGAAGACCTACATTCCAGGTTCCCTGGTATGCACCCAGACGCTCAACAACATACGCATGTGCCTGCGGTACGATCTTGATACAGGATGCCAGAATACAGACTGCAATAATCAGAATTACAAGTAATACGACAAATACTGCTCCCATGTTTCATTCTCCTCTGCGTTCTTAACGCGGTTTCAGTTTATTTTCAGTTCTTCTACAATCAGCTTCACTCCGTCCACTGCACGGATCACTACCACACATCCGACCTGGAGCTTCACTTCATTGATTGTCGACCTTGCTGACCATTCCATACCATTTACGCTGACCTGTCCGATTCCCTGCAGATTGTCAATCTCACTGACAACAACAGCCTGTCTGCCGATCATGCTTTCAATATTTGTACGTACACGGTCCTTGTTAAAATACTTGACCGCAATCGGCCTGACCGGAAGCAGTACAGCAAAAGAAACTGCTATAAACAGCAGAATCTGCATCAGTACAGGTGCTCCAAGTGCCGCCGCAATTGCTCCGACCAGTGCTCCGCATGCAAACCAGATTGTTGTAAGCCCCAGCGTTGCAAGCTCTACAATAATCAGTACTACCATCGCGATCAGCCAGAATACAACCATCTCAGTCATCTCGTTTACCACACCTTTCTGTGCTTTATCAATTGAACACATTATACATGAAAAGCCCTGTTAATGAAATACCCTCCGCTCATGAAAACAGCCGGGTAATCTGAACCCGGCTGTAAATTACAATATGATATTTCGCTTCCGTTACCAGAATACATGATTACCGATCACAACTCCGTCATGATTGCCGGAACGTTTGAAATGCGTTGCGGACCCGACTGTCGTTGAGCCGCCCAGTGCATCTTTGGCTGCCTGCAGACAGCTGTCTGAAATACTGCCTTCATATACTCTGGACACCTTGCCGTTAAGCGCAGGTGTAAACTGTCCGGATGCATAGATGACACCTTCCAGAGAATTCGGATATGCTCCGCTTCTGATACGGTTCATAACAACTGCTCCGACACCGACCTTGCCTTCGTACGGCTGATTACCTGCTTCACACTGAATGAGTGCTGCAAGGAGTCTCGTCTGGTCTGCATTCGCAACTACCGCACCGCGGTTCGAAGTCAGCTTTGCTTTCTTTGCCGCTTCCGCTTCCTCACGCGCCTTGATGGCAGCTACTGTTTCCCCTGAGTCTATACTGAAATCCGTATCGACATATTCCGCCTGGACATATCCGGTTTCATCATCGTAGGCCACACTGATCCAGCCATCTCCCGAATTTTTGACGATGTCCAGCTGATTTCCTTTTGCAAGAATTCCGTACGTTCCCGCATCTTCACTCGGACTCTTGCGGACTCTGAGTGCATCGGTCGTTACTCTGATGACAGAACTTCCGACATCCTTTGCCAGTTTCTGTGCATCATCATCAAACAGAAGATAATCATCTTTTACCCAGCCAACCAGATCTCCGGACTGAATTCTGGTCCATCCGTCCCTGCGTTCCAGGATACGGCCTCCACAGTCCTTATAGAGGACACCGGCCTTTGCCGCATCTTCATCAGGTTCTGTTCTGACATTTGCAGCCTTGCTGACATTTGCCATCACAAGATCCGAAGTTTCCTTTGTATCTTCAGATGCTGCATCATCAGCTCCATCGGATGCCTGCTGCTGAACTGCTGTTGCGGCTTCGTTGGCCATTGCAAGTTCTTTTCCGGAATTCTCATCCTGTGACAATCCGATTACTGCTGCAATTCCGACTTTCTGCGTAGTACTTTCTGCTGCATGCGCGGTCATATCCATTGCCGAAAAAAACATTACGCACATAAGATTCATGCTCAGCAACGAAATAAACACTGCTTTCGCTTTACTCATATATGTTTGTTATCCTTTTATCTCTTTTTGTTACGTTTCTGTTAAGATAGTTACAAATGGAATAATAACAAACATATGATTTTTTGTCAAATCCGCTTCGTTTTCTCAATGCAGGCTGCAATTGCATCCATCACCGCTCCGCGGAATCCCTTTTCCTCAAGTACACGGACAGCCTCAATTGTTGTACCTCCCGGTGAGCATACCATATCCTTGAGTTCTCCCGGATGTTTGCCTGTTTCCAGTACCATCTTCGCACTTCCCAGAAGTGACTGTGCCGCAAACTGATATGCCTGCTTTCTGGGCATGCCGCCTGCAACTGCAGCATCTGCCATTGCTTCAATAAACATGAATGCATATGCCGGTGAAGACCCGCTGACACCGCCAACCACATCCATCAGATTTTCTGCCACAACACTTGCTGTGCCGAAGCTGCAGAAGATTTCCATGGCAAAATTCAGTTCTTCATCAGAAACCAGTTCATTTCTGCAGACCGCTGTACAGCCTTCTCCGACAAGTGCAGGTGTATTCGGCATTACACGGATCAGCTTGACCGGCTTTTCAAATTCATCGGAAATCCACTTGATCGTCTTGCCCGCTGCCACACTGATCACCAGCTTATCAGCATCCACATCATCCATGATATCCGCGATGACAACTTTAAAGTACTGCGGTTTCACTGCCAGAATAAGGATATCTGCTTCCTTTGCCACCTGTGCATTGCTCTCTCTGGTCTGGATTCCGAAAGAGGCAGATACTTTGTCTCTTGTTTCCTGTGTTGCAGCGGATCCGATAATATCCTCCGGAGATACAATTTTCTTTTTCAGAATACCGCCGATCATTGCCTTTGCCATGTTTCCAAGTCCGATAAATCCGATAACCATTGTCCGTTCCCTCTTTCTTTTTATTGTCTGTATGTCAGCGCTTTATGCGCCTTTGTCTGGCTGCTTCAAATGTCAGAATTGCTGCGGAAGTTGCTGCATTCATGGACTCAACTCTGCCCAGCATGGGGATCAGAATATAAGCATCCGCCGCATCTGCCGTTTCTCTGGTGAGTCCGTTTCCCTCGTTGCCGATCAGAAACGCACATGCCCCGGTATAATCCATTTCGTCATAGGACTTCGTTCCCTTCAGATGCGCCGCATAACTGCAGATTCCTCTGCTGCGAAGTTCCTTCATGGTCACCGGCATGGAATCCACATACAGAAAAGGCATCCTGAAGATAGCACCCATTGTGGATCTGACCACCTTGGGATTATACACATCCGCTGAGCCGCGGCTTAAGACAATTCCGCTGACACCGGCTCCCTCTGCCGACCTGAACATGGTCCCGAGATTCCCCGGATCCTGTACGTCCTCCAGAAGCAGCAGCATCGGGCTGTCTGCGCCTTTTCCCGCTTTCAGAAGATCTTCCATGGTATACCGCATCTGTCTGACAACCGAAAGAATTCCCTGCGGTGACTGCGTATCTGACATTTTGCGGAACACTTCATCCGTTACTGTTTCATATCCTGTTTTCAGGCCTTCCAGAAAGCTTTTTTCCTGTGCTCCCGCCTTCTGCAGAAATCCTTCGGAAACATAGGTCTCCAGAATCTGCTCCGAAGGGATCTCCACATTCATGCGGATTCCTTCCACAATGAAGACACCGTCTTCCCGTCTGGCCCTGTTCTTTTCCACATAGGATACGACCTTGCGCACCTTTGCGTTAGTGGTACTGGTGATCATAGACTCTCCCGTTCATTTCAGTTGATAAACATAGGGCCTCACATCCGACAGGGATGCAAGGCCACAGTATACTTCATTGTATGATCATGATTAAAGAATTCTGGAAATTTCGTACTGATACTCATTGATTGTCTTCTGCATTGCAAGTGCTTCCTCAATATCATAATCAACGAATTCACCGTTTCTGTAGCCGACAACACGATTGGTCTTGCCTGCGCTTAAGATATCTGCTGCATAGCATCCCATCATGGAAGCGTATACACGATCCTTGCAGGTCGGGCTGCCGCCACGCTGCATGTAGCCAAGGATGGTAGCTCTTGTTTCAATTCCTGTTGCAGCTTCGATTCTGCGGGCCATGGATGTTGAATGTCCGATACCTTCAGCATTTACGATAATATGATGTGTCTTGCCGCGCTTACGGTTCTCAATGATATTATCGATAATCTTCTGTTCATCAAAATCATATTTCTCCGGAAGAAGAATATCATCCGCACCGTTTGCGATACCGCACCACAGTGCGATATATCCGGCATTTCTGCCCATTACTTCAATGATATTGCATCTCTCATGAGAGGAAGATGTATCACGAACCTTGTCAATTGCCTGCATTGCTGTATTAATGGCTGTATCAAATCCAATCGTGTAATCTGTGCATGCAATATCCAGATCGATGGTTCCGGGAAGTCCGATGGTATTAATGCCCTGCTGTGACAGCTTCTGTGCTCCGCGATAGGATCCGTCACCACCGATAACCACAATACCGTCAATGCCATGCTTGCGGCAGATATCTGCAGCCTTCTTCTGACCTTCAAGTGTCTTGAACTCCATGCATCTTGCTGTACCAAGGATGGTACCGCCGCGCTGGATAATATCAGAAACACTGTGTCTGTCCATATCAATGATTTCTTCATTCAGAAGTCCCTGATAACCTTTTTTGATTCCCTTTACGGTCAAGCCGTTCGCAATGGACTTACGGACAACTGCACGGATTGCAGCATTCATGCCCGGAGCATCGCCGCCGCTCGTAAGTACGCCAACTGTTTTAATTTCTTTTGCCATCTTTTTCTACTTCCTTTCACCGATATTCACACTATGAAAAAGCACAGCGTCAGATCACCCTGCTTTTATTCATCAAAAATACTTCGTTTCCTATATTATCGCAAACAAACGCAATCTGCAACAACTTTGCTTTCCGATACAGGTTAAATTTACGTCTTTTTCATTATGGAAACCAATGGAATCTTCCCTTTTGTATGGTATAATCAGATGCAGCCGGAGAACCGGCTGCATCTGATCGAGGTTGCACAGCAACCTCGGCACAAAAAAGCACAGCCGGAGAACCGGCTGCATCTGATCGAGGTTGCACAGCAACCTCGGCACAAAAAAACGCAGCCGGAGAACCGGCTGCACACAATTACTTTTTTAAGGAGTTCTGATGTCATTTACACACCTTCATGTTCACACGGAATACAGCCTTCTGGATGGTTCCAATAAGATAAAAGAATATGTTGCCCGCCTGAAAGAACTGGGCATGACTGCCGGAGCCATCACGGACCACGGTGTCATGTATGGCGTGATTGATTTTTATAAGGAGGCAAAGGCTGCCGGAATCAATCCGATTCTGGGGTGCGAAGTCTATGTTGCCCCCGGATCCCGTTTTGATAAGGAAGCCTCTGTCAGCGATGACCGTTACTATCACCTGATTCTGCTGGCAGAAAACAATACGGGTTACACCAATCTGTCGCATATCGTCAGCCGCGGTTTTACCGAAGGCTATTATTATAAGCCGCGTGTCGATACAGAGATTCTGCAACAGTACCATGAAGGGCTTATCTGCTGCTCCGCCTGCCTGGCAGGCGAGATCCCGAGGGCAATCGTCAAAGGACAGTATGATGAAGCAGTCGCCGTTGCCAGACGCTATGATGAAATTTTCGGTCACGGGAACTTCTTCCTGGAACTGCAGGATCACGGCATTCCGGCACAGTCGGATGTCAACAGTGCACTTCTGCGCATGTCCGGAGAACTGGATATCCCGCTGATTGCCACCAATGACTGCCATTACACCCGCGCAGATGATGCGGAAGCGCACGATCTTCTGCTCTGCATCCAGACCCAGAAAAAGGTAACGGATACAGATCGTCTCCGCTATGAAGGCGGTCAGTACTATGTAAAGAGTGAGGCAGAAATGCGCGCTCTTTTCCCCTATGCACAGCAGGCAATTGATAATACGCAGAAAATCGCAGACCGGTGTCATGTGGAAATCGAGTTCGGTGTCACAAAACTCCCTCATTTCGAAGTACCTCAGGGGTACGATTCCTGGACCTATCTGAATAAGCTGTGTTCTGACGGCCTCGCTGAGCGTTATCCGCAGGACGATGGATCGCTTCGGAAAAAACTGGACTATGAGCTGTCCATTATTCAGAAAATGGGCTATGTGGATTATTTCCTGATCGTATGGGATTACATTAATTACTGCCGTGAAAACGGAATCGCCGTCGGTCCCGGAAGAGGTTCTGCCGCAGGAAGTATTGTTTCCTACTGCATGCATATCACGAATATCGATCCGATTAAGTATGACCTTCTGTTCGAGCGTTTCCTGAACCCGGAACGTGTTTCCATGCCCGATATTGATGTGGACTTCGAATACGAACACCGCCAGGATGTCATTGACTATGTCACCCGCAAATACGGCTCCGACAAGGTCGTGCAGATCATCACCTTCGGTACACTGGCCGCAAAGGGTGTTATCCGTGACGTTGCAAGAGTCATGGATCTGCCTTACAGCTATGCGGATCAGATTGCCAAAATGGTGCCGAATGAACTGAATATTACGCTGGACCGTGCGCTGGAGATGAATCCAGACATGCGAAAGCTCTATGAATCAGATGAAACCGTTCATAAGCTTCTGGATATGTGCAGGCGCCTTGAAGGTCTGCCGCGGCATACCTCCATGCACGCCGCCGGTGTCGTGATCTGCCAGGCGCCTGCAGAAGACCTGGTACCGCTGTCCCGCTCTGCCGATGGCAATATCACCACCCAGTTCACCATGACGACCATTGAAGAACTGGGACTTCTGAAAATGGATTTCCTGGGTCTGCGTACACTGACGGTCATCAAGGATGCCGTCAACAACGCCAACCGATCCAATGGCGCAGCTCCCGGCGATGCGAACTTCATCGACATCGACAGAATCAATTATGACGATCCCGCAGTTCTGGCCGCAATCGGAAGCGGCAGATGCGACGGTATATTCCAGCTGGAAAGCGGCGGCATGCAGTCTTTCATGAAGGAGCTGAAGCCGCATTCCCTTGAAGATATCATTGCCGGTATCTCCCTGTATCGTCCGGGTCCGATGGACTTCATTCCGAAATATATCGCCGGCAAACAGGACGCCAAAAACATCACCTATTCCACACCTCTTCTGGAGCCGATCCTTGCACCTACCTACGGCTGCATCGTTTATCAGGAGCAGGTAATGCAGATCGTACAGCAGCTCGGCGGATATACCCTGGGCCGTGCCGATCTGGTACGCCGTGCCATGAGTAAGAAAAAGCAGCACGTCATGGAAGTCGAACGGGAGAACTTCGTTCACGGCAATAAAGAGGAAGGTGTTCCCGGCTGTATTTCCAAGGGAATTCCGGAAGCGGTTGCCAATCAGATCTATGATTCCATGATGGATTTTGCCAAGTATGCCTTCAATAAATCGCACGCTGCCTGCTATGCCGTTGTCGCCATTCAGACCGCATGGCTCAAATACTATTACCCGGTGGAATTCATGGCCGCGCTGATGACTTCCGTCATTGATAACCCGCCCAAGGTATCCGGCTATATTGCCAGCTGCCGCAGCATGGGCATACACCTGCTGCCTCCGGATATCAATGAAGGCCGCTCCGGCTTCTCCGTGTCTGATTATACGGATGAAAACGGCAAGACAGGAAAGGCCATCCGCTATGCACTGACTGCCATCAAGAGTGTGGGGCGTCCCGTGATTGACGCGGTTGTCGCAGAACGTGAACGCGGCGGTGCCTTCCACGATCTGAATGATTTCCTGACCAGAATGCAGTCGGAAGAAAAAGATATTAATAAGCGCGCAGTGGAAAACTTCATCAAGGCCGGCGCCTTTGATTCCTTCGGTGGTACCAGAAAGCAGTTCATGTGCGTCTATGCGCAGATCATGGACCAGCTGCACTCCAATAAAAATGCAATGGCCGGTCAGATGACACTGTTCGATCTGGCGCCTGAAGAAAATAAGGATCAGTTCAACATCCAGCTGCCCGATGTCGGAGAATATCCGAAAGACATGCTGCTGGAATTTGAAAAAGAAGTTCTGGGAATTTATGTCAGCGGACACCCGCTGGAAGAAAATATCGCACTGATGAAGCGCCATGCCTCCAATTCCACAACAGATTTTTATCTGGATGAGGAAACCGGTCTGCCGAAGGTCACGGATAAACAGCAGGTCATCCTCGGCGGTCTGATTACAGAAAAAAAGATCAAATACACCAAAACCGACAAGGTCATGGCATTCCTGCAGCTGGAAGATCTGGTCGGCAGCGTGGAGGTCATCGTCTTTCCGAAGACCTATGAAGAAAGCTCCGCAAAGCTGAATGAAGACGGCAAAGTCTTTATCCGGGGCCATGTATCTGTGGAAGAGGATAAGGATGCCAAGCTGATTGCAGATCAGATCACCACGTTTGATGAAATTCCAAAGACGCTCTGGCTCCAGTTTGAAGAGCTGCCTGCCTATGAAGCAAAGGCACAGGAACTTCAGAATGCAATTGCAGGAAATGAAGGTCATGATACCATCGGCATCTTCATCCGCAGCACCAAGCAGATGAAAAAGCTGCCGCCAGGATATAACATCAATGCCGACGAAACACTTCTGGAAAAACTCGGAGAAATATTCGGAAAAGAAAATGTAAAACTTACCTGAAAAAAGAACCGCTGCCCATGATCATATGGACAACGGTTCTTTTTATAACAGAGTCGGAAACCCCGTTTTATTTTCAGCCAAGAATTGCTTTCAGGTCTGCAACCTTATCCGTCTTCTCCCAGGGAAGATTCAGATCGTTACGGCCGAAGTGACCGTAAGCTGCTGTTGCCTTGTAGATCGGACGGCGAAGATCCAGCATCTTGATGATTCCTGCCGGACGAAGATCGAAGGTCTTACGTACAGCTTCAACAAGTGCTTCATTGGAAACCCTGCCTGTTCCGAAGGTATCTACCAGTACGGATGTCGGCTGTGCAACACCGATGGCATAGGAGAGCTGGATTTCGCACTTTGCAGCGTATCCTGCAGCAACGATGTTCTTTGCCACATAACGTGCCGCATAGGCACCGGAACGGTCAACCTTTGTGCAGTCCTTACCTGAGAAAGCACCGCCGCCATGACGGGCAGCTCCACCATAGGTGTCTACGATAATCTTACGGCCTGTGAGTCCTGCATCACCGTGAGGGCCGCCGATAACGAAACGTCCTGTCGGATTGATGAAGATCTTGGTCTTGTCATCTACCATTGCCTGATCAACAACAGCATCAATTACATACTTTCTGACATCAGCATGGATCTGTTCCTGTGTCACATCCGGATCGTGCTGTGTGGAAATAACTACTGCCTCAAGACGAAGCGGCTTGCCATTCTCATCATATTCAACGGATACCTGGCTCTTGCCGTCTGCACGAAGGTAAGGCAGTGTGCCGTTCTTACGAACCTCTGTCAGTTTCTTTGTCAGCTTGTGTGCAAGGGAAATTGCATAAGGCATGAACTCTTCAGTCTCATTGGTTGCATAACCGAACATCATACCCTGATCGCCTGCGCCGATGGCTTCAAGCTGCTCATCTGTCATCTTGCTCTCTCTTGCTTCCAGAGCCTTGTCAACACCCTGTGCGATATCCGGAGACTGCTGATCCAGTGCAACAAGAACTGCACAGGTATCTGCATCAAAGCCCTTGTCAGAGCTGTCATAGCCGATTTCACGGATGGTATCACGTGCGATCTTCTGGTAATCAACGTGTGCCTTTGTTGTGATTTCTCCTGTGATCAGAACGAAACCTGTGCAGGTAGCTGTTTCACATGCAACACGGCTCATCGGATCCTGTGCCATGCAGGCATCAAGGATCGCATCAGATACGGCATCACAGATTTTATCGGGATGTCCTTCAGTTACGGATTCAGATGTAAAAATATACTTTTCCACTTCATTTCCTTTCCGCGCAGTTTATGCGCATGCGCTTTCAGTGCGCAATTACGTATACCGGAAAATGCTGCATTTCCGGCTTTGCAGAGACTAAAAAATCCGCCTGTTGAAAAAATACAACAAGCGGACCTGATGGCAGATAATCAAATCCTCTTATTGCTCGAAAATCGAAAGCTGCCTGCCGCCGTATTCCTACGGTGCGGTATTGCCTCAATTCGATCGCTCAGGTTGGCACCTTCCTGTCACTGGGGTTGCCGTGGCTTCATCGATCCTATGTATCTCCACCACTCTGAATAAGAAAGATCTACAATATGGAATTTTCATATCCCGGATAAACGCTCTATCGAATATCCAAAGAGAATATTACATGAGGTATTATCTCTTTTCAATGGACACTTTTCACAAAGTGTCTAAAATCAGTCTTTTTTCTGTCCAAGCTTCATGGTCAGCGCAATTCTCTTTTTCTGCAGGTCCACGGAAATCACCTGTACTTCTACAATATCGCCGACGCTGAGTGCTTCAAGCGGATGTTTGATATAACGGTCTGTAATCTGTGAAATATGCACAAGTCCGTCCTGATGTACGCCGATATCGACAAAAGCGCCGAAATCAACAATGTTACGGACGGTTCCCTTCAGAATCATGCCCGGCTTTAAATCCTTCATGTCCATGACATCACTGCGCAGGATCGGGGTCGGCATGTTTTCACGGGGATCTCTGGACGGTTTTTCCAGTTCACTGACAATGTCCGTCAGTGTAATTTCACCGATGCCGAGTTCCTGTGCGAGTTTCTTCCTGTCACCGATTCTGCGAAGCAGATCTCCGGAGCTCTTTCCCGCTGACTGCATGCTGCTCTGTCCGCGGCTGTCTGCAGATGTCCCGTTCTCCATGGCACTGCCCTCTGCCCCCGTGTCCAGCTTCGTTCCGGAAAGTGCTTCCATCAGGGCACGTCCCATGGCTGTATTGGTATTATGAATCACCACCTGCTGTCTGCGTTTTTTATCCTTATCCCCTTTATCCTGTGTTCCGGCCTGCGGCGGCGTCTTTGCAGGCTTTGTCTGCTCTGCAGAACGTTTCTGTGCAGCACGCACATCGTCCATGGTAATTCCCATTTTCTCCATCAGCGCTTCTGCTGCCTTATAGGATTCCGGATGCACACTGGTGGCATCAAGCGGATTCTTTCCATCCTGAATGCGCAGGAAACCGGCGCACTGTTCATATGCCTTCGGCCCGAGCTTTGCCACTTTCAGAAGCTGGCTTCTGCTCTTGAATCTGCCGTTTTCTTCTCTGTAATCCACAATGTTCTTTGCAATCACCTTACTGATTCCGGAAATATATTCCAGGAGCGGCGCCGATGCGGTATTCAGATCTACGCCGACCTTATTGACGCAGTCTTCGACAACGCCGCCGAGTGCCTCACCCAGCTTCTTCTGATTCATATCATGCTGATACTGACCGACCCCGATTGACTGCGGGTCGATCTTTACAAGCTCCGCCAGCGGATCCTGGAGACGTCTTGCGATGGAAGCCGCACTTCTCTGTCCGACATCGAACTGCGGAAACTCCTCTGTGGCAAGCTTGCTTGCAGAATACACGGAAGCACCTGCCTCATTGACGATGATATACTGAAGCGGTCTGTCAACCTCTTTGATCAGATCCACGATGACCTGCTCAGACTCTCTGGATGCCGTGCCGTTTCCGACCGAGATCAGATCCACGTTATATTTTCTGATCAGTTTCTTCAGTTCTGCCTTGGATTCCTCCACCTTGTTCTGCGGCGCTGTCGGGAAAATAACCTTTGTATCCAGTACTTTTCCGGTGGGATCCACGATCGCCAGCTTACAGCCGGTACGGAAAGCAGGATCCCATCCCAGAACCGTTTTCCCTGCAATCGGAGGCTGCATGAGAAGCTGCTCGAGGTTCTTGCCGAAAACAGTAATGGCGCTGTCTTCCGCCTTCTCCGTCAGCTCGTTTCTGATATCACGTTCAATGGCGGGTGCGATCAGACGCTCATATGCATCCTTCGTGATTTCTTCAATCACCGGTTTTGTGACCGGATTGTCATTTTTCAGTGTCTTTTTATTCAGATACATCAGAATCTGCTCTTCCGGTGCGGTAATCTTTACATTTAAGAATTTCTCGGCTTCGCCTCTGTTCAGCGCCAGTACGCGGTGTCCCAGCACCTTTTTGACCGGCTCTTCATACGCGTAGTACATTTCATATACGCTCTCCGCCTTTTCATCTTTTGCCGTGCTGGTCATAATCCCCTGATCAAAGGTTTCCTCACGGATATACTTCCGGTAATCGGCATTATCGGAAATTTCTTCCGCAATAATGTCCTTTGCGCCCTGGATCGCATCCTGCGCCGTCTTTACTTCTTTTTCCGGATTGATATAGGCTGCAGCTTCCGCATCAAGAGATTGTGAAGTCTCCTGCGCCATAATGATCTGTGCAAGGCCGTCAAGACCTCTCTCCTTTGCCACACTTGCTCTTGTCTTACGTTTCTGACGATACGGTCTGTAAAGGTCATCTACTGCAACCATCGTTTCTGCTGCAATAATCTTTGCCTTCAGTTCTTCCGTCAGTTTTCCCTGTTCCTCTATGCTGCCAAGAACCTGCTGTTTCTTTTCCTCAAGTCCGCGCAGATACTTCAGACGTTCGTCCAGGTTACGCAGTACCTCATCGTTAAGAGATCCTGTCACTTCCTTACGGTAACGGGAAATAAAGGGGATGGTGTTGCCTTCATCAATCAGTTTGACTGCCGCTTCTACCTGCCACTTTTCTACGCCGAGTTCTTCTTTCAGTTTTAATATGATGTCCATGTAATTCTCCTGCCTGTAATCACAATTTACGCACATGAAATCAGTGCAGGTTCATTATATCTGTTTCCGGTTCCGTTTGACAAGTCCCGGAACAAGTCCCGTCAGCACCCGTGATATTGATAAAATCATGTTTTTGTGATAAGCTTGTAATGAAATAGTGTCATAAAAAATTAAAGAGGCCGATAAATGGAAGACAACAGAAACGGGAAAAATCCCTGGCAGAATGAATATGGAAATCAGAATCAGGAGGATCCCGGACAGCACGCACCGGACCAGCTCGACCCCCGCTATAATCTGGCCGTACTGGCAGTAGGTCTTGGCGTTGCCTCCATTGTGCTGTGCATGTCAGGCGGATTCGGACTGATTCTGGCAGGCGTCGCCATTATGCTGGCGCTTCTTTCAAAGGGACGCAGCAAAAAAATGCTCGTTCAGGGCAAAAGGGCAATCGGATTCGCAGTGATCGGAATCATCGCCGGATATTCCGTGATGATTTCAAGCGTACATACCGTCATGACAGATCCGCAGATGCACCAGCAGCTCAATGACATGTCAGAGCAGATGAACGGAATCAGCTTCGATGACATGCTTCAGCAGATTGAAGACGAACTGGGTATCAGTTTTGGAAATACTGTCTGAAATATGACAGTCAATGTTCTTCAGAAAGGAGGAGAACATTATGAGCAGTGCCATTGGTGGAATCTCAACAGGCTACAGCAGTGCCGCCGATCAGAACAGCGCAGTCATAAATCCGGGTCAGAACGAAACAAAAGAACCCGGCAGGCGTTCATCACCGGCAGAATGTCAGACCTGTAAAAACAGAAAATATCAGGACGGCTCAGATGAAATGGTCTCCTTCAAGTCGGCTGCACACATTGATCCGAGTGCTGCCCCTGCTGTTGTCATGGGACATGAGCAGGAACATGTGTCCAATGCATACAATAAAGCCGCAATGAATAACGGCAAGGTGCTTTCCTGTTCTGTCCAGCTGCATACCGCAGTCTGCCCGGAATGCGGACGTACCTATGTATCCGGCGGCACAACCACTACCCAGATCAAATATTACAATGAAAGCAATCCGTATCAGTCAAATATGAAATCTTCTGACGCTGCCAACAAATATCGCGGCGCCAACGTGGATCTTGCTGTATAAATTTATATCATGAAGGAAGAAACTTACACATGAAACATTATAAGACATCCGCCGAACTCAAGGCGACCGCCCGTGAACAGCTGCTTGGAAAATATGGAACCACAATCGGAGCTGCACTTCTGATGCTGCTGATCAGTTTATTTCTTTCTTCCTTTGCTCTCATGGAAGTCAATCCTGATAATCTTGCCAGTGTGATCCTGTACCGGGTCATTCTGTTCCTTCTGGAACTTTTCATGGGTGTTCTGGTATCCGGAAATGCCTACATGTATATGAATGTGGTTTACGGACAGCCGGTCACCGTCAGTGACCTGTTCTTTGGTTTCCGCCAGCATCCTGACAAGGCGATTCTGATTCAGCTGGCTTTTTCCGTCACAGATCTTGCCTGCTCCCTTCCCGGAATCATTTATGACAATGTCTCCGGCAGTTCCTATCGCACACTGTTCTCCGTGCTGATCGAGCTGGCCTTTTTCTTTGTTTATCTTGTTGTTGCACTGATGCTGTCACAGTCCTTTTACCTTCTTCAGGATTTTCCGGACCGTTCTGTTCCTGATCTGCTGAAAATGAGCATACGCCTGATGAAAGGCAATAAATGGCGTTTTTTCCGGATGCTCCTGAGTTTTATTCCGCTCACACTGCTTGGCATCATCACACTCTTTATTCCGCTTTTATGGCTTCATTCTTATGTAGAAACATCACTTGCGGCGTTCTATCAGGACCTGATCGCTGCTGAGTGATCTCAGGGAGTTCTCATGGATCTCATCGATGCAATTCAGAATATTGATCGTACACACGAAGATGATGTACTGGCCCGTCTCTCCACCGTCTGGGGAGAACAGCTGATTCCGGACCGGTTACTCACAGAATACCCACGGCCCCAGTTCGTTCGAGAAAGCTGTATCAATCTGAACGGTTACTGGGACTGTTCATTTACTGACGCCAGAAGTGCGCCCGGTTCCTTTGATCAGCAGATTCTGGTTCCATTTTCACCGGAAAGTATTCTGTCCGGTGTTGAACGCACACTGCAGCCGGACGAATATCTGTGGTACCGCAAAGTCCTGCCGTCACTGTCTTCTCCTGCTGCCGGCAGCCGTCTTCTTCTGCATTTCGGCGCAGTCGATCAGACTGCAGAGGTTTACCTGAACGGAATATCCCTTTGCCGGCATGTCGGCGGATATCTCCCTTTCACCGTTGACATTACAGATGTTCTGCGTCCTGCAGGCGAAGATAATATTCTTCTCGTCTGCGTACAGGATCTCAGCGACACCTCCTGGCACAGCCGCGGCAAACAGACATTAAAGCGCGGCGGCATGTATTACACTGCGCAGAGCGGAATCTGGCAGAGTGTCTGGATGGAATGGGTTCCGGGAGAATATATCTGCAGAGTCCATATCCGGCCCGATTATGATCTGTCTGTCATTGAACTTACCGTAGATACCAGTACGCCGATGTCCGTTCATGCTGCCATTACCACCACGGACGGCATCTGTGCTGCCGACGCGGAGGAAGCCTCTGCCGCTGTCTCCGACCCGATGGAAAAGGATACTGAACATCCGCTTGCAAGTTCTGATACCATGCCCTGTAACCACACCGCACTGTGTTTCAGAACCAGGCTCCGGATCCAGATTCCGGATGCGCATCACTGGACCCCGGAGGATCCTTTTCTCTACCCGCTTGAAATTACCGCAGGAAGTGACACTGTCACCTCCTACTGCGCCATGCGCTGTTATTCCATTGAACAGAACTGGGAGGGAAAGCCCGTCTTTTGTCTGAACCATGAACCCTATTTTCTATGGGGCGTTCTGGATCAGGGGTACTGGCCTGACGGTCTCTATACCGCACCATCCGATGAGGCACTGATTTATGATATCACCCAGATGAAAGCGCACCATTTCAACATGCTCAGGAAACATGCCAAGATTGAAACGTCACGCTGGTATTATCACTGTGACAGACTGGGCATGATCGTCTGGCAGGATATGGTCAGCGGAGGTTCTTCCTACGCCAAGCCCCTTGTCAGCTACCTGCCGACACTTCTCCCGGATCTGCTGGGCCGCATGCCCGACAATAAAGTCAATTACCCGATGCTCTCACGTACCTCCAGAGAGGGACGTCAGCAATGGGTGATCGAAATGCGCAATACCATTGATTATCTTTATAATGTTCCCAGTATCGCCACCTGGGTACTCTTCAATGAAGGCTGGGGACAGTTCAATGCGCGCAGCATGACGAAAATCGCACTTCAGCTTGATACCAGCCGTCCGATTGACCAGGCCAGCGGATGGTTTGATCAGGGTACCGGAAGCTACCGCAGTGTGCATAACTATTTCCGCAGACTGGAGATGCAGACCGATCCGCAGGGACGTGCCTTTGTCATTTCCGAATGCGGCGGATTTGCCTGCCATATCGAAGATCACTCCAGCGTAGAGCGGATCTTCGGATATAAAAAATACGATACCCCGGAAGCCCTGGATATCGCATTTCATCAGTTTATTGAAAATGAAATTCATCCGCTCATTCAGAAAGGCTTAAGCGGCATCGTCTACACACAGGTCAGTGATGTGGAAGAAGAAGTCAACGGCATTCTGACCTATGACCGGAAAATCTGTAAAATCACACCCTGAACATCTTTTTCAGCTGCTTCCTGACATGCAGAAAGGCCGGAATCAGAAACAGGTCCGCACAGATCCAGGCAAACGGACTTGCAAGACAGATTCCGGTAAATCCGATCACCGGAACCAGGAACAGCGCCACCAGCGTTCTCGCTGCCATTTCGCAGACTCCTGCCAGAATGGCAAACATCGAAAATCCCATTCCCTGAATCATGAATCTGACAATATTGACCAGTGCAAGCGGAATATAAAATGCACTGTTCAGAATCAGAAACAGCCTTGCATGTGCCAGTACCGAAGTTTCAGACGCGCTGATAAACAGCATGGCAAATTTATCCCCGAAGAAGAACAGAACCACAAACGCAATCACGGAATATATAACGCCCAGTTTAATACATGCTTTCAGCCCTGTTCCGAGACGGTCCAGTTTCCTGGCACCGACATTCTGTCCGCCATAAGTTGCCATTGTAGAACCCATGGCATCAAACGGACAGCAGAAGAACATGCTGACCTTGCTGGCTGCCGTCACAGCTGCCACCGCATCTGACCCCAGACCGTTGATTGCGACCTGCAGAATCACACTTCCGATTGCCGTAATGGAGTACTGCAGACCCATCGGCACACCCATTGCAAAAAGTGTATAAAAGTATGAATGATCGATTTTCCACTCGCTTTTGCGGATATGCATGATCTCTATCTGCCGGACGATAAACACAAGGCAGCATACTCCGGATACCAGCTGTGAAATAACCGTGGCAACCGCAGCTCCCGCCACTCCCATATGCAGGTTCAGGATGCAGAACAGATCCAGTGCGATATTGGTCAGTGCACCGACAATAACAAAGATCACCGGATGCCGGCTGTCACCAAGCGCCCGGAGAATTCCGGACAGAAGATTGTACATGTATATAACAGGAATTCCGATGAAAATAATCAGAATATAGGAATACGCATAATCAATCACATCTGCAGGTGTATTCATCAGCTCCAGAATCTGTCTGCAGAATATACTGGCCAGAAATGTCATCACTGCCGCAAACAGGACCGACAGATATATACTGTGCGCTGCAAATCTGCGCATGCTGACGTAATCCTTCGCCCCGAATCTCTGCGAGATCGGAATGGCAAAGCCGCTGCAGACACCCATGCAGAAGCCGATGATCATGAAATTGATTGCTCCCGTGGAACCGACACCGGCAAGTGCCTCTTTCCCCAGAAATTTCCCGACAATCATTGTGTCAATCAGGTTATAAAGCTGCTGAAAAAGGGTTCCGCCCAGAAGCGGGAGCGAAAATCCCAGAATCAGTTTCATCGGTGACCCCACGGTCAGATCCTTTGTTGCGCTGTTTGCCATATCTTTCCTTTCCGCAGCTGAAAACGGATCTGCCGATGCTTATTCCGGCAGATCCGTCTGTAACTCACTTATTAATATCATATTACTTATTCAGTACTGTATCAAGATCCCATTTCTCATAAATTTTGGGTACATCGCTGATCAGTCTTCTGGTATAGGCATCCTTCGGATTGATAATTACGTCTTCTGCCGGACCCGATTCAACGAATCTGCCATGCTCCATGATATATACCTTATCAGAAATGTAATATGCAAGTCCGATATCATGTGTGATAAAGATGACTGTCATATTGATTTCATCACGAAGTTTAAGCAGCATATCCAGAATTGTTGCTCTTGAGCAGGCATCAATCATGGATGTCGGTTCATCTGCCATCAGAATCTTGGGTTTTAACAGGAAGATTCTGGCGATCATCAGTCTCTGCATCTGTCCGCCGGATAATTCAAACGGATATTTATTCGTCAGTTCTGCAAATTTCAGATTAACAAAGCTGCAGGCCTCTGTCATCATCTCCACTTTCTGCTCATACGGAAGATTTTTACATCCTCTCATATTCAGGCAGTCAAGAAGGACAGAATCAATCTTGTAAAAAATATTGTAGGAGGAGAAAGGATCCTGGAAAATCGGCTGTATGTTTTTCCAGTATTCTTTTTTCTTGGCATTGGTTCCGATATCCCGTGGCTGTCCCTGATACAGAACCTGTCCCTCAGTGACACTGATCAGGCCCAGAAGCATCTTGGAAAGGGTAGTCTTGCCGCTTCCTGATTCTCCTACAATAGAGACAATCTCACCTTCATTAAAATCAAAATCCACATGATCTACTGCTACCGTCTCCTGCTTGCCGGCGCCAAAGATC
The DNA here is from genome assembly GCA_964388815.1 of uncultured Butyrivibrio sp. Lineage (GTDB taxonomy): Bacteria > Bacillota > Clostridia > Lachnospirales > Lachnospiraceae > Butyrivibrio. The sequence continues at coordinate 64,018 of CAYMBY010000046.1, read as the reverse complement.
TTGGTGACGCCTCTTCCGCTCAGACAGGGTTTTTTCTCATTCTCCATCGCCATTGCCATACGCCTCCCTTATCTTACGAACCGACATCAGACAACGATACATACGATCATCATCAAATACCTTTTCATCAATTCCCATCGCAGAGCAGGTTGGTGTTGCATACGGACAGCGTTCTGCGAATCTGCAGCCTTTCGGCGGATTTTTCAGATTCGGAGGCGTTCCCGGAATTGCAGTCAGTTTACGCTCTCTGACACCGGATTCCGGTACAATAATGGAGCCCATAAGTCCTTTGGAATACGGGTGAATCGGATCAAAGACCATTTCTTTCGCTGTGCCCTTTTCCACCATCTGCCCTGCGTACATAACCATGATATCATCTGTTACATTATACAGAAGCGGCAGTTCATGTGTGATGAAGATCATGGATTTGATGTAGCCTTTTTCCATCAGTTCTCTCATCATTCGGATTACCATCTTCTGAGAAGTTACATCCAGTGCAGATGACGGTTCATCGGCAATCAGCACCTTTGGAGAAAGGATCGTGGAGATTGCAATTACCGTACGCTGTTTCATACCGCCTGACAGTTCTACCGCGTGCTTCTGAAGCACTTCTTCCGGAAGTCCAAGCTCTGCAAAACGTTCTCTTGCCATATCATAAATTTCTTTTTTGGTCATCTTGATGCCATGCGCATGCATGACGTCTTCAATGAAGCTGATGATCTTCTGTGTCGGATTGAGTGCATTCATGGCTGCCTGCGGAATATAGGCGATTTCATTGCCAAGAATCTTATGTCTGACCTGCTCAGGCTTCATATCTGAAATTTTCACACCATCTACGATAATGTCACCGCTGATATAATGAAGCGGTGCGAAATAATACCCCATCAGGCTGAGTGCCAGCGTGGATTTTCCGCATCCGGATTCTCCCGCAATCCCCAGCGATTTTCCTTCTTCTATTTTGAGGGAAACATCATCTACCGCATATACATCTTCGTGAAATCTGGTAATGTATTTGGTCTTCAGATGACTGATTTCCAACATTGTTTTTCCCATATGTTCTTCCTTTCCGTGTCCCCACACCGATTTTATTCTCAATTTCACACTCAACTCTCTGTCTCCGAAGATGCGAAGCATCCTCGTACAGGCAGGAGCTGCTTTTAGCTCCTGTCTGTTAATCGCGGAGCTGCGGGTTGAATACCTGATCAAGTCCTGTATTCATCAGGTTCAGTGAGAAAGAAATCAGTGCAATCATGATAACTACCGGGAAATATGCCCACCAGCTGCCATTAAGATGTGCGGAATACTGCATTGCCCAGTTCATCATAAGTCCCAGCGTTGCTGTCTTGGTCGTCGCCGGTCCAAGGCCGATCATGGACAGCTGTGCTTCTGAAAGAATTCCGGAGGAAATCTGCAGAATCATTGCCATGACAACATAGGAAGCAATGTAAGGAAGAATATCTGTAAAAATAATTCTCATCATACTGTGTCCGGACAGCTTGGACAGATTGACATGATCACGGTTTCTGAGTGAAATTACCTGTGATCTGACAGATCTGGTGGTCCATGGCCATGAGGTCAGTCCGATGATCAGTGCCACCATCATGATTCCTCTCGCGGAATTACCTACACTATAGGAAATCAGGATCAGAATGACGAAGGAAGGAATTACGGTAAAGAGGTTCGTGATAAACATGATCAGATTATCCGGGAATCCGCCAAGATAACCTGCCAGCAGCCCCAGAAACAATCCGATGGCGGTTGCAATCAGGCCGGCAATGAAGCCGATTTTCAAGGAGGAAACCGTAGCGGAAATCAGTTCTGTCAGTACATCACGTCCGAAATTATCTGTTCCGAGGATGAAGGTTCTCTTGTTCGAAATATCACCCGTGTTGATAAAGTCCGTTCCCTTAATGGTCTTGGATTCTGTCAGTGCACCGGTATCTGCGTCCTTGTCTGCAATAATGACACCACTGTCCTTCAATGCTGCTGTAATTTTCTTATCCAGACGGACATAATATTTTTTCTTGGCTGCAATAAGTCCCGGCTGTGCAACTGTAGAATCATAATGTGCCTGCCACAGCTCTGCCATTTTCTGCGTATCCGTAACATCAATATCAGACTCTTTGACTCCGCCGTATTTGATCAGCCACTGCTGCATTGCAGAAAGGTCATCCACACTGAGTGCCGCCTGAAGTTTTGCAGAAGATGCATCTACATTGAGTGAGTACGGTTCCTCTGTTGCTGCCTCTTCCTGTGAAATGTAGGTGCCGGGTGCAAAAAAGTTACCGTTTCCGACCATGGCCAGCGGATCTGTACGTACGATCAGCGGATAAAAGATACAGGTCAGAAAAATGATAAAAAATATGATAAAGCCTACCAGAAATTTTCCGGAATGAAATACCTGTTTAATTGTATTTTTCATATCGCACGCCCTCCTTAATCCTGCTGGTTGGCTTTGACTCTCGGGTCAATGACACCATAGAGCAGCTCAACTACCAGATTGGCAATCAGTACCATAATGGTAATGATCAGGGTACATGCAGACAGAAGCGGATAATCCTGGCCTTTGATTGCCGTCAGCATCGTGGTCCCAAGTCCCGGATAGCTGAAGATAATCTCTGCCACCAGTGCACCACCGATCATGGTACCAAGGGAAAGTGCAAGGCCTGTAATCTGCGGAAGCATTGCGTTACGGAACACATAACCGACAATTTTTCTGTCCTTGATTCCAAGGAATCTGGAATATTTGACATAATCTGCATTCAGTTCATATATGGACATGGATCGCATACCAATTGCCTGTCCGCCGATTGTGATCAGCACAATGGACCAGAACGGGAGCTGATAATGCGCAATTACCGATTTAACAAATACCCAGCTGGCATTCGGAATCAGATCAAATCCGTAGCCGCCGCTGCTGGGCGCAACTCCGAGCCTGATGGCAAAGATAAACAGAAGAATCGTCGCCATACCAAAAGCAGGAATATTGCTGACAAAAAGGAAAAACGGAAGAATTACCTTATCAAATACGCCTCGGATATATGCTGCAATGGCACCAAGAAGATTTCCCAGGAACCATCCGACAATAATCGCCGGCAGCTGCAGTGCAACTGTCCACCATACAGAAGAGGAAATAATATCTGCGACAGTTCTCGGATACTGACTGAAGGAAACGCCAAAGTCCCCTTTCAGTGCGTGGCTCAGCCAGATAAAGAACTGTTCATACATTGGTTTGTTGATGCCGAATTTATCGGCATAATCCTGATAAACCTTCTGAATTGCCGTAGAGTCCTGCATTCCGTTAATCGATCTGGATGCAATTGCAGATACCGGATCCCCCGGCATCATTCTGGGCAGTACGAAATTCAGTATTACTGCAAAAACAAGTGTCAGCAAATACCAGAATATTTTCTGACCATAATACTTTTTAAATCCCTTCAATATAGTCACCCCCGTTTCAGGCTTTCTGCATGCAACCACCCGAATCTATTCAGAAAAGGGGCTGCCGGAAACCACTTCCGGCAACCCCCTTTTGACAAAGTAAGATGCCTTCCATATTACTTTGTTGTTACCTTTTCAGCCTGAATCTTTTTCAGGTGTTCAATTGATTACTGATTTACCAGCTGAAGATCATAGAGTGCTGCAACACCATATCCGTCTGTGCAATCCATAGGCGGGATATTTCTGCCGTCATCAGACTGCGGATAGTTCGTCCATACAGATTCATTGACTGTATAGAACTCACCAGGACGATACATCAGTGCGAAGCACGGAACATCTGTCAGCAGGATCTTGCTCAGATCTGTATAATCTTCTTTCAGCTTTGCCTGATCTGTTTCATTCGGAATTGCTTCCAGAAGTTTTTCAGCATCTGCATTCTTATAGCCACCGAAGTTACCACTCCAGTTAACCTTCAGATCCGCATACTTGGAACTTAAGAAGAACATTGCACGGCTCCACGGATTGGATACGGAAGCTCCCGGTGAACTCCACATGCAGATATCAAAGTTGCCTGTTGTCATATCATCATAGTAGGTACTTGCTTCAGGGAAGTAAGTCGTAATATCGATACCGATGTTCTTACCTGCTGCAGCTACGATTTCAAGTGCTGCGTTCCAGTCTGACCAGCCGTTCGGGCACTCAGCCTTATAGGAAAGGTTCTTGCCGTCAATTTCACGGATACCATCACCATCTGTATCCTTGATGCCTGCATCATCCAGCAGCTTCTTTGCGCCGTCTACATCGCCGCTCTTCCACTGAAGATCCTTGAGTGCAGTCTGGTCAACCAGCGCCTGCTCACTGTCAAGAGGTCCCATGATGGAACGCGGATACTGATCAAATGTCGGTGACTGACCGGACATTGCGGATGCAATGATCTGATCATAGTCAACTGCCATTGCGATGGCTTTACGTACTGTCACATTGTCAAGTCCTGCCTTCTTGGTATTGAAGAATGCAGTCGGCATCAGTGTGCACAGTCCATAAGGAGCATCATCCAGCCATGTGGAAACCGGGAGATTATCCTTCTCCCACATATCCTGAACATCTGTAAGGAATTCCTGGCAGACATCAACTTCGCCCTGCTGAAGAGCTACCTGACCTGCTGCATTATCCTTATAGATTACATGTGCAATGTACTTCGGAACAGGGAGTTTGCCCCACATGGAGGAAGCCTGTCCCCAGTAGTTATCGTCTCTCTGCAGAACGATCTTCTGATCGTTATCTACATAAGGCTTGTAAGGTCCTGATGCAACAAGATCTTTCATGGCATCCTGTTTGATCTTGTCGGCATCGTTGTTATTTCTCTTCTCTACCGTCTGCAGATATGCTTTCTGCATGACATATACCTTCGGCAGATAATCACTTACCTTCAGCGGATTGACAGCCTTTCCCTTGTCATCCAGCTTTGCCTTGAATACAACAGTTGTTGCATCCTTTGCCTCTACGCTGTCAATGTAATTGGAATAATCAGTACCTGTTGAGGACTGATATTTGACATGTGAGTCAAATGTGTACTTGACATCGTCTGCGGTTACCTGTGTGCCATCGCTCCACTTGGCATCAGGATTCAGTTTAACCGTCATCTCTGTCTTGTCGGCATTCCATTCAGGATCACCTGTTGCCAGAAGTCCTTTCATGGAACCGTCCAGCGGATTGAACATGTACAGTGTCTCATATACAAGAACACGTGCATAATCTGTCTGGTTGATTACCATTGCGTTGTTGGAGTTTGCAGACATCGGATTGTAGTCATTCACAGTTCCCCACTGCTGCCCTGCAAAATACAATGTCTCATTTCTCGGTGTGGAATCAGCATCTGCAGTATCTGTGCTTGCTGCTGCAGTAGCGCTGTCGGTCGACGTTGCCGTCTCACTTGCTCCTGCTGTTGAAGCTGCGCTGTCAGAGCTTGATGCCGCTGTGCCGGATGTGGATGATCCGCAGCCTGCCATCATCGATACTGTAATGGCAGAGATCATCAGAATTGACATCAGTTTTTCAGTTCTTCTCTTCATATAAACCTCCCTTTCGTTATTTATGAGTCTCTCATCGACTCGCTAATACCATCATAGTTTCCCCAGCTATTCTTATATATCAAAATTTCCGCATCTGTAAAAAAATATCCTGTTTCTTTTTGTTCAACATGCTTATTTTTAGCCATTTAAGTTGTTTCTAATTGTTCATCTTATTAAATCAAAGCTTTGTATTGTGGTCATTTTGCCAGTATTATATTGTTTTTTTGTGCATCTTATTGTAATATTATATTGTTTCAGGGAGGATTTGCTTATGCAGATGAGCATGAAGAATTTTCAGGACAGTCTGTATCAGTATTATGAAAAAGAACATATGCCGGTCTGGATCTACAATCAGAATAACGATCTGTGCTTTACCAATTTTACGACACCGATCCTGCTGCATCTGATGGATACCATCAAACCGCTCATCCGGAATTATGTCGTTTCTTCGGCAGTTGACGGATACCGCGTCATTCTGGATTATCCTTACGAGTCTTATTATGCCTTTACCTGGCATCAGACCCGTCGTATTTCCTATACCGTACTGGTCGGTCCCGTACTGCCTGCACGTCCGACAATCAAGGTCTGGAACCATTACTCATTCCGGAAGGCCGTTTTTGAAGACCAGCGGGAAGCACTGATTGATCTGCTGCCCATCATGACACTTGAGGTTTTTCTGAAAGAGATCACTGTCTTTCTGAAATCCGTATGCCAGATGACCGCACCTGACTTCAGCCGTTTCTTTAAACATTTTCCCCAAAATGAACATATTCATGATGAAATTACATGCACGGAAGAGTCCTGTCGCTGTAAATTCGCACATATGAATCCTTCTGAGCTTCATGAAAAAGAGGAGTGTCTTCGCTATTACATCAGAAACGGAAATGCATACCGCCTATACACGTTTCTGGAAGACACCGGAAACCGTGAATTTCTTTTCCCGGATCACAGTTCTCTTTCTGACTGTATTATCCGTGCCGCCGAACTGATGACCATCGGACGCCTGGCATCCGTGGAAGGAGGATACAGTACTGAATCTTCCTATTATCTGTACCGTAACTATATGGATCAGATCCGTGAATGCAGATGCACAGACCGGTTGATTTCTCTTGTGCATAAATGTCTTTGCGAGTTTTCAAATTATACACATCAGGTCGTCACCTATACCAGAAAGGAATACAGTCCTCTGATCAATAAATGCATCCAGCAGATTATTGAACAGATGCCGGATAAAATCACACTGGAAGATCTTGCCGAGAGTATTCATCTGTCTCCAAAATATCTTTCTGCACTGTTCAATAAGGAAACCGGTTCCTCCATCACAGATTTCATGCAGGATATGCGGATTGAAGAAGCGAAACACCTGCTGCTTCATTCAGACCTTTCCTATCTTGAAATCAGCAATCTGCTGAACTTCAGTTCGCAGAGTTACTTCAACTGCATTTTCAAGAAGAAGACAGGTTTAACGCCAAAAGAATTCCGTTGCCAGAGCCTTTCTGCAGAAAATTTAAGTGTAAACTGACGGTTTCAGACTGTCGTGAATCAGCAGCCATAAATAAAGAAGCCTTCAAAAGCCGGTCCGACCGGTTTCTGAAGACTTCTTTTTCAATTTGAATCGTATATTTTTACTGAAGTGCATCCCCATCGTAAGGAACCACTGAGCCCTGATACTTGTCATTGATGAACTTCGTGATCTCATCTGACTTAAGTACGTCTACCAGTGCCTTGACGCCAGGATCATCTTTCTTTTCAGGTGTTGTTGCAATGACATTTACATAGGTCTTGGCTGCATCGGAATCTGACTGTTCAAAGGCAAGTGCATCCTTCTCCACATTCAGTCCTGCCTGCATAGCATAATTGCCATTGAGCACCATGTAATCCACTTCTCCGGCGTGCTGCGACACCTGTGCTGCTTCAAGCTCTACAATTTCCGCATTATGAGACTGATCCTTGATCACATCCTTGGCAGTTGCATTAAGGCCTACACCATCCTTGAGTTTGATAATGCCGTTATCCTGCAGCAGCTGAAGTGCTCTTGCTTCATTGGTCGTGTCATTCGGCACTGCGATCTTCACACCGTCCGGGATGTTCTTCAGATCAGAAGACTTTCCGGGGTAAATTCCAAGCGGTTCATAATGGATCCAGCCGACAGCAACCAGATTTGTACCATTCTGTGTATTGTATTCGTCAAGGTACGGCTGATGCTGGAAATAATTGCAGTCGATTTCGCCGGAAGCCACTACCTGGTTCGGCTGAATATAATCTTCAAATACAGTTACTTCAAGATCCCAGCCTTCTTTGGCCAGAATCGGCTTTGCCGCCTCCAGAATTTCTGCATGCGGAACTTCTGTCGCTGCAACGGTAATCTTACCCTTGCTGGCAACTGATGCGCCCTGCGCAGAATCAGAAGATGCCTCCGTCGCAGATGACGCATCTGATGCTGTGTCTGATGCAGAGGCTCCTGCCTTGCTGCCTGATGCAGATGAACCGCAGCCTGTCAGAACGGAAAGTGCCAGTGAACTTACGAGCAGTGCTGATAAAACCTTCTTTTTCATAATGTCCTCCCCGCGGCATTGCCGCAAACCTTTTTTAATAAAGCGGCCTTAAGATCAGCCGGTAATCCTCTTGTCCAGCTTCTTACTGATCTTCATGCCGATTGCCTGCATGATCTGCACCAGCAGTACCAGCAGTACTACCGTAATCAGCATGACATTTGTCTCATAGCGGTAATATCCGTATCTGATGGCAATATCTCCGAGTCCGCCGCCACCGACAGTTCCTGCCATCGCAGAATAACCCAGAATCGTACCCAGTGCGATCGTAGCCCCGACGATCAGTGATGTTCTGGCTTCCGTCAGCAATACTTTCCATATAATCGTCCAGTTATCCGCTCCCATACTCTGTGCCGCTTCGATCACACCGTGATCAACCTCCAGAAGAGAAGACTCCACCATTCTGGCGATAAAGGGTGCTGCCGATACAACCAGCGGTACAACTGTCGCCGTGGAACCATAGCTCTGACCTACAATCAGTCTGGTAAACGGCATGATCATGATCAGCAGGATCAGAAACGGAATACTTCTGACAATATTGACAATAAAATCCATTACCTTATATACCGGCGCATTGGGTTTTAATCCGCCGGGCGCGGTAACAACCAGAATGATGCCCATCGGAATTCCCAGTACATATGCCATTAACGTGGAGGCAAGTGTCATATAGAGTGTTGTGCCTGTGCCTTCTGCAAGCATCTGTCCGTATTCCTGCCAAAACTCAGCCAACATATCCATCCAGCTCCTCTACTCCAAGATTTCTTTCCTTCAGATACGCGATCATCCTCGCTGCAACCTGTTCATCTTCAGGCAGCTGCAGGATCATCTGACCCTGCGCGATTCCGCCGATATCACGTGTATCCGCCAGCAGAATATTTACAGGTGCATTACAGTACAGCACCATATTACCGATCACCGGTTCAAAAGAAGAATTTGAGGAAAAGACAATACGGATACAATGTCTGCCTTTCATTTCGGCAACGCTTGTATCTCCGCCGTCCGGATAGACCAGCTTCATGGCCGCTCTGCTCTTGGGTCTTGAAAAGACTTCCAGAACAGTTCCCGTCTCTGCAAGTGTTCCGCCATCAATAATGGCAACGCGGTTGCAGATTTCCTGTACCACTGACATGGCATGCGTAATGATCACTATGGTGATTCCATGCTTTTCATTAATTTCCTTAAGAAGCGCCAGAATCGATTTGGTCGTGGTCGGATCAAGTGCACTTGTCGCTTCATCACACAGAAGAATTTTCGGGTCGCTGGCAAGTGCTCTTGCAATTGCAACACGCTGTTTCTGTCCGCCGGACAGCTGCGCGGGATAGCTCTTTGCCTTGTCCGCAAGGTCAACTTCTTCCAGCAGTTCCAGTGCTCTCTTCCTTGCCTTCGCCTTACTGATTCCAAGAATTTCCATCGGGAAGCAGACATTGTCGATAACATTTCTCTGCATCAGCAGATTAAAATGCTGGAAAATCATGGCAATCTGTGTACGTTCCGCACGAAGTTCCTTTTCAGTTAACCCCGACAGATCCTTACCATCTATGAACACATGGCCTTCTGTCGGTCTCTCCAGAAAATTCAGGCAACGCACCAGCGTGGATTTTCCTGCACCGCTCATTCCGATAATTCCGAAAATATCACCCTGATGGATATCAAGATTGATATTTTTCAGGGCTTCCACCTGACCATCCTTGCCGGAAAACGTCTTGCTGACATTTTCCACCCGGATTATAGTATTTTCATCTGCGCCCATTCTGTACCCTCTTTGTGAAAAAAACAAAGCGTTTTTCCGCTCTGTCTTTTTTATTTCATGTACGTGGGATTCCTGTCCCACATACATGAAAATATATCACACTGCGCATTTATCGTCAAAAAATATATCAGCTTTCAGATGAAAACATCGGTGTTGAAAGGTAACGGTCTCCGGAGTCAGGAAGAAGTGCCACGATCGTCTTGCCCTTGTATTCCGGTCTCTTTGCAAGTTCAGCTGCTGCCCAGAGTGCTGCGCCGGATGAAATTCCCACCAGAACCCCCTCTGTCTGTGCTATTTTCTTACCTGTTGCAAAAGCATCTTCATTCTTTACACGGATAATTTCATCATAAACTTTCTGATCCAGTACCTTCGGAACAAAACCTGCACCGATTCCCTGAATCTTATGCGGTCCGGGCTTTTCTCCGGAAAGAACTGCAGAAGAATCAGGTTCTACGGCAATGATCTTCACATCCGGATTCTGAGATTTAAGATAAGCACCAACACCGGAAAGTGTTCCGCCTGTGCCGACCCCTGCAACGAAGGCATCAACATGTCCGTCTGTATCTCTCCAGATCTCAGGTCCTGTGGTTGCCTTATGTGCTGCCGGATTGGCCGGATTATCGAACTGTCCGAGAATTACGGAATTCGGTGTTGTCTTCTGCAGTTCTTCCGCCTTTGCAATTGCCCCCTTCATGCCGAGCGCGCCTTCTGTCAGCACAAGTTCCGCACCATATGCCTTTAACAGTGTTCTTCTTTCCACGCTCATGGTATCCGGCAGTGTCAGAATTGCCTTATATCCTCTGGCTGCTGCAACAAACGCCAGTCCGATACCGGTATTTCCGCTTGTCGGTTCGATAATGGTTGCACCGGGTCTGATCTTTCCGGATTTCTCTGCATCCTCAATCATTGCATAGGCTACACGATCCTTTACACTTCCTGCCGGATTCAGATATTCCAGCTTTGCCAGAATATGTGCACCTGTTACATTTTCGCTCTTCTGATAGTTTCTTACCTCGAGAAGAGGTGTGTTACCGATTAACTCTGTTGCTGATGTTTTTACATTTGCCATGATATGATCTCCCTTCGCTTTATATTATTCATACTAATTAACTAGGATTATTATGATTTGTAGTATAGCGCACGAATATTTATCTGTCAATCATTTTCTTACTATTCTCGGAGGCGATTTTATACTATACTAATAGAAAAAGATGCTGCGCATCTTTTTCTATACGAGGTTACTGGCGTAACCTCGGCAGGCGGATGCATGCTGCGCATCTTTTTCTATACGAGGTTACCGGCGTAACCTCGGCAGGCGGATGCATGCTGCGCATCTTTTTCTATACGAGGTTACGTCAGTAAGCCCGTTAAATGAATGTATGGAGGATGGATAATGGAGAACAGAAAGGCAGTTGTGTCTCTGGGGCATGAGGCACTTGGTTATACGACACAGGAACAGAAAACGGCAGTTACCGTAACTGCAAAGGCTCTTGCGGATCTGGTGGAATCCGGATATCAGCTTACCATCACACACAGCAATGGCCCGCAGGTCAGCATGATTCACAAGGCCATGACTGAACTGCATCGTATCTATATTGATTACACGCCTGCTCCCATGAGTGTCTGCAGTGCAATGAGCCAGGGTTATGTCGGCTATGATCTGCAGAATGCACTGGGCTGCGAACTGGCCGGCCGCGGAATTTCCAAGACTGTCAGTACGATTCTGACGCAGGTGACCGTAGATCCTTATGATGATGCATTTTATGCGCCAAGTAAGGCGATCGGACGTTATATGTCAAAAGAAGATGCCGATAATGAAATTAAAAAGGGGAACTTTGTCGTTGAAGAACCCGGAAAAGGTTATCTGAGAGTAGTTGCAGCGCCAAAGCCGCTTGAAATTGTGGAAATTGATGCAATCCGTGCTCTCGGTGACGCCGGTCAGGAAGTTATCGCCTGCGGCGGCGGCGGTATCCCGGTCATGAGACAGAGTCACAACCTTAAAGGTGCATCCGCAGTTATTGAAAAAGACAGTATCGCCGGTAAACTGGCTGCTGATCTTGATGTTGACAGGCTCGTCATCCTGACTTCCGTCCCATGTGTTTATACCGGTTTCGGTACAGATCACCAGGCTGCCATCGACCGTATGAATCTTGCGGAAGCCAAAGAACATATTCAGCATGGGGAATTCGGAGAAGGTAACATGCTTCCCAAGATCGAAGCTGCCATTACTTTCCTGACAGCAAATCCGGAAGGAAGCGTTCTGATCACTTCCATTTCCGCTGTTTCCGATGCGCTTAAGGGCAAAGCCGGTACATTTATCACCGCATAAATAAGCAGAGGCGAAAAAGCACCTCTGCTCACGGGAACCTGCTTCGCAGATTCTGCAAAAAAGCTTTCATGGCAGTCAGCCTGTCATGAAAGCTTTTTATTATTCTGAAAGATCTGTTGCCATCACCGCCATGAATGCGCCGATCATAATGGCAAAATCACCGATATTGAATACAACTCCGGACAGCCATTTCCACCTGCTTCTGAAACTGACATAATCCACAACATATCCTTTTCTGTAGCGGTCATACATGTTGCTGTATGCTCCGCCGAGGATCAGTGAAAGTCCTGTTTTCATAAGTTTCCTGCCGCCGTGCCCGAGTGTCACCGCAAAGTATATGGTGACCGCCACAGTAAACAGCGTGGAAAGAAGCTTTACAAATGCCTTCCCTGCCCCGAAATTCAGCATTGCCCCGGTATTGTGATAATTTCTGAAAATCACCGGGCACTGATCATTTTCATCTGCCGGGAGCTTTTTCTTCTCTGACATCTGTTTCAGTGTTTCATCAGCGGCAAAAATCGCCGGAATTGTCATCAGATATCCGATATTCTTCATACACTTGTGGCTCCGCCGGCGATCTGCGGCTGAATCCTGGGAATTTCTGCAGTATGCTCTCCCCTGATTTCAATCAGCGGTCCGCCTTTTCCTTCTACATAGTCTCTGGTAATTGTTACTTTTCCGATATTGTCATCCTTCGGAATTTCGTACATGATATCCAGCATGAAATCTTCAATAATTGCCCGAAGTGCACGCGCTCCGGTATCCTTTTTCAATGCCTTCTCCGCAATTGCTTCAAGTGCACCGTCATCAAACTCCAGATCCACCTCATCAAGTGCAAGCAGCTTCTGATACTGCTTCAGGATGGCATTCTTGGGTTCCTTCAGGATCTTTACGAGCATATCCTTGCTCAGTCCCTCAAGAGAACAGATAATCGGCAGTCTTCCGAGAAACTCGGGGATCATCCCGAACTTCTTCAGATCCTCTACTGTTACCTTGCTTAAAATATCCGGATCCTTGTCAAATTTATCCTTCAGATCCGAGTTAAAGCCGATTCCCGCCTGTTTATTCAGTCTCTGTTTGATGATATCTTCCAGATCCGGGAATGCACCGCCGCAGATAAAAAGAATATTTCTTGTATTTACGGTAGTCAATGGTACCATGGCATTCTTGCTGTTTGCTCCGACCGGTACCTCGACATCTGCACCTTCCAGAAGTTTGAGCATTCCCTGCTGAACAGATTCTCCGCTGACATCCCTTGATGTTGTGTTTTTCTTTTTGGCAATCTTATCAATTTCATCAATAAAGATAATGCCATGCTCTGTCTTCTCAATATCATTGTCCGCCGCTGCAAGGAGTTTGGAAACAACGCTTTCAATATCGTCTCCGATATATCCCGCTTCAGTCAGCGATGTCGCATCCGCAATTGCCAGCGGCACATCCAGAAGTTTTGCAAGTGTCTTCACAAGGTAGGTCTTGCCGCTTCCTGTCGGTCCCAGCATCAGAATATTGGACTTCTCGATTTCAATATCATCCATGGCATTTTCAGCCACACGTTTATAATGATTATATACTGCAACGGAAATAATCTTCTTTGCGTGCTCCTGCCCGATGACATAATCGTCAAGCTTTGCCTTGATCTTGTGCGGAGCAGGAATATGTCTGATGTCAAACTCAGGCGCTGCTGCTTTTTCCTTTTCCTTCTTCTTTTTGATTTTCTGTGAATTCGGAATTCCTCCGTTATTCTGGAGATCCCCCATGTTCAGAAAACTGATATTCGGAAAACCGTTCTTTTTGTTCAGTTCATTCATCAGATCCGGATTGTTGAGCATATTCTGATAATCGAACTGGCTGACCGTGTCCATGGTCCTGTGCATGCAGTCCTCACAGATACAGATATTATTCGGAAGCTTGTACATTTTACCGGCCTTGCTTTCCGGTCTTCTGCAGATAAAGCAGACATCTTCATATCCGCTGTTATCTTTATCTGATGTGTTTTCACTCTCCGTTTTTTTATCCTGATCCGGATCTCCTGCCGGAGCATCCGTGCGGTTCGTTCCATCTTCATTCACTTCTCTGAAATCAAGTTCATCTTTATTCTGATCATGATCCATCTGGTTATCATCGTTCATAATTGTCATACACCTTTCCGTAGAAAAATCATCCTGACCATCCTTTGCCTGCTATGTTAAATTATATGCCCGCAGGAAAGCAGGGACAAGTAAACAATATCTAAAGAACGGTAAGAAACTATTAAATGCAGGTGCAATGGCATTAAATGCAGGTGCAATGGCACCTGCATTTAAAAGAGATTGCTTCGCAATCTCTGCATAACTAAAAAACAGGGTACCCGAAGGCACCCTGCTCATTCAATCTGTATTAAAAACCGAAATTTGAAAATGGAAGGCTCTGTGATCCATCCTGGCTCTCGCTGCTCTGTCCCTGCTGGTCCTGACCCGGCATCTGCGGCATCTGCTGCTGATCCTCCGAATCCTGACTGGAACTGCTGTTGCTGCTTCCCACATTTGCCTCTGAAGCGCTCTCAAGTGTTACCTGAAGTTCTTCCTCCTGATATCCGCTGTTGCCTTTTCTCAGCACTGTCACAGTCACTTTTGTTCCTGCTTCATAATATTTCAGTGAATTTACAAGATCCTCACGTGACGTGATTTCTGTATCATTCACCTTGGTTATGATATCTCCGACTTCCACGCCGCCTTTTTCTGCTGCGCTGCCCTTTGCAACATCTGCAACATAGGCACCTTCAACTCCGGTAGGCGTCATAACGCTGATACCGAGATAACCTCTCTTTGCATCTGCGACCTTGACTTTGGTTTCTTCATTCATCAGCTTATTGATATCCGGCTGTGCAGAAGACATCGGAATTGCATATCCCATTCCTTCTACTGTTGTTCCGCCGATCTTATTGGAGTTGATACCGATTACTTCTCCCTTGCTGTTAAGAAGCGCACCACCGGAATTACCGGGATTGATTGCTGCATCAGTCTGAATGAATGTACCTGTGGAACCGTCTTCCAGTTCAATTTTACGGTTCAGTGCACTGATGACACCTGTTGTAACAGATTGTCCGTAACCGAGTGCATTGCCGATTGCAATTGCAGGCTCGCCAACCTGAAGTGCATCAGAATCTCCAAGTGTCGCAACTGCAATCTTACTCAACGTTGCACTGTCAAGATTCTTGAGCTGGACTGCAACTACTGCCAGATCCATATCCGGATCCGTGCCCTTTACATCCGCTTCAACTTTTGTTCCGTCTATAAACTGTATCTTCAGAGAGTCTGCATTTTCAACCACGTGATTGTTGGTCACGATCAGAAGCTCTGTATCACTTTTCCCTACAATGATTCCGGATCCGGAAGCGGTTGCTTCCTCTTCGGAAACCTGTCCGAATATGGACTGTACGGATTCCTTATAATTATTGTCAATTGCCACAATTGCCGGCATTACATTTTTTACAACCTGTGTGACATCTGTTGCTACCGTTGCATTATTCGTACCGGTCGTTGTTGTCACCTGTTTCTGCTCAGAAGTTGCTGCTGTTGCCGCATCTGATGTAGCTGCCGATGCAGATGCCACCTCTGGAGTCTTCGAAATGGCTGTTGCCGCAGAATTCTGTCCTGCAGTCTTCTGTACTGCCCAGATTCCAAATCCGCAGCATACGCCGAAAATCAGACCGAATGCAACACAGATCGCAATTTTCTTTGCAATACCGCCCTTGCCTTTTTTCTTCTTACCACCGTTTCCGTCAGAACCGTCAGTGCCGCCGTAAGGCATTCCCTGATATCCGTTGCTGTACTGATAGCTGCCATAGGATGTGCCTGTCTGCTGTGTGCCGGAAGCTGAATTTCCATTTGCATAATCATAGCTGCCATAGCTGTTGGAACTGTTGCCCGCGCCATAATTATAATTGCTGTAGGAACTGCTTCCATAAGAAGTTCCGGAAGCCCCCGTATCCGATGATGTATCTGTCCCCGCGCCAGATGCCTCTCCATACGTTGTCTTCTGCTGCTTCATATCTGAACCTGCACTGCTTTGTGCGCTGTCATTACCATAGCTGCCGGAAAAATTCCCCTGATTATTCTGATCTGTACCCCGATTATCTTCTTCGTACATAACCAATACTCCTTTCTGTATCGATGCAATCAGTATAATCATTATTTGTGATAAAAATGTGTTTTGATTCTAACAAAATAATGAATCGATTTTACGTTTCCTCGATTACCTGAATTTCCATATAGTCAAACGGAACCTCTTCTATGAAATTATCCTGTGAAAACCTGCATTTGCTATGCACCCTGAACTCATTCACATTGGCCCTGAGCCAGATCGGCTTCTGAAGATCAAACTCGTAACATGCCTTTTCTATCGCATTCATCACCCTGTGTGTTCTGGTATCCTGTGTCTCATCACAGACTACCATGTCTTTGATCAGGTGATTGTCTTTTATCAGCTTTATCCACATCCGGAACATTTTTCTGTATCCTTTCCCACATCTGTCATTCATATAAATTCAAGGTTAATCTTAACATACATTTGATCCTTGACAAAGTCAGATGTGTATAATAGTATTTATAATTATATTACATAGTTTTCAATACTACATTGTATGGAGGAAAAATTATGACACTAACCATTCGTGAACCCGGCAGCGCTTTCACTCATTTTATTGCAATGATGGTCGCTTTCCCTGCAGCAACGATTCTACTGGTCAAAGCCGGCAGTTCATCTCATACCAGTCTGACCGCAATGAGCATCTTCATGCTCAGCATGGTTCTGCTGTATGGTGCCAGTGCGCTCTATCACACGCTCACTGTACGCAGCAGCATTCTGAAGATATTCCAGAAAATTGATCATATGATGATTTTCGTACTCATCGCAGGATCCTACACCCCCATCTGCATGCTCGTCCTCGGACACCATCAGGGTTACATTCTGCTGGCCGTCATCTGGGCCATCGCCGCAGTCGGAATGCTGAGCAACATTCTCTGGATCAATTGTCCCAAATGGTTTTCTTCTGTGATATATATTGCCATGGGCTGGGCATGTGTCAGTGTTTTCGGACAGCTTACCAGCTCGCTTGCGCCAGGTGCATTTGCCCTTCTTCTGGCCGGCGGTATTATCTATACCATCGGCGGTGTCATCTATGCGCTGAAACTGCCGCTATTTAATCAGCGTCATGCGGCTTTCGGTTCACATGAGATTTTCCATCTCTTCGTCATGGCCGGAAGTCTCTGTCACTTCCTGTGTATGTATCTGTATATCGCCTGAAGCCCGGGTTCCATAAACCTGGCAGTTTTCCAGTCCGCCCCCGGTGATGATATCTGCATCTTATGACTCATTATCTGTGTAAAAGAAGCTGTGAGATTTTCATCTCACAGCTTCTTCTATATTACGAAGTCCGTTTTCAATATACTCAGTCATCATATCCGTTCGGATTTGAGCTCTGCCATTTCCAGGAGTCTGCGCACATATCCTTGATTCCGTACTGTGCCTTCCAGCCAAGTTCTCTGCTGGCCTTCTCTGCACTGGAGTAGCAGGTTGCAATATCTCCGGCTCTTCTGCCCTTGATTTCATAAGGAATCTTTACACCTGTTGCTGCTTCAAAATTCTTGACAATATCCAGAACACTGTAGCCGACACCGGTTCCCAGATTGTAGATGTTAAGTCCGCTGCCGGGTTCCAGCTTCTTCAGCGCCTTTACATGTCCGACCGCAAGGTCTACGACATGAATATAATCGCGGACGCCGGTTCCGTCCGGTGTATCATAGTCATTACCGAATACATTCAGGCACTTGAGTTTGCCGACTGCTACCTGGGTGATATAAGGCATCAGGTTGTTCGGAATTCCATTCGGATTCTCACCGATGGTTCCGCTCTTATGCGCACCGATCGGATTGAAGTAACGAAGCAGTACGACATTCCACTGCGGATCTGCCTTCTGGATATCTGTCAGCACCTGCTCAAGCATGGACTTGGTCCATCCGTAAGGATTGGTGCACTGACCCTTCGGGCATTCCTCTGTGATCGGAACGAATGCAGGATCACCATAAACTGTTGCAGAAGATGAGAAAATGATGTTCTTTACATTATGCTTTCTCATCACATCTACCAGTGTTAATGTTCCGCTGATATTGTTTTCATAATATTCCCACGGCTTCTGTACAGATTCTCCGACAGCCTTAAGGCCTGCAAAATGAATGACCGCATCAATCTTTTCCTTTGAAAAAATACTCTCCAGTGCCTCGCGGTCTCTGATATCAGCCTTATAAAAAGGTACTTTTTTCCCTGTAATTGCTTCTACTCTGCCAATCACCTTTTCACTGGCATTTGCAAGATTATCCATTACTACAACGTCATATCCGGCGTTCTGAAGCTCTACTACTGTATGGCTGCCGATGTAGCCGGCGCCGCCTGTTACCAGAATTGTCATATGAACCTCTTTTCTGCAGCACTGTCTGCTGCACAGTCAACAAAGTTATTTGTTATCCTATGTTCTAGATTTTATCCAAAAGGTTGCCTGCCTGCAAGATTCTAATGTTATGCATGCATGTCAAAATGTTAACTTCATTACAGCTCGATATGATTTTCTCCGCACAGTTTACGTGCAGATTCCACTGAGTCCACACCTGTCTTGTTCTTGATCGGCGCGAATTCATGCTCTCTTACTACTTCATACGGGAGGCAGCTGTCCAGCTCATGAATCATATCCAGTACCAGCTGCTCAAACTTACAGCCGTTGGGCTGTTCCGGCTTTACCAGATTGCCGTCTGCATCCAGACACGGAATCTTCTTTTCTACGACATGAAGCGGCAGCTCTTTTCTGGCAATTTTTTCCAGTGCAGGCTCATTAAAGAGATAGTTCAGAATAACGCCGTAGTTGTATGCCGGATCGCCATTGGCATCCTTTGCATCCTTCATCGCATCAGAGAGTTCATAATATTCTACGATTGACGGTTTGTCATCTTCCAGACACATTACGCCGACCTTCTCATCCGGTGCATTCTTGCGTACCACCTTGGAACCTACGGCAACCTTTCTGGCAACCGTTGCGCCTACGAAGCAGGGATCTGCAATTCTCTGCAGCACATTGTCCACTGCAAAGACATCAATCCACTCAATGCCCTCTGCATGCAATGTCTGATCCAGACCCGCTTTCAGCATGGAAGAAAACCAGCCGGCATTTCCGTTCGGAGATGTGGAGATTCTGTTTCTGGCTTCCATATATACTTTTCCGTTATAATCAGACGCCGGTGCCATATCCTGCTTGAAAAACGTGATACGGTCCGCACGGTATCCGAAATAGTTATTTTCCTTCATGAAGTTTACGGTTGCTTCATGATTTTTTTCACTGGTCATGATGAACAGATGAATCCAGCTGCCGCCGGCCTGTTTCACCGTATCCAGAAGATTTTCGATAATACGCTGGAAGATGTATACATGTTTCGTAATTCCGATATCATACATCCCCTTCGGGTTGTCTGAGCCCAGACGGGTTCCCATTCCTCCTGCCAGAAGAACCGCTGCTACCTTTCCGGCTCTGATGGTTTCAACACCGATTTTCGTAAACTCCTCACGATTGGCTGCGATCTCATCCAGCTGCATTGCCGCAAGCGGAGAAAATGTTCCTCTTCTGCCCGCCTTGCCAAGCTCACTGCATTTTTTCAGAACGGAAAAATCTGTTGCGTCAATCTGTGCCAGCAGTTCCTGCTGTTCCTGTGCTGTCAGTTCATCATAATACTTCAGTACATGCTGCTGTCCGAACTGTTCCAGTTTCTTCTTTGCCTCTTCAAGATTCATTCTTTCATTCTCCTCTTCATTTACAATGAACGAAGCCGGAGTCATAACGCTCCGGCTTCGGAAATAACAGTTTTTACTGAGGTGCAACCGCAGAAACAACAGGAGGAACAAGTCCTGCCGGTGCCACCAGAAGTCCGGTCTTATCGAATGTGCAGTCAAGGCCTGCGATATTGATTGTCTTCTTCTTTACCATCTTGCCCGTCGCAGGATCAAAGTAGTAATAACCTGCACCGATCTGAACAAATCCGGTTACCTGATGACCGTCTACATCCAGATAATATGTGCCATCCTTCTTAATCGTCAGAAGTCCGGTCTGCATCATACCGTTTGCATCGAAGTAATAAGACAGTCCGTCAATCGCATTCCATCCGGTTGCCATCGTTCCATCTGCCTTATAATAGGATCTTGTCGGCAGTGTTCCGTACCAGCCTACAAACATTGAGCCGTCCGGATTGAACATATATTGTGCCTTGTTGATCGTCTGTGCGCCTGTGACAGCAGCATAGTTATCGCCAAAGTAATAAATCTTTCCGTCAGTGTTGGTAAAGAATCCCTTTACTGCAGCACCGTCTGCACCAAACATGTAAAGTGCGTTGTTCACGGTCTGCATGCCTACCTGCATGATTCCGTTTGCGTCAAAGCTGTACAGATTCTTGTTAATTGTCTGCATGCCTGTCAGCATTGCATAATCATCACCAAAATAGCGTATGCCGTCCGGAAGTGTTGCAAATCCCTTCACTGCTGCACCGTCTGCACCAAAGTACATCACTTTGTCGCCAATCGGAAGAAGTCCTGTCAGCATGGCACCTGCTTCATTAAAGTCATACTGTTTGCCGGCAATTGCCGTATATCCGACTGCTGCCTTGCCATTCTGTGCCGGATCCAGGTAATAATTGAACGCACCGTCTGTAAACCATCCGGTCTGAACCGCACCGTCAAGTCCGCAGTAATAAAGTCCGCCGTTGTCTGTTACCCAGCCCTTCTGCCAGCGGTAATTGCTGTAATAATAGGTAATACCGTTTCTGGTGGAGAATCCCTGCGGGATGATAATTGAGGAATAATTGGTAAACAGATAATCCATATCCACACGGCCATTGATTCCGTTCACCGCACCGCTGCTGGTATACTGCCATACACCATATGCACCCGGATAGGAATTGACTGAATTATACTGCGCTACCCACTTATCCCAGGCAACATTTCCGATTCTCTGTACAAACCAGTTACGGCTGGCATATACCATCGGGTAATATCCCTGTGAACCGATCGTTGTGCAGAACGAATTTGCAATCGCCTGCAGCTGATCCGGTGTCAGTGATTTCTGAACCTCTGCCTCTATATCTATTGCAACCGGGAAAGAAACCTGGTACGGCGCAATCAGCTGAAGCACAAGCGCCGCTTCATTTGCAGCCTGCTCCGGCGTTGTCGCATAGGTGTAAAAATATACGCCTGTACGGATTCCTGCTGCCGCTGCTCCCTGTAAATTATTAATGTACTGTGTATCGATTGTTTTGGACGTTCCCACTCTTACAAATGCAAAAGTAACGCCGCTGTTCTTAACTGCCTGCCAGTTAATAACGCCCTGATAGGATGAAACATCGATTCCCTGTGCCACTGCACCTGCTGCTTCTGCCTTGATGCCTGTACCAGGAATCACGGAAACTGTCGCTACGATTCCTAATGTCGCAGCCGCTACCGCAAACCACTTACATAATCTTTTTAACATTCCCACTCTCTTCCTCACTTTACCTTTCTTAACAAAAGCTTAACAGTTTCATTATAGAGACATATCCCTGACGGGTCAACCTCAAAACTGTTGTTTTTTATGATAGTTTTGGCACATTTTCCTTTCATATCACGGTTCTGCCGCACCTGTTTTCAAATAAAAATAGCGCCATGTCAGACGCCATGGCGTTATTTATTGTCTTATAAAGTGTATATTTTTACTTTTACCATCTGTCCGGAAAATACGCTGATCTCTCCCTGGTTGTGCTTCTGCGCAACTTCATATGCAGCATTGACAGTGTCCTGCTCTGCAGATACCTCCAGGATTTCGGTATCCATCAGCAGACGAAACTGCCTGATGTTTTTCCCGAAGTCAGTTTCCTTTCCATTAACCCTCAGAACTCCGCTTTCTGCATCATACTTTATCTTCTCTCCGAATATTTCCCAGGAAACCGTACCCGCTTCTGCTACTTCTGTCACGATTTCCGCTGCATGAGATTCCTTCACCTCATAAACCATTGATGAACCGTGTGCGTGGAAAACTTCCTTTTTCTGCTGTTCCCATTCTCTGACCGGATGAAGGGAAAGGCGAAGCGCTCCCTGCTGCGGGATCAGCTCCATTTCTCTTGGAATTCCCATAACGCCGGTATAGCACTGATCCGGATTATGCGTGCGCATCCACTGCATCAGGATCACCCTGTCCGGTACGCCCGACCATGTCTGGCCTGCATACGCGCACCGATTGACATAGGCATGCTGCGGTCCTGCGCCCGGGCTGAACTTAAATCCGTCAAACGTGCCCTGATACCATGCACCGTCCGGTGTCCAGAACACCCATGCGGATCCGCCTCCTGCAATCGGCACTTCTCTCAGATCCGGGCACTCCCATGCATCATCCAGTGTCAGTTTCTGTGTCAGCTTCCAGTCCGTCAGGTTCTCAGAATGCAGAATCGCATATTCATGTCCGTCCAGGAACATGACCATGTAATAACCGCCGGATGCTTCATGACGATATACCTTGGGATCTCTGTTTTCATTCACAATAAACGGAACCGCGTCTCCCGGCAGGCGCTCCAGTGTCTGTCCTCCGTCCGTACTGTACGCGATTTTCTGTGAAAAAAGGTGTCCCCTGCTCCATCCGCTTCTGCCGCCGGCACAGGTATAGAAAAAGAGCATGGCCGTCCGGGGCAGTCCCAGCATACCTTCGGAATTGAGCAGCCCGCAGCCGGAATATACCGTTCCCTCTTCTGTCGGAAGCATGGCCGTCTCCAGCTGTTCCCAGTGCAGAAGGTCTCTGCTGACTGCATGTCCCCAGCTCATGTTGTTCCAGATCTTATCCACCTGATTATACTGGAAAAAGAGGTGATATTTTTCTCCGTCGTACACCAGCCCGTTCGGATCGTTGATCCATCCTTCGCCTGCTGCAAAATGGACTTCCGGGTAATCTGCGCTGCATTGCAGAATCTCTTTTCCCTGGCTGATCTCTGCTGCAAAACTGTCACTCATCCGCCCGGAAATCTTCAGTTCCATGCCCTTCCATTTTCTTACGGGAAGCGAGCTGAAAAACGGAGCCGCAACATCGGCCCCGTTTTCTTCTGCAACCGGAATTTCCAGTTCCATGATTTTTCTGTATTTATTGTCTTCTTTTATATAGAAGGAAATCGTCTGCGTCTGTGCTCCCGGTCTGACCGGAATATACAGATAATCCTCCTCCAGTTTTATATGATACTCATTTGTCATTGTCTGGTTGTACCGCCTTCTACAAATCGAACCGGAAGGTCAACGACACTTTCCGCGCTGCCTTCTTCAATCAGCTGCAGCAGAATTCTGACTCCTGTCTGCGCAATCTGCGCAACAGGCTGCTGAATACTGGATACAATCGGTTTGCCTCCATTCATAATCTGAATGCCGTCAAATCCGATAATCTGAACATCCTGTGGTACCCGGATCCCGATATTTTCCAGTTCTTCTTTTACAATCAGCGCCAGATGATCTGAACTGCAGAATATACCGTCAAATTCAAACTTTCCCTTATCAGAATGACCATGAATGATATTTCTGACCATGTCTCTGTTCATCTGCGAAATATACATAAATCCGGTATCTACCTGTTCATAATCCATATAACTGAGCACGTTGTGTTCAATATGATTTTTCAGGCAATACTGCTGAAATCCCTTGATTCGCTTCGATGGCTCACAGTCATAATCCGAACCGGTCCAGAAGCACAGAAGCTTTTTACAGCCCTTTTCAGCAAGTGTCCGTGCCGCCAGTTCTCCTCCGGCAAAATTGTCGGAAGCAACACATGGAATGGACGACTTGAAATGACGGTCAAAAGACACAATCGGCATGTGCTCCAGAATATCATCATCGATATTACTGTAGGTAACACCGAAGATCCCGTCCACACGGTTGTTTCTTGCCATTTCGATATATCCGCGGAGCTTGTCTCTGTCATTTCTGGAAATACAGATCAGCATGCGCTTGCCTCTTTCCGTCAGCTCCTTTTCGATTGCATCTACCATCGGCGGGAAGAACGGATTCTCCAGCGTCGGTACAATTACCGCAATGTCATTGGTTCTCTGCGCTTTTAAGCCGCGCGCATTCAGATTCACTCTGTAATTCAGTTTTTGGATGGATGCCTCTACGCGCTGAAAATACTCATCACGTACATGTACCCCGTTGATCACTTTCGAAACTGTTCCGATGGATACTCCGGCATCTTTGGCAACATCTTTTATCGTGGTCAATCCATATGTCCCCCTGACAGGTTTATTATGACTTTACTGCACCAGCCACTACACCTTGAATAATATACTTCTGGAGGGCAATATACAACAGAATTATCGGAATAATTGTCATGACAAGTGCCGCCAGCAGGAGATCCAGATCATTGGAATGTGTCCCGTAAAATGCATTGGTTGCAAGCGGTAATGTATACATTCCCTTTTTCAGGATCAGACTCGGAAGCAGGTAGTCGTTCCAGATCGCCAGCACATAGAGAATTACCAGTGTTGCGGTAATCGGCTTGAGCAGCGGGAATACAATCTGCCAGAAGGTACGGAACGGAGATGCACCGTCAATACCGGCTGCTTCCTCCAGTGAAATCGGCACACTGCTCCGGATAAACCCGTGATACATGAATACCGACATGGACACCGAGAAGCCCAGATGCATGAAGATCAGGAGCCACCTGTGATTAAGAATATGGAGCATTCCGCCATATATGGATACCAGCGGGATCATGACCACCTGAAACGGAATGACCATGGAGAAAATCATTACCGTAAACATAATACCGCAGACCTTCCAGGTCGTACGTACAAACAGATATGCCGCCATGGAAGAAAACAGGATAATGAGTGCCACGCTGCAGCAGGTGATCAGCAGAGAATTGCCCACCGCACTCAGATAATCCATCTTTTTAAAAGCTTCTACGTAATTATCAAAGGAAAGTCCATGTTTACCGCCCCACGCAAGAGGCTGCTTGATAATATCTCTTTTTACCTTGAATGAATTCAGTATAATCATATAGAAGGGAAACAGATAAACAATCAGCAGCAGCGCTGTCAGGACCGTCTTGACCGCCAGAGATATTCTGCGCCCTGTTCCGCCTACAATCTTTGAGTTCTCTGTCGTCATGCTTCTACCTCCTTGCTCTTACCCATCCTGGCCTGTGCAACTGCCACAATTGCCGTAATAATGAACAGTACCACAGCTTCAGTCTGTCCCTGTCCGTACTGCTTTGCTGCAAATGCCTTCTCATATACGCTCATCGCCGCCAGTGTCGTGGATCCGTAAGGGCCTCCGGCAGTCAGTGACAGGTTCAGATCGTATACCATGAAGCATCTGGTAATCGTCAGGAACAGGCAGATGGTAAAGGACTGCGTCATCAGCGGCAATACGATATATCTGGTGGTCTGGTGGTCCGTACAGCCATCGATTTTACCGGCTTCCAGCAGATCCGTGGATACACCGGTAAGTCCGGCAATATAAATCAGCATCATATATCCGGAATACTGCCATACTGTAACGATTACCAGTGCCCAGAACGCGCCGACCTCCGTCGAAAGCATGGAGATTGAATCAATACCGATCCGGTTCAGAATGAATACAAGTGCCTTATCGAAAACAAACTGCCAGATATATCCGAGAATAATTCCGCCGATCAGGTTCGGAATAAAGAATCCTGCACGGAAAAAGTTCTTTCCTCTGATTTTCCCCGTTACAAGAAGTGCCAGCATGAATGCAATTGCATTTACCAGAAGAACGGAAATGACCATATAACGGATGGTCAGCCACAGGGATTTCCAGAAATCCACATCTTTCATGACCGCAATATAATTTTCAAGTCCTACAAAGGGCTTTGCGTTTGAAATTCCGTCCCAGCTCGTAAATGTCAGAAATGCGCCATACAGAAACGGTATAATCACAACTGCCAGAAATGCAAATGTGGCTGGTCCTGCGAACATCAGATATAACCGAAGTTTCTGACCGAATGTTTTTTCTCTTTGCATAGTTATCCATCCTTTTTATAAAAACAGGTCAGCCGCATGTGCTACAGCTGACCCGTATCGATTACCTGTGCTTCATTATTTCTTCAGTGCTGACCAGTATGCCTGAACTTCCTTGGCAAATTCTGCTCTGTCAATCTTGCCTGCAAGGTACTGCTGCATGATTGCACCTACCTTCTGCCAGTGGTCAGAAGGATAATTGATATAGCCGGGGAAGAGCTTTCCTGCTGCAGAATACTGCTGTACGGACTTTGCAAGCGGGTTGGTTGCTTCTGCGGTGATGTTGGTAAATGCAGGAACCAGAGAACATTCGTTAACAAGAACATTCTGACCGTCCTGTGAGAATACCAGCCAGTTGAGGAAATCTTCTGCAGCTGCCTGCTGTTTCTCATCAGAGTCTTCCTTATCGATCATTACCTGCTTTGTCGGGCTGCCGCAGATGTAACTGCCGATATTGGAATTACCGGTTGTATCGTTTACAGGAATCGGCATGATTCCGATATTGCTGCTGTCATCATAGCTGTCTTCCATGGTATCCCATGCCCAGCATCCGTCGAACCAGAATGCAATTGTGCCTTCTGCAAGGTCTGTACCGGATTCATCACGGTCAGCTGACATCGGATCCTTCTGATTGATGTTATATTTCTTAAGAACATCGAAGGTATTAAACATTTCTGTAAATACAGGATTGCTGTTCAGATCTGCCGTTCCTGCATAAAGCTGATCAATCAGGTCATTGGAAAGGCTTGTTGCGCCGTCCTGCATTTCATAAACCTGTGTCATATAATGTCCTGCAAGTGACCAGTCCTCACAGTTTACAGATACCGGATACTTCATTCCGCCTGCAACCAGTTTGTCCAGAAGCGCGGTAAAATCATCCATGGACTTGATTGTGGATGGATCAAAAGCGGTTCCTGTTACCTTCTCGATTGCAGATGCATTGTAGATGAGTCCTCTTCCTTCAATGCAGAACGGGAAGCTGTATACCTTGTCATTATTGGTAATTCCGTACTGGCTACCGCCAACGGATACCCACGGCTGATCAGAAAGGTCAACACCCTTCTCTTCGCAGATGCTGTATACATCCTGCGGATCTCCCATGATCAGTGTCGGTGCATCGCCTGCAGCATACTTGGTTGCAATCTCTTCTGCCGGTGATTCTGCATCACTGGAGATGGTATATACATCAAGTGTTGCTCCTGTGAGCTCTCCCCACTTCTCAGCAGCTGCTTCCAGCTGATCCTGAATCTCGGATTTGGTATTCAGCATGGTAATCTTGACTCCGTCATAGCTGCCTGCGGTGTAGGTATATGAACCGTCTGCCGCTGCCTGTGTTGCTGCTGCATCCGCTGTAGCTGCTGTATCTGCTGTGCCTGCAGATGTACTTCCCGCTACTGCTGCAGAATCTGCTGACTGAGAATCCGTAGCTGTCGTACCTGCTGACTTGCTGCTTCCGCATCCTGCCAGAGCAGATGCCGTCATTACTGCTGTCAGTAAAACGCTGACCATTTTCTTTTTCATAAAAAGCCTCCCTTTTTATTCTGAGTGACTGCTGTTTTGTAACTTGAAACGTTTCATGTTTGTGTTTTTATTATATGGTCGTCTTGGTTCACTGTCAATACAGATATTTTTCACAGAATAAAAGGCTGATATATGTGCATAATTCACATACATCAGCCTTCATTCAAAAAAATGTCTTCTCTGTTTCGTGTTGCTCTGACAGTCTGAGATTTCTTTATACAGGTGTAAATTTAAAATAACGTTATAAGTTTTGTCTTAAAAATAAATATTATCATCCTGTCTTTCATATATTTTTACTCAAAATATGAAACGTTTCATGTGCGTGGCTCATTCACTACGTTTCTGTTTTCTCCGCGCTGCCATGCCAGAATATTCTCCCGGACTTCACTGACGCATCTTCTTCTCGCCTGGGTGCTGGCCCACGCCATGTGCGGTGTGATCAGCAGTCTGCCGCTGTCCCGGATCCCGGCCAGCGGATTATCCGCTGCTATCGGCTCTGCTGAAAGCACATCAAGACCCGCTCCCCGGATCCGGCCGCTGACAAGCGCATCATACAGGTCCTGCTCATTTATCACAGGGCCCCGTGCCACATTAAGCAGATATGCCGATGGTTTCATCTGTGCAAAAGCCTTCCGGTTCATCAGATCCGCTGTTTTTTCACTGAGCGGGCAGTGCAGTGAAATCACATCGCTGCGACTGAGCAGTTCTTCAAAGCTCACCTGTTCATAATCCGTACAGTCACTGTGGCCTGATGATGCATAGAAAATCACATGTGCGCCAAAAGCCTGCGCTGCCTTCGCAACTCTTTTTCCGATATTTCCCATTCCGACAATTCCCCAGGTCTGTCCGTCCAGCTCAGAGAAGGGAATGTCCAGACAGGAAAAATGTTCCTGCGCCCCATATGCTCCCGACTTTACAAATTCATCATAATGCCGGAGATTTTCCAGCAGGTAGAAATACATGGCAAAGGTATGCTGTGCAACAGACGCAGATGAATAGTCCTTTACATTGGCAACCTTTATGCCGTGTGCACTGCAGGCTGCAATATTCGCATTGTCAAATCCGGTCGCAAACTCGCAGATCAGTTTCAGATCCGGTGCCTGTTTTAAAATTTCTTCTGTGATTCCGGTTTTATTAATGGCAAGAACTGAAACTCCCTTAAGCCGCTCTGCGGCATTGGCATCCGTGATCTTATCCGGATAGAAGGTCACTTCTCCAAGGTCCTGCAATATGCTGTAATCAATGTCATTTCCGACACTGTCAATTTCCGCTGCAACAATTTTCATCCCGTACCTCCACGCTGAAGTCTATACATTTATCAATTGAAATGAACTGCAATGGCAGTTCACTTCAATAGAGCCCGCTTCGCGGGTTCCGCAAAATAAAAAAACGTGGTCAGGCAAAAATGCCCGGCCACGTTTATTTTAACACGACAGGAATACAGCTTCACAAAAACTTATCTTTCAAACGGATTTTCACTCGGATACAGAACACCTGCCGGCTGGTTGTAGCCGATTGTCTCTGCGCCGAGATATCTGAATGCTTCAAACAGAGCCTTGCCGTAATGTCCGAACGCAACCGCGCCGTGATGCGGGAAGTTCTGCTCAATCAGGACATGTCTGTAGAATCTGCCCATTTCCGGAATTGCAAATACACCGATGGAACCAAAGGACTTTGTTGCTACCGGAAGGACTTCTCCCTGTGCCACATAAGCTCTCAGATGATTGTCTGACGTACTCTGCAGGCGGTAGAATGTGATATCTCCAGGTACGATATCGCCTTCCAGTGTTCCGTTGGTTACTTCCTGCGGAAGTGACCTTGCCATAATCTTCTGATACTTCATGGAGCATGCCGCCAGCTTATTGGAGCATGTGTTTCCGCAATGGAATCCCATGAATGTATCTGTATGCTTATAGCTGAATCTGTTTCTGATGGACTCTTCATACATGTCATCCGGAACAGAATTGTTGATGTCCAGAAGTGTAACCGCATCCTGGCTGACGCAGGTACCGATAAATTCGCTGAGTGTTCCGTAAATATCCACTTCACAGGAAACCGGAATTCCCATGCCTGTCAGACGGCTGTTCACATAGCAGGGAACAAAGCCGAACTGTGTCTGGAATGCCGGCCAGCACTTTGTGGTAAGTGTCACATATTTACGATATCCTCTGTGTGCTTCTACCCAGTCAAGAAGTGTCAGTTCATACTGTGCCAGCTTCGGAAGAATTTCAGGCTTCATATTTCCGCTGCCGAGCTCTGCTTCCATTTCCTTTACCTTGGCAGGAATTCTCTGATCATTGTCATGCTTATGGAATGCTTCAAACAGATCCAGTTCGGAATTTTCCTCAATTTCAGCGCCCATGTTGTAAAGCTGCTGAATCGGCGCATTGCATGCAAGGAAATTCATCGGGCGGGGCCCAAAGCTGATGATCTTGAGCTGTCTGACACCGATTACCGCTCTTGCAACCGGCAGGAAGTCGCTGATCATCTTCGCACATTCCTGTGCCGTGCCGACCGGATAATCCGGAATGTAGGCATGTGTCCCGCGAAGCTTCAGATTATAGCTGGCATTAAGCATACCGCAGTATGCATCGCCTCTGCCGTCCATCAGATCGCCCTGTGATTCCTCTGCTGCTGCACAGAACATCACCGGTCCGTCGAAATGCTTTGCCAGAAGTGTTTCAGAAATTTCCGGGCCAAAATTGCCAAGATATACGCAGAGTGCATTACAGCCGGCCTTCTTGATATCTTCAAGCGCCTCTGTCATCTGAATTTCACTCTCTACAATACAGATGGGGCATTCGTAAATGTCTTCTGCACGGAACTGCTTCTGATATGCAGCTGCAAGTGCCTTTCTTCTGTTTACGGACAGAGATTCCGGAAAGCAGTCACGGCTGACTGCGACAATACCTATTTTTACCTTTGGAATATTAATCATGGTTTATCCTCCTGTGATGATCATCCATACAACTTCTCATACAACTCATGTTGTTTACCTTTATCTGAATTATTTTATACCATTTCCATCGGTATTGCTCTCTTTTTTCGGTTTTATCTGCATTTTCATCCAATTTGCCAAAAAGAGATCTTTGTCTCTGTGCACTGTGTCTATACAACTTTTTCATGTCTCATGCAGACAACTTGTCTGCATGGTTATACACAAAAGCGGAGTTTTCACACTGTAATGTGTGAAAGCTCCGCTCATACTTCTGTTATTCCGATGTGCTTATGCTGCCTTTGATTCGCTCTTTTTCTGTTTGCCGAGCGTCTGGAACGTAGTTACTGCAAGTACACCTGCAAGTACTACCAGCAGTACTGCGATACCTGCCTGAATCAGAGACCATCCGTCATGTACTGCAAGCTTTGCAATAATGGTCTGTACCAGTGAGCAGATGGTAACTGCCAGCATGAATACCATCGGTACATAGAACATCTTATTGTTACGGCCGACATTACCAAGCCATGCACATACAGCCAGAAGGCCAAGTGCTGCCAGCAGCTGGTTCGCAGCACCGAACAGCGGCCAGATCTTGGTATATCCTGTCATACCCAGAAGAATACCCATCACAACCGTAATTCCTGTTGCAAAATAAGGATTCGTCAGTACTTTCTTATATCCAGTTGCATCCTTGCTGGTCTGTCCCTTTTCCAGCCAGAATTCCTGGAACATATATCTGGCAAGACGTGTTGCTGTATCCAGTGAAGTCAGGCAGAATACAGAAACTGCCAGTACCAGCATCTGATACATAATGCTCTGAAGTTTTGTATTGGTGAAGGAACCGAGCATCTGTGAAATACCTGTTGCAAATACGACTGTCGGGGACTTGAATGCAGACTCTGCTGCACTTGCATCCTTCCATACATAGCCGACGGCACAGATGGAAACAACTGCAACAACGCATTCGATCAGCATTGCGCCATATCCGATCGGTCTTGCATCTTTTTCACTGTTGATCTGCTTGGCTGTTGTTCCTGAAGAAACCAGTGAATGGAATCCGGAAATTGCACCGCAGGCAATAGTGACAAACAGTGCCGGGAACATCGTACCTGTCGTAAAGAGTCCGTTACTGGCAGGTGCCGTAAATCCGGTGAATGCAGGCATGTTCAGATTGCCTGTTCCGGTTACTGTTGCACCGATGATCGCAACAATGGATACCAGCACCATGAAGTAAAGCAGGAAGGAGCTGAGGTAATCACGCGGCTGCAGCAGAATCCATACCGGTGTGACAGATGCAACCAGGATATAAAGTCCGATCAGCCACATCCATACATTATAGGAAAGTGCAACCGGATGCCATGCAAGGCCGATTGCCACAATTGCCACGATCCCGACAATTCCGATCAATGTTGCAATGCTGACCGGAACGTTCTTGCGATAAACAAGTATTCCGAAAATGATGGCCAGTACAATGAACAGCATGGAAATCATTGCGGTTGAAAGATTGGCACTTAAAGTAGGCTCTTCAATCGGAGTGCCTGCTGCACTGGTGGTTCCGAATGTGCTGGCAACAATTGATGCAAATGCCGCAACAACCAGGATCAGTGTAAGATATGCAAATGTCAGAAACAGCTTTTTGGCTTTCGCGCCCATGGTATCAGCAATAATCTCGCCGATAGACTGTCCCTTGTTACGGATGGAAGCGAACAATGCGCCGAAATCATGTACGCCGCCAAAGAAAAGTCCGCCGATCAGTACCCAGAGAAGAACCGGTACCCATCCGAAAACTGCTGCCTGAATCGGTCCGTTAATCGGGCCTGCACCTGCGATGGACGAAAAATGGTGTCCCATCAGAACCGGTGCCTTGGCAGGGACATAATCCATACCATCTTCCAGTTCATGTGAAGGTGTTTCTCTGCTCGGGTCAACGCCCCACGTTTTCTCGAGCCATTTGCCGTATGTACAGTATCCGGTGATAAGAACTGCAATACTGACAATAAGAACTACTGCTGCATTCATACTTTTCCTCCTTGTAACTTTTCCTTTTATTTTTTAACAGGTCGTTCAGCCCACCTGTTCAAAAGCATCGGCATTGCCGATTCTGCTTTTTCGATTATCCCGGAAGGTCTTTTCAAACATTTTTTTCATCCCCGATGCGGCTCTGTTGGTATAAACCTTCTCCTGCTCCAGATCCACGCAGATCAGATGTCCTTCCGAATGCCCCCTGAAATTCATGAGATAACTTCTCTCATATTTATAATGCCCGATCCTGCGGATCACTTCCTGTGCCGGACTTTTCCTGCACAGAATGACAAACGTCAGATAGGAATACATGTGATCTTTTTCCGGGTATTTTTCCCCTTTACGAACCATCTGCGGCTCCATATGTTCTGTCAGCACGCTGTCAAGTTCATCCAGAAGCTTCCCGGTTACCGTCTCTTCCTGCAGAAACAGGACATGTTCATATGATCTGATACTCCACAGATTGGCTTTTCTGGACAGTACATACTTTTCACCCAATGAAAAAAAGTACCCGTATGCAGGGTACTGTCTCTGATTTATGGAATAATTTCTGTATATATCGAACGCTCCTGCATATTTATCAAGCGTGCGTTCAAAATACTCGGCCATTTCCATCATCCGGTTGCTCCTTTTATGTGACAGATTTTACCGTTTTGTCGCATTTAGCTGTCTACCAATTTATCACTTTAAACTGTGGAAGACAACATGATGAATTTATACATTTTTTATAAATTACATTAATTTTGTAATGTAAAAACAGTCTCTAAAAAAAACACGATCCGGTGACTTTTATCTGTCATCAGATCGTGTCCGTTTTCTGTTGTTTAAAAATACTCCGTACTTACTTTCCGTTCTGCATCATGTAATCAATCAGCTTCTTGATATCTTCCGGCTCATAAGCCACGATTTCAAGTTCTCTCACATTTCCGTCAGAAAATACATTTGCCAGTGAAACATACTGCGACAGCTTTGATCTGAGGTTCAGACGATCTCCCTCACCTGTCACAAGCTCGACCTTACCCTTGCATGAATCCACGACTCTGAAAAACTCATTTACATCCTTGATATTCTCAATTTTCATGTCTCTGTATCCTCCTGATAGGAAATAGAAGTAAAAGTTGTATGAATCCTGATTAATACTATACTACACCGATGCAACGGTTGTGAAGTATCTTGTTTCCTCGTTTACAGAACCTTGCTCAGGAAACCGCGAAGTCTTTCATTCTGAGGGTTGCCGAAAAATTCCTGCGGTGCATTTTCTTCCAGAAAATCCCCGTCATCCAGGAACATCACACGGGAAGCCACTTCTCTAGCAAATCCCATTTCGTGAGTGACTACCACCATTGTCATCTTCTGCGCCGCAAGATCCCTCATGACATTGAGTACTTCCCCTACCATTTCCGGATCCAGTGCAGATGTCGGTTCATCAAAGAGCATCACTTCCGGTTTCATGCACAGTGCGCGGACAATGGCAATTCTCTGCTGCTGTCCACCGGAGAGCTGACTGGGATAATCTGCAGCCCTGTCCTGCAGACCCACCCTTTCGAGCAGCTGCATGGCATAGTCTTCCGCTTCCTCCTGTGACTTCTTCTGCAGGCTCATCGGTGCAACCGTCAGATTTTTCAGAATGGTCATATGTGGGAACAGATTGAACTGCTGAAATACCATGCCCATCTTCTGACGGTGAAGATCAATATCCGTTCGCGGATCACAGATATCCGCCCCGTCAAACAGAATATGACCGCCTGTCGGTTCTTCAAGTCTGTTCAGGCATCGCAAAAATGTGGATTTTCCGGAGCCGGACGGTCCGATCACACAGACCACATCCCCTTCATTAATATCTACGGTAATATTTTTCAATACACTTTTCTGGTCAAACTTCTTATACAGATTTTTCACCTGAATCAGAGGCATCCCGTCATTCATTATTTTATCGTTCATTCTGTTTCAGCCTCCTCTCGATCAGTCTGACAATTTTTTCCAGAATCACCACCATAACCAGATAGATCAGTGCTACTGCGATCAGCGGCATGAAGGCTGAATATGTGCGACTTCTGATGATATCTCCGCCTTTGGTCAGATCTTCCAGTGCAATATAGCCTGCAACTGAGGTTTCCTTCAGCAGGGTAATGAATTCATTACAGAGGGTCGGAATAACATTCTTGATTGCCTGCGGCATGATGATCTTCAGCATGGTCTGATGATAGCTGAAGCCAAGGCTTCTGCCTGCTTCAAACTGCCCTCTCGGGATCGACTGGATTCCGGAACGGAAAATCTCCGCCTGATAGGCTCCGGAATTAATACCGAATGCCAGAATTGCGGTAATCGATTTATCAATTCTGACGCTTCCGAAAATGACAAAATATACGATCATCAGCTGAACAACAACAGGCGTACCGCGGATAATGGTAAGATACAGGCTGCAGATCGCATTCGCCACCTTCAGCTTTCCCGTATTCTGACAGGTATTCCTGACGATGGCTACTGTAAATCCGAGCAGAATACCGATCAGGACTGCAAAAAATGTGATTTTAAGTGTTACGCCGAGACCATTGGTCAGGTATTTCCATCTGCTGTCCTCAATAAAATTCAGATAGAATGCATCTTCAAAGCTCTTCCACATACGTTTTCTTTCCCCGTTTCATGACTGCTGTTTTTCCGGCTGAACGCCAGGTGCATTTTCTTTTATTCTACACCATTTCGTCAAAAAGAGCCCGTGAATGTTCACAGGCTCTTTCCGCGTTCAGCGTATCAGATCATAGTTTCCTGTTTACTCTGCTGTAATGTACTTGCTGACGATCTTGTCCAGCGTTCCGTCTGCCTTCAGCTCCGCAAGTGCTGCATTGATGTTGTTTAAAAGTGCGGTGTTGCCCTTTTCTACAGCAATCGCATATTGTTCTGTGGTATAGGCCTGATCCAGAATCTTCAGCCCTGTATTGTCTGCAACGAACACCTTTGCCGGTTCACGGTCGATGATTACCGCATCAATTTTACCCTGGGAAAGTGCCTGTACAGCTTCCATTCCCTTATTGTAACGTTCTACATGGTCATCACCGAAATCATCTGTTGCATAGATATCACCGGTCGTTCCTGTCTGCACACCGATGATCTTGTCCTTAAGGCCATCCGGTGAAGTGATTGAAGAATCATTCTTTACAATGATAACCTGTGAAGCTTCTGCATAGGTATCAGAGAAATCAACACTCTTCTTACGTTCATCCGTAACAGTCATTCCGGCCATACCCATATCTGCCTTTCCGGAAGTCACTTCCGGAATGATGGAATCGAATGCAATATCTTCAATCTGAAGCTTGCATCCCATCTTATCTGCAATTGCCTGTGCGATCTCCGCATCAATACCAACAATTTCATCATTCGATCCGTCATGATATTCATATGGAGGAAACTCTGCATTGGTTGCCATGACCAGCGTTCCTGCCGTGCCGACACCATCCCCCGTAATTGTTCCTGATGCAGACGCTGCCGCAGAAGTATCTGCTGCTGATGTTCCCGTATCCTGACTGCTCTGGGTCTGAGCCGCCGCTGCAGAATCTGCAGATGCTGATACCGCGCTGTCTGCGGAAGAGCTCCCGCAGGCCATCAGTCCTGCTGCCACCACTACTGCCATAACTGCACTGATCATTTTTTTCTTCATAATATTATCTCCCTTTTTCATCTGATATACTCATCTGTTCATTTAGCTGCCAGAATATGTAAGTTTATAACAATTAATCGCATATTTATGGATTTATGTGCTTTATTATACTCACAATGTATAAATAATCAAGTACAAAATTAATCTCACCGCTTTCCGGCAGATTAATTTCTTCCCTGTCATATGAAACCATACAAAGAATAGTCGTTCTTCCGTCCGAATATGTTGTAATTTTCACTACAAATCTACTGTTTTCACACACTTTCATTGATTAATGTGCACTTATGGGATAAAATTAATATGTTTTAACAGTTATTTATTTATAATTACATATATTTCAGAAAAGGAGGATGAATTCATTGGCACAGGAAACGATTGAGGCAATCCGGGATGCCGAGGCTGCTGCTGCGGCAAAGGAAAAAGAAGCCAGAGAAAGTGCTGACCAGCTTGTCAGCAAGGCCCGGACAGATGCTGCAGCACTGATTAAATCCCGCACCGATGCCATGAAGGAGGAAACCCAGTCTGCACTTACACAGGCCGGTCTCCGGAATGAAAAAATCATGCAGGACGCAAAGGAGGAAGCGCAGAAAGAAATCATGGAGCTTCAACAGCAGGTGGCGGAAAAACGTCAGAATGCTGTCAAGGCAGTCATAAATCTGCTGGTTTCCTGACTGCAGATGTTACCACCATATTTACACTAATATTATTTAAGAAAGGAGGGTCATCATGTCTGTACTACCAATGAAACGGGTACTGATCGTCGGACTGCGTAAAGACAGAAAGCAGATACTGGAACTTCTGCAGCGCAAGGGCGTCGTGGAAATCAGTACAGATCGTTCTGATCCGCATAAAGATCAGGATGATACCGTTTTTCATCAGATTGATATGTCCAGCGCCCGGGCCACTTTTGACAAAAATGTCACCCTGGCTTCGCAGGCACTCGATGTATTGAACCAGACAGTCCCTGATCCCGAACCGGTTACCATGTTCTCCGGGCGTCAGAAAATGACTCTGACGGATTATGAAACAAACGTAGCCAAAAGAGACAGGATCATGGAAATGGTCTATCGCCTGGGCACCCTTTCAAAGCAGATGACCGAAATTGAAGCAGAACTTCCAAGACTCGAAATGCAGCTGGAAACGCTGCAGCCATGGCTTCAGTTCGGCTATCCCATGAATTTTGAAGGTACCAGATGTACCAGAGCCTTCATCGGTACATTGCCGAATGAAGTCACTTCTCTTCAGATTCTCGAAGAGATCGGTGCTTCTGCCCCGGACATTACCGGCGTCGATGTTACCATCATCAGTGCATCCACCGAGCAGACCTGTATCATGGTCGTATGCCTGAAACAGGATGCGCAGAAAGTGGAAGAAACACTGCGCCATATGAATTTTGCACGCCCCGCTCTTTCCGGAGGTGACGCACCCTTAAAGCAGGCACAGGACACCCGCGCAAAGATCGAACAGCTGCAGACAAAAGCTGCTGATATCCAAAAGGAAATCTCTTCCTATGCGGATCGTCGTGACCAGCTCAAATTTATTATCGATTACTTTACCATGCGTTCCGATAAGTATGAAGTATTAAGCGGTCTTCATCAGTCAAACCGCACCTTCCTGCTGACCGGTTATGTCGAGGATCGTTTCACATCCGCGCTGGAATCTCTGTTGACTGCCAGATTCAACTGTATTGTAGAGTTTTCTGTTCCGGATGAATCCGAAGATGTACCTGTAGCGCTGAAGAATAATGCTTTTTCCGCCCCGCTTGAAAGTGTAATCGAAAGCTATTCACTTCCCGGTAAGGGAGAAGATGATCCTACGCTTCCCGTTTCCATCTTCTATTATGTTCTGTTCGGTCTGATGCTCTCGGATGCCGCTTACGGTATGATTATGGCAATCGGCTGCGCTGTCATTCTGAAGAAATTCAGAAACATGGAAGACAGCATGCGGAAAACCATTCAGATGTTCATGCTCTGCGGTATCGGCACCATCTTCTGGGGCTTTATGTTCGGCAGCTTTTTCGGTGATGCCACAAAGGTAATTGCCACCACATTCTTTGGTCGTACGGATATCTCCCTTCCGCCGATCTGGTTCGAACCGATCAGTCTTCCGATCAAGATGCTGACCTTCTCATTTCTGCTGGGTCTGATCCATCTTTTTACCGGTCTGGGGCTGAAACTGAAGCGCTGTATCCGTGAGCACCGGATTCTGGATGCCATCTATGATGTCGTATTCTGGTACATGCTCGTCGGCGGATCTGTCATTTACCTGCTGACCGTTCCCATGATCACCTCCATGCTGGGCGTAAGCTTCGTACTTCCGCCAGCTGCCGGGCAGGTTGCTGCCGTACTGATGATCATCTCCGCCATCGGAATTATCCTGACCGGCGGAAGAGAATCCCGCAACTGGTTCAAGCGGATTCTTAAAGGGCTGTATGCATTGTATGGAATCACCGGCTACCTGAGCGATGTTCTTTCCTATTCCAGACTCCTTGCACTCGGACTTGCAACCAGTGTAATTGCCACCGTCTTCAACAAGATGGGCAGTATGGTTGCCACGGGCCTTGGCGGCGGCGTCATCGGCTTTATCGTGTTCCTCATTATCTTTATCATCGGCCATCTGCTGAATATGGCGATTAACGCCCTCGGCGCGTATGTACATACCAACCGACTGCAGTATGTCGAATTCTTCGGTAAGTTCTATGACGGCGGCGGACGTAAGTTCAGACCGTTTACCGAAAATACAAAATATTACAAAGTTCAGGAATAATAAACTTACAACTAAAACAACGGAGGTATCAATTATGTCACAGTTAGGATTATTCTTTGCTCTTCTTGGTGCAGCTCTTTCCGCTCTGCTTGCAGGAGCCGGTTCCGCAGTCGGTGTTGGCCGTGCAGGTCAGGCCGCTGCAGGTGTTGTCACAGACGACCCTTCACAGTTCAGTAAGGTTCTGCTGCTGCAGCTGCTGCCGGGTACACAGGGTATCTACGGTCTGCTGATTGCTTTCATCACCATGACACAGATCGGCATCATGGGCGGAGATTCCAACATTTCTCTTGCCAAGGGTCTTCTGTACCTCGCTGCCTGCCTTCCCATGGCAATCGTCGGCTACATTTCCGCATGCTATCAGTCACAGGCATCTGTTGCAGCCATCGGCCTTGTTGCCAAGAGACCTGATCAGTTCGGTAAAGCCATGATTTTCCCGGCCATGGTAGAAACCTATGCCATCCTTGCTCTGCTGGTTTCCATCCTTGCAATCTTCGGTATTGCAAATGTAAATATTTAATCTGGAACCAGAAATGACACCACGAATAAGGAAAGGAAAACCAACATGGCTGGATTAGATAAGATTATCGGTGAAATCAATGCCGAGTCCCGGCAGGCCATTGACGAAGTACAGTCAAAAGCCTCCAGGGAAGCGCAGCAGATTATGACCGAAGCCGAAAAAAAGGCAAATGAGTCGTGTGAAAAACTTGCACATGACAGAGAAATCCGTCTGTCTGATCAGCTTTCACGTGCCACCTCTGCCGCAGCACTTACGAAACGGCAGATGCTGCTTGCAGAAAAGCAGCGCCTGATTGGCGAAGTGCTTTCACAGGCAAAGCAGGATCTGATACAGCTTCCGGAGAATGAGTATTTTCCTCTGCTCCTTGCGCTGATCAGTAAAAATGCACTGCCGCAGAACGGAGAAATCATTTTTTCCGAAAAAGATCTCGGAAGGCTCCCATCTGATTTTGCTGCTTCTGCAAACAAAGCAGCTTCTGAAAAGGGCGGCTCCCTGAAAGTTTCTGACAGCACACGTCCGATCGACGGCGGCTTTATACTGGCTTACGACGGAATCGAAGAAAACTGCTCCATCAGTGCACTTTTTGAAACAAATATTGAAGAACTGCAGGATCAGATACAGCGCCTGCTCTTTATGCCGTAATCGTCGCAATTCATGTAAATAAAAGAAAGGAATCACATGCCTGAACAATATTTATATGCGGTAGCGAGAATCAGGTGCAAAGAGCTGACACTGCTTGGCAGTTCCGTTATGGACGCGCTTCTGTCCACGGATAATTACAATGAATGCCTTCGTGTTCTTTCCGATCACGGCTGGAACGGTGACGGGAGTACCTCGCCTGAATCGCTTCTGTCCTCTGAACGGGATAAAACCTGGGAGTTTATCGGCGAACTGGTAAAGGACATGTCCGTTTTTGATGTTTTCCTCTATGCCAACGATTATCACAATCTGAAGGCTGCCATCAAGGAAGTATGCACAGGTACGGAACATGCCGGAATCTATATTGACAAAAGCCAGTGTACCATCGACCCCGAGCTGATCCGGAAGGCAATCCGTGACCATGATTATCAGGCGCTGCCGGAGCATATGCAGGAAGTTGCCAGACAGGCAACGGAAACTCTGCTGCATACCGGTGACGGACAGCTCTGCGACATTCTGATTGACCGCGCTGCACTGATTACCATTTATGAATCCGGGAAAAAATCCGGAAATGAAATTCTGGCTTTATACGGAGAGCTTACTGTTGCATCTGCAGATATCAAGACTGCAATCCGTGCCTGCAAAACCGGCAAGGATCTCCAGTTTATAAATCGTGCGCTTGCACCCTGTGACTCTCTTGACCTGAAACAGCTGGCAGCAGCTGCTGCCGACAGTCCCGAGGCAATCTATGCCTGCCTCGACCGCACGGCCTACGCGGATGCTATTCCGGAGATTAAAAAGTCTCCGTCTGCATTTGAACGCTGGTGCGATAACCGCATCATCCGCAGCATACGTCCGCAGATCCATAATCCATCTTCCATAGGACCGCTTGCTGCCTACATTCTGGCTCGCGAGAATGAGATCAAATCTGTCAGAATCATTCTGTCGGGAAAGCTTAATCACCTCCCGGATGACTCCGTCAGAGAAAGGGTAAGGGAAATGTATGTATAAAATCGCAGTAATGGGTGATAAAGACAGCATTTACGGATTTGCCGCCCTGGGGCTGGATACATTCCCGTTTACAGATCCCGTCGCCGCAGGCAGAAAAATGCGTGAGCTTGCAGAAAACAATTATGCTGTCATCTATATCACAGAGGCCCTGGCCGATAAGCTGACTGCTGAAATCGACCATTACAGAGAACAGATGCTTCCGGCGATCATCCTGATTCCGGGCGTCTCCGGAAATACAGGCAAAGGAATCCAGTCTGTAAAGAAATCTGTGGAACAGGCCGTTGGTTCAGATATCATTTTCAACAACTAAAAAGTACTTGCGTGATCCCCGATGCGCAGAAATGGAGCACAATTCAATGAGTACTGGAACAATTAAGAAAGTGGCCGGTCCTCTTGTCATTGCGAGAGGAATGGGCCAGGCAAATATGTTCGACGTGGTTCGTGTAAGTAAACAGCGCCTGATCGGCGAAATCATCGAAATGCACGGTGATGAGGCCTCCGTACAGGTATATGAGGAAACTTCCGGACTTGCGCCGGGCGCTCCCGTTGAGTCCACAGGTCAGCCTATGAGTGTAGAACTCGGCCCCGGCCTGATCGGCAGCATCTATGATGGTATCCAGCGTCCGCTTGATGACATCATGGCAGTTACCGGCGGTAACCTGTTAAAGCGTGGTGTTGAAGTACCTTCGCTGAAAAGAGATAAGGTATGGCATTTTGTTCCGACCAGAAACGTCGGCGATCATGTTTCTTCCGGTGATATCATCGGAACCGTACAGGAAACTGCCATCGTTACACAGAAGATCATGGTTCCGAACGGAATCTCCGGCACCATCGAAAGCCTGACTGAAGGCGACTATACCGTAACCGATAACATCGCTGTCGTTACAAAAGATGACGGTACCAATGTCAATATTCCGCTGATGCAGAAATGGCCGGTACGTAAAGAGCGTCCTTATAAACAGAAGCTCTCTCCGAACATGCCTCTGATCACAGGTCAGCGTATCATCGATACCCTGTTCCCGATTGCCAAGGGCGGTGTTGCAGCAGTTCCCGGACCTTTCGGTTCCGGTAAAACCGTTGTACAGCATCAGCTGGCAAAATGGGCAGAAGCAGACATCATTGTTTACATCGGCTGCGGTGAACGTGGTAACGAGATGACAGATGTTCTGAATGAGTTCCCTGAACTGAAGGACCCCAAGACAGGCCATACGCTGATGGAGCGAACCGTTCTGATCGCCAATACCTCCGATATGCCTGTTGCCGCACGTGAAGCAAGTATTTATACCGGTATCACCATTGCCGAGTATTTCCGTGACATGGGTTATTCCGTAGCCCTCATGGCTGACTCCACCTCCCGCTGGGCAGAAGCCCTTCGTGAAATGTCCGGCCGTCTGGAAGAGATGCCCGGTGAAGAAGGATACCCCGCTTACCTCGGATCCCGTCTGGCACAGTTCTATGAAAGAGCAGGACGTGTGAAGGCCCTCGGAGACGATGACCGTGAAGGTACACTCTCCGTTATCGGTGCCGTATCTCCTGCCGGCGGTGATATTTCAGAACCGGTTACCCAGGCAACACTTCGTATCGTAAAGGTATTCTGGCGTCTGGATTCCGATCTTGCCTACAAGCGTCACTTCCCGGCCATCAACTGGCTGGAAAGTTATTCTCTGTATGACACACTCGGAAGCTGGTTCGATAAAAATGTTGCAGATGACTGGATGGCACAGAAAGGCCGTATCATGAGCCTTCTGCAGGATGAATCCACACTTCTGGAAATGGTAAGACTGGTCGGTGAAGATGCCCTCTCCGCTCCTGACCGCCTGAAGATCGAAGCTGCCAGATCCATCCGTGAAGATCTGCTGCAGCAGAATGCATTCATGGATGAAGATACCTACACTTCTCTGCATAAACAGTATATGCTGATGAAACTGGTACTTTCCTTCTATGATGTCTGCAGTCAGGCTCTGGAAAAAGGTGCAAACATCAACAAACTGGTAGATATGGATGTCCGTGAACCGATCGGACGTTTCAAGTACACTGCTGAAGATCAGGTAGATGCAAAGTATAAGGAAATCGAGCAGAAACTGATTCAGGAAGCAGATGACATTGCCGCAGCAAAGGAGGACTTCTAAATGCCCAAGGAGTATAGAACCATACAGGAGGTTGCCGGTCCTCTGATGCTCGTACGTGGCGTAGACGATGTCGCGTATGATGAACTCGGCGAAATTGAACTTGCAAACGGTGAAAAGCGCCGCTGCAAGGTACTGGAAATTGATGATGGCAACGCGCTGGTACAGCTGTTTGAAGCGTCTACCGGTATCAATCTGGAAAGCAGCAAGGTTCGTTTTCTTGGCAGAAGCATGGAACTTGGCGTATCCGAAGATATGCTTTCCCGTGTATTCGATGGACTTGGACGACCGATTGACGGCGGCCCGGACATTCTTCCCGAGGAACGCCGTGACATCAACGGCCTGCCGATGAATCCGGCAGCAAGAGCATATCCGGAAGAGTTCATTCAGACCGGTGTCTCCGCAATTGATGGTCTGAACACACTGGTTCGTGGACAGAAGCTTCCTATTTTCTCCGCTTCCGGTCTTCCTCACGAACAGCTCGCTGCACAGATCGCCCGTCAGGCAAAGGTAGTCGGTACTGATGAACCTTTTGCCGTTGTATTTGCTGCCATGGGTATCACCTTCGAGGAATCCAACTTCTTCGTGGAAAGCTTCAAGGAAACAGGTGCAATCGACCGTACCGTACTGTTTGTCAACCTCGCCAATGACCCGGCTGTTGAACGTATCGCTACGCCCCGTATGGCACTGACCGCTGCAGAGTACCTGGCTTTTGAAAAAGGCATGCACGTACTGGTTATCCTGACCGATATCAC
Source organism: uncultured Butyrivibrio sp. (assembly GCA_964388815.1). Classification (GTDB taxonomy): domain Bacteria; phylum Bacillota; class Clostridia; order Lachnospirales; family Lachnospiraceae; genus Butyrivibrio. The sequence goes on along the minus strand of CAYMBY010000046.1, from coordinate 19,873 downwards.
CAACTACGCCGATGCACTTCGTGAAGTCAGTGCCGCACGTAAAGAAGTTCCGGGACGTCGTGGATATCCCGGCTACATGTACACCGATCTTGCTTCCATGTATGAGCGTGCAGGACGTCAGAAGGGAAAGCCCGGTTCCATTACCATGATCCCGATTCTGACCATGCCTGAAGATGATAAGACACACCCGATCCCCGATCTGACCGGTTATATCACAGAAGGACAGATTATCCTGTCCCGTGACCTGTATCGTAAGGGCGTTCAGCCTCCGATCGATGTACTGCCTTCTCTTTCCCGTCTGAAGGATAAAGGTATCGGCGCAGGAAAGACCCGTGAGGATCACTCCAACCAGATGAACCAGCTGTTTGCAGCCTATGCACGTGGTAAGGATGCCAAAGAGCTGATGGTTATCCTGGGCGAAGCCGCTCTGACCGACATTGATAAGCTGTATGCAAAGTTCTCGGATGAATTTGAGAAAAAATATGTATCCCAGGGTTACCGTACCGACCGGAGTATTCAGGAAACACTGGACATCGGCTGGGAACTGCTCCGGATTCTGCCAAGAACAGAGCTCAAGCGTATCAAGGATGAATATCTGGATAAGTACTACAACGTATAACTGTAATTTACAGAGAGGTGGTAATCATGCCAACAGTAAATCCTACCCGAATGGAGCTGACAAGGCTGAAGGTAAAGCTTGCGACAGCCACCAGGGGACATAAGCTATTAAAGGATAAGCGTGATGAGCTGATGCGCCAGTTCCTCGATCTGGTACGTGTGAATAAAACGCTTCGTGAAAAGGTAGAGCAGGAGCTTCAGGACGCCAATAAGAACTTTGTTCTGGCCCGCTCCACCATGTCCTCCGAAGCCGTTGAGGTCGCCTTCATGGCACCCAAGCAGGAAGTTTCCGTGGATGTGGATACCAAAAATGTCATGAGTGTCGATATCCCGCAGTTTACAACCCACACGCGTACCTCCGATGTGAACGACATCTACTCGTATGGTTTCGCCTTCACCTCCAGCGACCTCGATGATGCTGTGCAGAGCCTGGCTGAGCTTCAGGACGATATGCTCAAACTCGCAGAAGTCGAGAAATCCTGCCAGCTCATGGCTGCAGAAATCGAGAAAACGCGTCGCCGTGTCAATGCTCTGGAGCACGTCATGATTCCGGAGTATCAGAAGAACATCAAGTACATTACGATGAAGCTGGATGAAAATGAACGAAGCACGCAGATCCGCCTGATGAAGGTAAAAGATATGATGCTTGAAGACAAGCACCACTACAAAGAAAAACTGGAAGAACCGGTTACGGAATAAAGCCGGTTCTGTCATAAAAAAACTTGCCTGTCCGAACCGGACAGGCAAGTTTTTTATTCTTCTGTTACTGTTCTGATATGAAGCTCTTCGAGCTGATGATCTGTTACAAAGCCAGGAGCACCCATCATGACATCCTGTGCGTTCTTGTTCATCGGGAACGGGATGATCTCACGGATGGAATCCTCACCTGCGAGCAGCATGACCATACGGTCAACACCCGGTGCAATGCCTGCGTGCGGCGGTGCGCCGTAGCAGAATGCGTTGTACATGGCAGGGAACTTCGCCTTTACATCCTCTTCGCCAAGACGAACCAGTTCAAATGCCTTGATCATAATCTCCGGATCATGATTTCTGACTGCTCCGGAAGAAAGCTCTACGCCGTTGCATACAAGGTCGTACTGATCTGCCGTAATGGACAGCGGGTCAATCTCTCCCCGTTCTGCCTTCAGCAGTGTTTCCAGACCGCCTGCCGGCATGGAGAAAGGATTGTGACAGAATTCCAGTTCGCCGGATTCCTCACCGATTTCATACATCGGGAAGTCTACGATCCAGCAGAAAGAATACTGCTCTTTGTCCATATGTCCGGGAACGGCTGCGCCGAATGTCTTTACCAGAACACCTGCAGTCTTCTGCGCTGCAGTCAGCTTACCTGCAGACAGCAGTACCAGATCATTGGCCTTAAGTCCAAGTGCTGCAATGATCTCATCCTTCTTCGGTGCAACGAACTTGGCGATGCCGCCGATGGCTTCATTATTTTCATCAATACGGAACCAGTAGCCCTTGTTTCCGGCCTGAACTTCCACGTCCGCAAGTGTCTTATCGATAAATTTACGGCTTTCCTTAAAGTCAGATACAACGACCGCCTTGATGATATTGCCATCCTGGAACGGGCCGAATTCACTGCCTTCAAAGAGCTTTGTCACATCCTTTACTGTCAGATCAATACGAAGATCCGGCTTGTCGGAGCCATATTTCTCCATGGCTTCCAGATACGGAATTCTCTTGAACGGAGCCTCGGATGCTCTGTTATAGGTACCATATTTTGCAAAAATCGGCGGCAGAACGTCTTCCAGAATCGCAAATACATCTTCCTGAGAAGCAAATGCCATTTCCATATCCATCTGGTAGAATTCTCCCGGACTTCTGTCTCCACGCGCATCCTCATCACGGAAGCACGGAGCAATCTGGAAGTAACGGTCAAAACCGGATACCATCAGCAGCTGCTTGAACTGCTGCGGTGCCTGCGGAAGTGCATAGAACTGACCCGGATGCTTTCTGGCAGGTACGAGATAGTCTCTTGCGCCTTCCGGTGAAGAAGCGGTCAGGATCGGTGTGGTAATTTCCATAAACCCATGCTCTGTCATGGACTGACGAAGAGCAGCCACAACGTTGCATCTTAAGATAATGTTCTTTTTTACTTCCGGATTACGCAGATCCAGATAACGGTACTTGAGTCTTGCTGCTTCATCCGCTTCACGGCTGTGGTTGATTTCAAACGGCAGCTCATTATAACGACAGCGGCCCAGAACCTCAACCTTTTCCGGAACAACTTCAATATCACCGGTTTCCTGCTTCGGGTTCTTGCTGCTTCTCTCTCTTACTTCTCCTTCAACAGAAACCGTAGATTCCTTGTTGACGGACTTGAATGTCTTCATCATTTCCTCAGTCTGAATGACGACCTGTGTGGTTCCATAGAAATCACGCAGTACGACGAAACCGAGGTTGCTGCCGACTTCACGCATATTTTCCATCCAGCCGACGAGCTTCACCTTTTTACCCGCATCAGACAGCCGAAGCTCTCCGCAGGTATGTGTACGGGATTGCATCATAATCTTTCTTACCTCTTTTTCCAAATAAATCACGATAACCGTTATTCAGTTTACCGCTTTTCCCTGTTCTTTACCACATTTTTCTTGCTTTTTCCGCAAAATCTTATGTTTTGGCCTTTTCCGCATCCACCGCTTTCCTGAGTTTCTCCAGAAGTGCCGTGTATGCACGTATCAGTTCCTCTTCATGCATTCCGATGTATTCCGTATTCTGCTTCTTTGTTTCGGCTTCCATGGCCTTTGCCTGGGCCGAAAGCTGCTCTGCGCCGATCGTCAGCGACAGACTCTTGAGTGAATGCACGAGAATGCGATAATTTTCCCAGTCTTCCTTCTGATACGCTTCCTGAATCAGCTCCCGTTTATCTGCTTTCAGATATTCTTCCAGCATCTCCAGGTAAAATAATTTCGTGTCCATGCAGTAGGACATTCCAAGCTTCACATTGATTTCGGGAACATCCTGCAGGAAACTGTCGTCTGAAATCTGCTCCTGCTGTACTTCGGTCTGCTCTTTTTGCGATTTCTGCAGTTCCCGCGGAAGATATTTTCTGATCATGTCCTCAAGCTCCGCATAAATCACGGGTTTGGCAATATAATCATCAAAACCGTTTCTGAGATATTCATCCTTTGCACCTGAAAGCGCATTGGCCGTCAGCATGATGACCGGTGTATGAGCGTTCTGCGAATCCTTCAGCAGCTTCATTCTGCGAAGCGTCTCTGTTCCGTCCATTTCCGGCATCATATCATCGAGAAAGATCATGTCATATCTCGTATCCTGTACCATCCCCAGACAGATTTTTCCGCTTCTGGCCATATCCATCCGGATTCCGGTCTGCTTCAGCAGTCCCTGAATTACCTTCAGGTTCATCTCCACATCATCTACAATCAGAATTCTGGCATCCGGTGCATATATTCCCGGCCGGTATGGCTTCCTTTCCGTATTCTCCGTCAGTAGATATCTCTGTGCAAAATCACCCATCGGCTCCTCTGATGCAATTTTCTGCGGAATCTCCACCGTAAATTCAGAGCCCTGCCCATAGACACTGTCCACACGGATCAGTCCGCCCATCATATCCAGCAGCTGTCTGGTAATGGACAGTCCGAGACCGGTTCCCTGCACGGAACGGTTTCTGATCTCATCCACCCGCTGGAAGGAACCAAAAAGCTTCTCCTGATCTTCCTGTCGAATGCCTACGCCTGTATCTCTGACTGCGATTTTCAGTAAGATCCTGCGGTCTCCCAGCGGACTGTATGAGATACGCATCGTAATTTTTCCCCGGTCCGTATATTTTACAGCATTGGACAGCAGATTGATCACGATCTGCCTGATCCGCACTTCGTCTCCGATCAGCCCCGACGGGATCTTCGGATCATTCACAACTTCCAGTTCCAGATGCTTCTCCTGCGCGCGTACGAGAATCATTGTATAGCTGTCATTGATCAGCGAAGCCAGATTATATTCTGCCGGAATAATTTCCATTTTCCCGGATTCAATCTTGGAGAAATCCAGTACATCATTGATAATCGACAACAGATTTCTTGCCGAACGCTCAATATCATTGGAGTACTCCCGTATTTCATTTTCCTGTGACTCTCTCTGGATCAGCGTATTCATCCCCAGCACGGCATTGATCGGTGTCCGGATTTCATGCGACATGTTGGCAAGAAACCGGCTCTTTGCCCGGTTGGCTTCTTCCGCCCGGTCTTTGGCCTCCATCAGCTGACGCATTCTCGCCTTTTCCGTCTCCACTTCACTCCGCAGAAGGCGTTCGTTTTCTTCAAATGCGCCTGCATATCCCTTCATGATCTGGCGCAGATGCACATAGAGCATGACAATGGCAAAAAAAGCCGCTCCATACCTGCTGTATCTGCCAAGATCTCCTACCTTTACCACGTAGGTTCTTGCCAGATCCACAACGCTTCCCGACGCAAAGCTGATCAGCGCAATAAATTCCAGCAGAAAAGACCATCTTCTTTCCTGCAGTGCGACCTCACACCACTTAAAGAGCACCACCAGAATTGTCAGAAAAATCATGATATGTGAAACAAATGCCATATTCATGAAATCAATCGTATCACTGACCTGCAGAATCAGCTGGATGGCAATGTTGGCAAACGCAAGATACAAAAGCACATGAAATCCGCTCTGCACATTCTCCGGAAATCTCTGCTGATAATACAGCAGCAGCAGTACCGGCATCATCATCAGAATCAGAAAGATCAGGTTGGAATAAAGAACCTGGTTTCCGTAGAACGTCTCCAACATCTTGGTTTCAATCGAATAATAGATCGCTGCCAGAAGGCAATACGGACTCAGAAACTGCATGCCCTGCAGGCTCTGCCCGGAAAAGAACTGCATCACTGCAAAAATGGCAAGAAGAATTCCGCAGAACAGCATTATCATATTCAGTACAATATTAAACAGATTCTCCCGCAGAAGATGCAGAATCACAACATCACGGTTTCCCACACGCATGTCACTGATCTTCGCAGCATAATCGCTGTAGGAGGACTGCATGACAATCCGGATCTGCCCCTTCGTAAAATGCGCCGGCAGATCGATAAAATTGGTAATGCTGCCCGCGGTATGTCCGAAGGCCTTCCGGTCCTTTGTCCCGAATTCATATATGTCCTCACCATCTACCGTAACCACCACCGTCTTATCTGCTGAGAGGAATTCGAGCGTCTTCCCGGCAAACTGCTGCGGAATTGTATTCTCCAGAATTATGGTCTCTCCGGCTGCTGAAGTGCCCGCATACGGAAGCTGCGCAATTTTTTCTGAAGTTCCGTCTTCCCGGATCATCGTCCAGCCGGTATCAAAGCTGTAAATATCCCCTTTGGCCAGTGTCATATCCGTCACATGAAAGCACAGCAGAATAAAAACTACCAGCATTCCTTCTACAATCAGGGCTCCCCAGCCCATTTTCTGTAAAATCCGGATCCCTTTATCTTCTTTTTTCATTTCATCCCTCTTTTATTTCCCAGGTCCGTAAATTTCCATTTATTATCTTTATACCGCATATTAAGGAATTTTTAAACTAAATATACAAAATTTCTGCGGAATCATCCAGTTACACATGTTATGATGTGGGTGTCAAAAGTACCTTTTGTCACTTACGTCAACCTGTCCGGAGGAAATATATCAGATGAAAAAGAATTTTCTGCTCCCGCTGCTTGCTGTCGTTCTGCTGGTTACCGCCTGCAGTTCCGCCTCTGCCTCTTCCGCTTCTGTCCGGATTTCTGATCCGGCACCGGCCCTGTCTTCTGCCGCTTCCTCAGCCACGACCTTTCCTCTCGGCACCGCTGATACCCTGAATGGCACAACGCTTATCCTTCCGGTTCTGGCTTCTGATCCGAATACCTCCTGGAATCTGCAGCGCATACAGGATCAGCAAACACTCGAAGACGTCAGAAACTATCTTGGCATTGCCTGCAGCTGGCTGAGTACCCAGAGCCGGAAATGGGGCTATCAGACGGATTTTATCTATGACTGGACTTCACAGTCTGGTCTTCTGCACAAAGGCACTTTCCATACCGATCTGGTAAATTACAATGACAATATGGATGCTTCTGTCTGGAGCTATATTGATCAGAATGTGGATACAGAGGCACTGATGCAGAAATACCACGCAGACAACGTCATCTATATGCTGCTTGTCAACACAGATTCTGACAACAATGTCACCTCCTGCACCCGCAACTGGTATGCGGGAATGGAATATCCGTATGAGATCTGCTATATGTATCTGCACTGCGACGGCTATGAGGAGTCCCCTGCTGCCTATGCCCATGAGATTCTGCACACCTTTGGTGCAGTGGATCTCTATACTGCCGACCCTGAATTTCATATCACAGATCATTTCATCAACGATTACGTCAAAAAAGAAGACGCCAATGACATCATGTATACCTGCTACAATGAAGCCACCGGCGACTCTGAATATAACCTTATTTCCAATGAACTGACTCCTCTGGATGCCTACTACATCGGCTGGACCGATGTTTCTGACGTCGTATCCGCATGGCATCTTACACCGAGTGAACACCTGCCCGGTTCTGCGGCGCTTTCTTCAGATACAGAAACGTCGCAAGCAGAACCGTAACCGGTACGCTTAATACAATTCCAAAACTGCCGGAAAGTCCCTGCATGATCGAAAGACCGATATTATTGGAGTTGATGATCTGCAGATACGGAAGATCATATGCATAGTCCAGTACCAGTGTGCTGATACTTCCACCTGCAAATGCCAGAATCAGTGTGTTGGAATCCGTCCCCATCATGTCTCTTCCGACACGCATTCCTGCTTTCCACAGCTCCCCTGCCGTAATTTCACGGTTCTGATGCACAATTTCCTGCATGGAACTGGCAATCGACATTGCAACATCCATGGTAGCGCCCAGACTGGAAATCAGAAGTCCGGAAAAGAGCAGTTCTCCGACCTGAATCCCATTTGTATCCCATAACGTGACCAGATTTTCAATATCCGATACATTCCACCCGGAAAGTCCCGTCAGCATACCGAATATTCTGGCTGTAATTCCGGCAATGATCACGCCTGCCACGGTTCCCAGCGTTGCCACCATTGTCTTTGCCGTCGGCCCGCCGATCAGATACATGGTTACCAGGGTTGTGATGCAGCAGACGCCCACTGCCACCAGAAACGGTGAATACCCTCTGTATATCAGCGGCAGATCCAGGAAAATCACGGTAAAAAAAGTAAACGCAAGCCCCAGCGCTCCTTTCAGTCCCTTTTTTCCTCCGATCAGACAAAGTGCACCCAGATACATTGCCCCGAAAATCCAGATCATCAACCCGCGGTCCTGCGCATATACGCTGGTAACCACTGCATCTCCTGCAACAGACTGCATCACGATCACATGCATCCCGGGCCTGCACGCAGCACCAAACAGGAAACCTGCAGAACTGGTTGTCTGCAGTGCTTCCCCCTTATGACTCCCGCTCAGCATTCTGACCAGTACGGTCTGCTGACCGACGCGCATGCCATCATCCTGCAGATTATCTGTCAGAATCTTCGTCACAATTCCTTTTTCAAAGGTCTGCCCTGCTCTGGAGATCAGTTCTGTCTTCTCTGTCTGATTCAATCGTACGGTAAAAATAATAAAGATAAAAATGAGCAGAGCCGGGATCCCCCACCGGATCCCGGCCTGCCTGAACTGTTTCTTTCTGTTCATGAACACTTCACACTCATTCCTTTACAATTGTAAACGGCTCATCCATCTGTTCGATCTGATTCTGATCTGTAATCTGATATGTTGTGATTGCAAAATGATCTGCCGTCATATCAATGACTGAATAGCTGGGCAGCCAGTTCTGCGCACGTTTTGCGATATAATCCTGCTGCGATGCAATCAGCTCGTAGTACTTGGAACCAGAAGCTGAGTTTGCAGTCATGTACAGAATTCCTTTCGGATTGACCACTGTATTGCCGTCTGTATTCTCAATCGTATAGCAATGATTATCTTTCTGGAATGCTTCCAGTCCGTTCTTTTCCGTATCATCCTGTGGTGCCAGCGTGATCTGTGACTGCGTGGTCAGATCAAACGCATGATCCCAGTCGTAATCAGAGCCGTCAGCCAGCATCTGGAATTCATAATTGTCATGTGTCTGTCCGTCACTGTAAAGAAGCTTTGATCTGCTGTAGGTATGGTCATGTCCCTGCAGGACAACATCCACATTGTACTGATCAAACAGCGGCGTCAGCTGTGTCCGGAGGATCATGCCGTCAGTATCTGAATGGTCAAGGCCTGACCCGTAAATATCCTGATGGATCGTAACCACTCTCCACTTTGCAGACGGATCGGATGCAATTGCCTGCTGAAGCGTCTTTTCATGTTCCGCCACATTGTAGTTGTTGGTATTGAGTACAATGAAGAGTCCCTCTCCATAGGAATAAAAGTAATCGCCGCCGGCCTTTGTTTCTCCGTTGCCTGTCTGATTCGGTGTGTTGAAATGCATGGAATAATCCTGATTCAGGGAATCATGATTACCGATGGTTGTTGCAACCGGTACCTGCTGCAGCACATCTGCGTTTAAAAATCCGGCATACTCTTCCTCTTTGGGCTTACCCGTCTTATTGATCTGATCTCCCGCAGAGATGATGAAATCCAGATCCTGGTTGGCAAATTTTGCAATATTTAAGGTTCTGTTCCAGGAATAACTGTCATTTCTGGCAGCTGTATTGGCTGCGCCATCTTCCTGCGCCAGTTCCCCGCCGCCCTGCGGCTGTCCCTTTGATGCGCCAATCTGCGGATCCCCTACCAGCAGAATCTTCGTATCTGCTGTATCACTTAAATGATAGGCACGAACCTCTGACTGCACCCCGTTTTTTTCCACTGTATAGCAATAACTGTTTCCGGGCTCAAGCCCTGTTACCGTCACCTTATTAGAAACATAGGAAACGCCTCCGGTAAGAGAGCTGTCTACCTGCTGCGTGGTCCCGGTGAACGGTTTCAGGTGCGCCTTGTCTTTTCCGAACAGGACAACCGGTGTTGCCGTTTTTCCGCTTTCGACCTTACTGTACCACGCAAAATTCAGCTGCGTTTCATCTGCTCCCGGTGCAATGGACACCTTTGTATCATCTGCCGCCACACTGTTCCACTTCTGCACCCAGTCTGTCCAGCTGCTGTCAGAACTGAGCGTACTGGAATCCGCATAGTGCGATGTGGATGCAAACGTATTCATCGCAGGAACTGCAGCCATTACTGCCATTCCCATACATACCGCCGTAATCATTCTTCTTTTCATTCCCTGATTCTCCTCCTTGTCATCATCCCTTCGGGTTATGCAATGATGATATCAGAGGCGGATTTCAGGAACTATCACACCGGTGTAAAAGATTGTAAAGATTGCTTTTCTTACGATTTACGTAAAAGACAGATCAGACCGGCCAGCACTCCGCCAAAGACAATGGCATATCCGGCCGTCAGAAAACATGTCTCCATCAGATCTGACTGCATCATGAATACCGCACTGCGCAGAACGTGTACCGGCACGCCTGCGGCAAAACCGATCACTGCGAAAATCAGCACCCTGAGCAGCAGATACAACGCTCTTTCTTTTGTTTCTTCCAATGTTTTATCAGTCACTATGATCCACTCCTTCCGCATACTTCACCTTTTTATCAACATGTTCACTTTGTTCTTCTTCATATGCTTCTTCATTGACATGTTTTCCCGTGATGGAAAAAATAACCCATTCTGCGATATTGGTAGCATGATCACCGATCCGCTCAAAATATTTGGCAATTGACATCAGATCCATTGCCTGTTCGCCGTTATCCGGATTCTGATGAATCAGGTTGATCAGTTCTTTTTTGACATTACAGTACAGTTCATCCACAACATCATCGTGTGTGATAACATCTGCTGCCAGCATCTGATCCTTATGCACAAAGGCATCTATACTGTTATTCAGCATAAAAGTCGTTTCCTTTGCCATGGACTTGATATGCTCCAGATCCTTGATGTACGGTTTGCCGTCCATCATCAGAATAATCTCTGAAATATCCGCTGCATGATCTCCGACACGCTCCATATCTGTAATCATTTTCAGTGCCGAGGAAATCGTTCTTAAATCTCTGGCCACCGGCTGCTGCTGCATTAACAGCTTAAGGCACAGTGCTTCTATTTTTCTCTCCTGTGAATCCACAGTTTCATCATCACGGATCGTCTTTTCTGCAATTTCCGTATCCTGCATGATCAGTGCCTGAATCGCCGCTTCAATCGCCTTCTCGATCAGGCTTCCCATTTCAATCATTTCATTATTCAGTTCTTCCAGTTCACTGTCGAATAAATATCTTGTCATCTGCCTTCTCCTCAGAAACTCATCTTTTTATCCATCTTTTTATTTTCACAATAATCATAAAAAAGTCAGGTAAAATCTGCTATCAGCGCGGTGTAAAGCGCACGTAAAAAAACCGGACTGCATAACGCCGTCCGGTTTTTGTCTGTATCTGTATTCTGTTTTACTGTCAAATTCAGGAAAGCAGATGTCCCAGTGAGGATATCTTTCTGGCTTCCTGCATGATCTGCTCCTTATTCTGAACCAGATATGCAGACAGTTGCTGCACTTCTTCCTCGGAGAATCCTCTGCTGCTTCGTATTTTTCCTTCCGGAACAGTTCCTTCCGCAACATCAGCTCCGCGTTCAAACGTAATCGCCACAACCGGTTTTCCGCCTGCAGATACAATACTGGAATATGTCAGTTTCACACTCTTTTCATCTTTATCCTGTGGCATCTTCTCTCTCCGCTTTCTGTAATCAGTCTACTTTCAGAATCAGCTTCAGAATCCGCTTTCCGCAGGTTTCCATTTCTTTTCTGCTTACCGCGCCCTTTTTCTTTGCTTCCAGGAGACGCTCCGGGAATCCGAGCCCCATCTTCACATCATTTCCGGCCTTGACCTCTTTGTAATGCTCTGCAAGATTCCACCAGTCTGTTGTCACCATACCTTCATAGCCCCATTCACCACGCAGAACATCTGTCAGAAGATCATGATCTTCCGAAGCACGATGTCCGTTGATGATATTATAGGAAGACATGATGCTCCACGGATCCGCTTCCTTCACAATGATTTCAAAGGCTTTCAGATAAATCTCACGGATTGCACGCTCTGAGGCTCTGGAATCACTGCCGCGGCGATTGGTTTCCTTGTCATTGAGTGCAAAATGTTTGACTGTGGCACCGACATGGTTGCTCTGTATGCCCCGTACCATTCCGGCTGCCTGTTTTCCGGTCAGAAACGGATCCTCGGAATAGTATTCGAAGTTCCGGCCGCAAAGAGGACTTCTGTGAATGTTTACTGCCGGTGTCAGCCATACCGCAATATTGTTCTCCTTTACCTCTGCGCCGCCTGCTTTGCCGACCATCTGCGTTACTTCCGGATCCCATGTACATGCCAGAAGCGTCGCACACGGAAATGCCGTTGTGTGCACCCCGCACTGCGGCCAGATCCGGAGGCCTGCAGGGCCATCTGCCGTCATGACATTCGGTACCCCGTATTCCGGAAGATTCCCGTAGCCAAAGGTATTGGCAACGCCCGTGTTGGGCTGCCCGCCCAGAAGAGCCGCAAGGTCTTCATCGGACAGCTGCGTGATAAACTGATCCAGTGTCAGCTTTCCCTGTGCAACTTCGATCAGCTGATGCTTTTCACTCTTTACGCCAAAGAATACAAACGGAGCTCTCGCACGTACTGCCGGCGCACACAGATCCATATTCTGGAGTTTCTCTCTCCTTAAGATATTTTCATCCGGATCGTTGGCCTTTCCCTGCGGAAGCATTTCAAAGCTGCCATCCGCCAGCATTCTCTTTTCCAGAGAAGTCGGTACCAGCTCCGGTTTTAACGTCTTTACCACTTTGTCCTTCTTCAGTTCCAGCGTATACTCCGCTTTCTGTGTATCTCTCACTGAAGTACCGATATGGAATGCATAGCTTCCTTTTTCCAGTACATATGCCGATTTTCTGATCTTTCCCAGATCATCATAGGATGCCATATCTTCTGCACGGAAACTGATCCGGACCTGCTGCTGAGCGCCAGGCTGCAGAAGACCGGTCTTCTTATAGCCGATCAGAGCCTTTGCAGGTTTTCCGAGTTTTCCCTGCGGAGCACTGAAATACACCTGCACAACTTCTTTTCCGGCATACTCTCCGACGTTGCATACTGTTGCAGATGCTTCCAGCACGCCTTTCCTCTCATTCACCTGTACTCCCGTCACCTCAAAGCGGGTATAGGAGAGTCCATAGCCAAAGGGATAATTGACCTTTTCTGCTGCTCCCGGAATGGTTTCAAAATACCGGTATCCCACATAGATATCTTCTGTATAATCCACGTACTGATCAGATTCATGAAAACCTGCGGTGGAAGGATAATCTTCCAGACTCTTTGCGAACGTATCCGAAAGTTTCCCGGAAGGATTTCCTTCTCCCATCAGCAGCTCTGCTGCAGCCAGACCGCCTTCCATACCGCCCTGCCATGCCATCAGTACTGCAGAGATCCCTGCATCATCCCTAAACCATTGTGTATCCACCATTCCGCCGACATTCATAACAACAATAACTTTGGCAAAAGCAGTTTTTACCTGCTTTACCATTGCTTCTTCGGCTCTGGTCAGATAGAAATCTCCACGTTCAAAAAGTTTTTCGGACTCTTCAACCATATGGTCGTCTTCACTTTTCTTCTTCCGCTTCTGATCTCCTGCCACCTTACGGTCCCAGCCTTCGCCGGAGAACCTGCTGATGGAAATAATCGCAGTATCCGTATAAGCCGCTGCGCGCTCCAGCATTGCCTTCGGGAGCTTCGGCTCCTGCGTCATTCCCGGGACCTTTCCCTGCGCGTACTGCTTCTGTACCTGTTCGCGATAGAACTCCGCCGTCTCCTCAAACACACTGACTTTGTCTTTGAGCATACTGAGCCCATCATACAGGTTATGAACATAGGATACGGTAACGTCTCCGCTTCCGCCGCCTCCCTTTACGTAATCAAAGGTTCCCTTACCGAACAGCGCCACTTTGCTGCCTGCTTCAAGCGGCAGAACCTGCTGCTCATTTTTGAGCAGTACCATTCCTTCCTTTGCGGCATTTTTTGAGAGCAGTATATGTTCACGGCTCTCGGTCACTTTTCTTCCGTCTTCTCCAAGCGGAAGATTCGGCTGATAATTTACTCTGATCCATTTTTCCATTCTGTTCCTCTTTTCCTTCCCGTAAACCCCGAAACACAACTCTGACAATTTACATAATTTCATTGTATCATCCTGTCTTTTTTTTACATAACAAAAAGGTAAGTTCATTAACATAATTTCCATAAAATATACGTATTTTAACTGTTGTAGTGCCAATTCCAAAAAGCTATAATAGGAATGTTCCACTGGAAAGGAGGCCTTTATGTTATCTGAAGAACAGGAAAAATTATTGGAAAAAATTCATGCCGGTGAAGATATTCCTGTCGAAGGATTCCTTGAAGACATCCATCCCGCGGATATCGCTGCCTGTCTGAATGAGGAGGACGTATCCGATGAGGAACTGACCAGTTTTTTCCAGCATGAAGACAAGGAATTTCTGGCAAGTGTTCTGGAACAGTCTGATGACGAACTGCAGGCGCGTGTCGTTGCACTCCTTCCGTATACAGATGTAATACAGATTTTTTCCTACATGTCAAAGGATGATATTGCAGATATTCTGGGAGATCTTCCGATTGATCTGCGGAAGAAACTTCTGAATCTGATGAAAGCAAGTGACTCCCGTGAGCTGAGCGCCCTGATGGGATATGGCGAGGATACCGCCGGCGGTATCATGACAACAGAATATATCGCGCTCAGAGACGATCTGACCATTGCACAGACGCTGGTTAAGATCAAACAGATCGCTCCCAAAACAGAAGTCATCGAAACCATTTTCGTTCTGAATAAAAACAGAGAACTGGTCGGTCTTGCCGACCTGCGGGATATTCTGATCGCCCCGAATGATGACGTCCTTTCCTCCATCATGGATGAAACTGTCATCAGTGTTTTCCCTGAGCAGGATCAGGAGGAAGTATCCCTTCTGGTAAATAAATATGATCTGACGGTTATCCCCGTCATCAACAGACGCCACGCACTCCTGGGCATCATTACCGTGGATGATATCATGGACGTCATGGTAGAAGAGCAGACAGAAGATATCCTCCGTCTTGGTGGTATCGGCGAAGTAGAGGAAATCGGCGGCCCCGTCAATATCTCAGTGCGCAGACGTCTCCCCTGGCTGTTCATCAACCTGCTGACTGCATTCATTGCCGCCAGCGCCATTGCTTTGTTTGATGATGTGATTGCCCAGGTTGCCGCACTGGCTTCCATGATGACCATCGTTTCCGGAATGGGAGGAAATGCAGGTACACAGACGCTTTCTCTTGCAATCCGGGGCATTACCCTCGGTGAAATAGATCTGAAGAATGACTGGAAACTTGTATTCAAGGAAGTTGCGGTCGGTCTCCTGGATGGCGCAGCCATCGGACTGGTTACCGGCATCGTATTCTACTTCCGCTACGGCAATATCTATCTCGGACTGATTATCCTGCTGGCCATGACGGGGAACCTGATCATTGCAGGGCTCTCAGGATTTCTGATCCCGCTGGTGATCAAAAAACTCGGTGCAGATCCGGCGCTGTCTTCTTCCATTTTCCTGACTACAATGACTGACACCTGCGGATTTTTCATCTTTCTTGGTCTGGCAAAGCTGTTCCTGCCGCTTCTTCTCCACTGAAAGCAGAAATCACTTTTCCTTTGACCACAGATAGCAGTACGCCTGTGTTCTGGCCGTAAAACTTTCTTTCTGAAGAAGGTCTCTGACCTGCGCTCTTGTATACCAGCCGGGTTTTATTTCTTCAAATGCAGAAGTGCTTTCTGCAAACACTCCGGCTGCAGTCCCCACAATGCAGACATTTTTTTCATTGGAAAACCCGATTGCACTGTAGCTGGGTCCGATCCTGTCGTCAATGCTGATCAGGTCAAGCCCGGTCTCTTCTTTCAGTTCTCTTCTGGCACTTTCATCCGGTGTTTCTCCCGGATCAATCATCCCTGCAGGGAAATTGTATACCCAGCTGTTTGCCGCAAGACGAAATTCCCGGTCAATCAGAATTTTCTCATGCGTTTCATCTTCAATAATCAGAACAACAGCATCCACTCCCAGATTCTTGATATCTTCGCTGGTCTTCATATCCGGATTTCTGCTGATCATCTCATAAATCTTATCCTGTCCGTCCACCGTGCTGTATTTCAGATTATATCTGGTAATAAAGTTTCCTTCATCCAGTTTTCTGATCGACTTGAATTCCATCCGTTTTCCTGCTTTCCCTCAGATTGCACCATATACGATCTGCCGCATGCCGCGAACGAAACCGTGATCGCATCCGCCGTCAATCTGCTGCATGTAAATCATAATCAGTTCTTCTTCCGGATCCACAAAGAAATAGCTCCCGGCAAGTCCGTCCCATCCGAATTCCCCGATACTGCCGTTCGACATTGCTTCTGCCTTATTCTGAAGAATCCGGAAATAGTTTCCATACCCGTATCCGATGCAGCTGTCAAGTTTGAAGGTATTCATCTGCTCCTGTGTCAGCTGACTTGTTGTCATGAATTCCATTGTCTTACGGCCGATAATTTCCTTCCCGTGATATGCGCCCTTATTGAGCAGCATTTCAGCAAAATGCGCATAATCTTCTACGGTAGAATACAGTCCTGCGCCGCCGGATTCATACCATGGATCATCAAGCGGCTGATCCATCTCCAGCTTCTGTCTGATATCTTCTTCTGCCCGGACCGGCTTCCCGTCCTTTTTCCTGCGGTAAAGAACCGCCTGACGGAAACTTCTGTCTGCATCTATTTTAAAGTCTGTATCTGTCATATTCAGCGGGATGAACAGTTCCTCTTTCAGGAACTGTGAAAGTGTCCTTCCGGTAATCACTTCAATTACTGCTGCCATAACATCCGCTGACAGCCCGTACCGGAAAGCGGTACCCGGTTCAAATGCCAGGCAGGCTTCACTGAACTTATTGCAGACATCCACATTGCTCCCGAGAATACCTGATTTTTTCTGTGTGCGTGCTTCTTTATATACTCTGGTCATGGACTGTCCTGCTTCTCCGTAATCACCATTGTATACGATTCCCGACGTCATATTCAGAAGATCCCTGATCAGAATCGGATTCTCTGCCTTGCGGATTCCCTCAGGTGTTGCTACCTTACAGTCCTTATATCCCGGAAGATACTCTGATACCTTCTGCATCAGATCAAGTTCTCCCCGTTCATACAGCATCATGGCTGCTACCGCCGTTACCGGTTTTGTCATGGAAAAGATCTTATAAATACTATCCTTTCGATCTGTCCCAAGACAGTTCTCATATACTTTTTTCCCTTTATGTTCTACCAGAAGGGATGCCCCAAGAATTTTCTCCTGCTCTCTCTGTGCATCAAGATAGGCATCCAGTCTGCCAAGTTTTCTGATATTCATGCAATTGCCTCCATACCGGTGTTCTTTATGACAACCTGCATTATACTCCTTTCCTTTATCGCTGTGAAGTGTCAAAAAAATGCAGGTCATCTTTATTATATGACCTGCATTCCTGTATTTAATCACTTACTCTGACTTGCTCTTTCCCGCCTTTTTATCTCTGGCTTCTTTTTTATCCTTTTTGTCTTTTTTGTCTTTCTTGTCCTTTTTATGTTTTTCCGTCCTGGCCTTTGATTCATTTTCCTGCATCTGTGCCATATTCTTTTCATTCGTATCATCATTGAACGCCCTGACATTCAATAATACCGGATGTTCTGCAACAAAGGACGGATCCAGTGTATCCTCTTCTTCCTCTTCTGACTTCTTCAGTTTCGGAAGACGATACTTACGTTCATAGAAATCCACCGCCTGCTCAAATTCCTGATTCTTCTCCTGCTTGATCATCTCCAGATATTCATGTGTATCAAAACCATCCTCTGTCACCTGCAGAAGACATACCGCGATGTTGCTGCAGTGATCGGATATTCTTTCAAAATCGGTTCCAAGGTCGGACAGGTCAAATCCAAGTTCAATTGTACACTTGCCTTTACGCAGCCTCCTGATATGACGTCTTTTGACTTCCATATGCAGTCCGTCAATTACTTCTTCAAGAGGTTCTACTGTCCGGGCCAGTTTCAGATCATTATTCTGAAATACCAGCACCGATGTATTCATGATATCCTGTACCGCATCTGTAAATACATTCAGTTCCTCCAGTGCTCTGTCGGAGAAGCTTCTGTTATTCGCATGCATTCTCTCTGCGATCTGCATGACATTCAGCGCATGATCACTGATTCTCTCAAAATCACTGATGCAGTGAAGCAGAATGGAAAGTGTATGGCTCTCCTGCGTACTCAGATGATGCGCACTGATCTTAACAAGATAACTGCCCAGCTGATCTTCGTAACGATCTACCTTTTCTTCCAGCTTTTCCACTTCTTCTGCCGTTTCCTGATTATATGAAGTCAGAAGTGAGATTGCCTTGCCCAGCGATTCTTTTGCAAATCCTGCCATATCGCTTGCTGCCTGTTTGCTCTGTTCCAGAGCAAAAGACGGGTTGGAGATAAATCTCGGATCGAGTGTGGTAATTCCTTTTTCGGATTCCTGCTCTTCCCGTTCCTTTTCATCTATCGGAATCGTCTTCAGTGCAAGATCTACAAGGATTCCGGAGAACGGCAGCATAAGAGGTGTTGCAATCACATTGACAAGTGTATGTACACTGGCAATGCCGACCATTCCTGCCTGATCCTGCAGAAATGCAAAATGAAGAATTGCATTGAGTGTATAAAATACAGTCATAAAGACCGCTGCCTTGATCAGATTAAAATACAGATGCATGAGTGCCGTACGTTTACCGTTCTTATTTGCACCGAAAGAAGAAAGAATCGCAGTAATACAGGTTCCGATTTCTGCGCCGATGACTACCGGAATGGCCATTCCGTAATTAATGGCAACAGATGCGCTCAGTGCCTGTACCACACCGATTGTTGCTGCGGAGCTCTGAATGATCATGGTAAATCCGGTTCCTACCAGCAGTCCGATCAGCGGATTGGAGAAGTGTACCAGGAAACTCTGAAATGCCGGAACATCCTTCAGCGGGGATACCGCATCAGACATCATATCCATGCCGAACATCAGCACTGAAAATCCCAGCAGAATCGTACCGACATTCTTCTTTTTATCAGAGTGGGAAAACATCAGAAAAGCGATACCGATCAGCGCCAGGAAAGGTGTGAATGAGGTAGGCTTGAACATGTTGATCAGAAAATTTTCACTGCTGATGGCATTCAGACTCAGAAGCCATGCTGTGAATGTAGTACCAAGATTGGCACCGAGAATAATATTAACCGCTTCTCTCAGCGTCATGATTCCGGAATTGACAAGTCCGACAACCATAACCGTAGAAGCTGATGATGACTGAACCAGTGCAGTAACTGCAATACCAAAGAAATACGCGACAACACGATTGGACGTTATCTTACTCAGCGTGCTTTCCAGCTTGCCTCCTGCTGCCTTGGTAAGACCATCACTCATGATGTTCATTCCATACAGAAACAACGCCAGTCCGCCAATCAGACCTGCAATCAACGAAAATACTTCCAGTGAGCTCATTTTTCCTCCATACCGGTGAATTCTAATTTACCCGGCTTTTACATACATCTGACATTTTTTACACATATATCATACCCGATCCTTTCTGAATTGACAACAAAAAACGGGATCAGTTCTGCTGACCCCGTTTTTACGGCATTTATCTGTGCTGTGCAATTTTCTTTCTGCTGATTGCCGCAATCACTGCCTGTAATACGATAAAGAAGCAAAGGAGTGCGGAAAGTACGATTCTGACCCACCAGCTCGAAAGAGTCCCCTGTGTTGTGATCAGTGAGGAAATCGTTCCTTTTATCAGAACACCGAACAGCGTTCCGACTACGGTCCCGACACCGCCCGAAAGAAGCGTCCCGCCAATGACTGCCGAGGCGATGGCATCCATTTCAAGTCCTTTGGCCTGCTCCACAAATCCGGCGCAGCTGTTGAGACAGAACAGATACCCGCCAAGGCCTGCCAGAAATCCGTCCAGCACATATGCCCTCATTTTATTGGCCTTGACATTGAGTCCCATCATAACCGCGCTCTGCTGGTTTCCGCCGATAGCATACAGAGATCTTCCGAATTTACTGTATTTGAGCATGACCGCAAC
>CAYMBY010000045.1:0-14039 GCA_964388815.1 uncultured Butyrivibrio sp. | reverse complement strand
GAGACACAGCATATGAGTCCGGAATATATGAGCTTTGTATATTTCCTCAACTGCGGGGATAACCTGAATGATTCGCATGTGCTTGAACGTGTGCAGAAAGGAATCTGCGAATATGCATCCAGAGATACGAATCCGTCGCCGTTTATCTGCTATGGGGACATCTATGAATGCAGAACCGGACAGCGTGTGGCGTCCAACCCGAATATCAACGATTTTGCCTGTTACAGAAATCTGCCCTGTCATCAGGCGTGCTTCTATGAGAGCTCGCTGATTCTCAGAGAGAAATTTGATACCCAGTGGCAGGTCAGAGCAGATTATGAGCATTTCCTGCGCTGCTTCTATAAAGATAAGGCGCAGACCTTTTATATGCCTATGATCATAGCGGATTATGAAGGAGGAGGCTTCTCGGAGACCGCGCACAGCCGCGCCATGTCTGAACGGGAGCGCCGCTGGATTATCGCCATGTATTTAAGCAATGCCAGAATTCTGAAATATGATCTGATCCGTATTGTCACACTGGCATCTCTTCGTACCCGGATCGCAGAAAATCCCCGAACAGCAGGGATCTATAACTGGTTCAAAAAGATAATTTACAGGCACAGGGCCTGATCAGAAAAATGGAGCGGATATGAAGGTTTTATGGCTTTGCAATGTCATGCTTCCGGCATTTGCCAGAACGCATGATCTTCCATATACGAACAGAGAAGGCTGGCTGTCGGGCAGCTATGAGAGAATCACCAGAGACCGTGCCGGCGTTTCTGCAGCAGGAAATACATCTGCAAGAGATATTGAACTTGGCGTATGTTTTCCGGCGCCGCCCTCCATGGGGAACTTTCGTGAGGAACAGGACGGAGTTGTCTTTTACGGCTTTCAGGAGAATCTGGATACGCCGGAGATTTATGATAATGCACTGGAACAAAGATTTCAGGAAATTCTGGCTGATTTTCATCCGGATATTGTGCATATATTCGGAACGGAATTTCCGCACACACTGGCAATGATTCAGGCCTTTCACCAGCCGGACAGAATTCTGCTGGGAATACAGGGACTGTGCAGTGTGATTGCAGAGAAATATATGGCAGATCTTCCTATGATCGTGCAGAAGGATGCAACCTTCAGAGACAAACTGAAGAAGGACTCACTTCTGCAGCAGCAGGAAAAATACCGCAGACGTGCAGCAATGGAGAATGCATCAATCCGGATGGCCGGGCATATTACGGGGCGCACGGATTTTGACCGCCGTGTCACCGCATCCATTAATCCACGGGCAGTCTACCATCATATGAATGAAACCATGCGCAGCTGCTTCTATACAACGCAGGTGTGGAAAAAGGAAAACTGTGTGCCATACAGTATATTCATGCCGCAGGGAGATTATCCGATCAAGGGATTTCATTACATGCTGCAGGCGCTTCCCCGATTGATCAGTGCGCATCCGCAGGCACACGTATATGTTGCAGGTAACAGCATCATCGGACATGTGGATCGCAGCAGTGTAACCGTACCGGGTGACAGAAGTTCGGAATCCGGCGGCAGCAGATATCCGCTGTTCATCAGGATCTGTGCATACGGAAGATATTTAAGACTGCTCATGACGGAAAAGCATCTGAAAAAACATGTCACTGTACTGGGAAAGCTGAGCGCGGAGCAGATGAAGGAGCAGTATCTCAAGTGCAGCGTTTTTGTCTGTCCTTCAGCAGTGGAAAATTCTCCGAACAGTGTCGGAGAAGCAATGCTTCTGGGCGTGCCGGTTGTGGCTTCCAGAACCGGAGGAATTCCCAGTATGGTGGATGACAATCATGACGGAATTCTTTTTGAAGCAGGGAATCCGGATGCACTTGCGGATGCAGTCATGCAGATCTGGGATGAGGGTGTCATTGCAGATGTCTTTGGAGAAAATGCGAGAAAGCATGCGCTTCGTACGCATGATGCAGACCTTAATTATGCAAGGCTGATAGAAATCTACCGTGCAATCGGTGCTTCTGCCGGAAACGGCGAAAACGGAGTAAAGGACAGATGATTATTACATTTGTTTCCAATTACATCAATCATCATCAGATTCCCTTCTGCGATGCGATGTATCGCGCACCGGGCAGTGAGTTTCATTTTATTCAGACACAGCCGATGGCGCAGGAACGGGTGCAGATGGGCTGGTCGGCGGATCTGAAGAAAACGCCGTATGTGAGTCTTCTGTATGAAGACGAGGCAGGATGCCGTGAACTGATCAGAAGCAGTGACATTGTACTGCTTGGATGGAGCGGCAGAGAGGATCTGGACCGGATGCGCCTTCAGACCGGCAGGCCGACGCTGCGGATCAGTGAACGGATTTATCGCGAAGGACAGTGGAAGGCAATATCACCAAGAGGTCTGGCGGCCAAATACCGTGAGCATTTCCGGTACCGCAGACAACCGGTGTATCTTCTGTGTTCAGGTGCATATGTGGCATCGGATTTTCATCTGATCCACTGTTATCCGGGGAAAATGTTCCGATGGGGATATTTTCCGGAGACGCTGCATTATGATGAAAATCAGTTCCGGAAACTGAAATCGCATTCTGGAACGGTTGACATTGCCTGGGCGGGCAGGATGATCACGCTCAAGCATCCGGAGTATGCAATCCGTCTGGCACAGACACTCAAGAGTGCAGAACTGGATTTCCGGCTGCATATGGTCGGAGACGGAGAAATGCTGAACACACTTCAGCAGATGGCACGTGACGAAAAGGTAACAGATGTGGTACAGTTCTATGGAGCAATGGAACCGGAGAAAGTCCGGCGTATCATGGAACAGGCACACATTTTCCTGTTTACCAGCAATTATCTGGAAGGCTGGGGAGCTGTTGTAAATGAAGCGATGAACAGCGGCTGTGCTGTTGTGGCTTCAGAAGAAGCCGGCGCCGTACCGTTTCTGATCAGAAACGAAGAAAACGGGCTGACTTATCATGACGGCAGTTATCAGGAATTTGAATCACAGGCACTCTATCTTGCAAGGCATCCCATTGAACGGGACAGAATGGGGAAAAAGGCATATGAAACCATTACCACACTCTGGAATGCAGAACATGCAGCAGATGAACTGCTGAGATTCTGCCGCGGGATTCTGCAGGATGGAAGCGCCGTACCGGCGCAGGAGGGGCCGCTTTCCCGTGCGGAGGTGATTCCGCCGCCGAAAGCAGTAAGAACCATGCAGGAAGACAATCATTTACACTGACAGGAGAGAACCGGGAGAAACTATGGAAGACAAAGACATGAGATTGATTGACAGAATACTGAAACTGAAAATAAAACTGTTCGGCATCGAGATGGAATTCATTGATGTGATGTTCGGCATGATTATTATGACCTTTGCACTGGTCGCACGTCTGCATCTGTACGACGTGGTATCCGGTGATTATGCGGATGCGTTTGCAGACTGGATGCGAGAGATCCGTGAGGCACATGCAAACGGCATTCTGTATATCAGCCTGGTGCCGAAGGCAACGGATGCCTGCACTTTTGATTACAACTGCCTGCCGCAGTATCTGTTCTGTTTTCTGTCACTGTTCCACGGCATTATGAGTGACATGTATCTTGTAAAGACGGCATCTGTTGTATTCGATTTTGTATCTGCATTCACCATTTTCAGAATCGTACACGAGATTACCGGGAACGTACGTAAATCCATGCTGGGATTTGCCGTTGCTCTCGCTATTCCGACCGTGATTCTCAACAGTGCGGCATGGGCACAGAATGACAGCATCTATACGGCATTTATTCTGCTTTCCTTCCTTTCCGTTCTGAAAAAGAGAGATATCAGAACCTTTGTGTATGTCGGCCTTGCATTCTGCTTCAAGCAGCAGACCATATTCTTTTTCCCGTTCCTGATCATCATGTGGCTGAAAAACAAGGTTAAGATCAGATACATTCTGCTGGTACCTGCGATGTATATTGCAGCGATGGTACCTGCGGCAATTGCCGGAAGACCGTGGGATAATCTGCTCGGAATCTACAGCAATCAGGTATCGATGTTTTCCAGACTGTCCATGAACTATCCGAGTATCTATACCATTATCACTTCCATGATGACGACGCAGAACCTTGCCTATCTCACAAATGCAGGGATGATGATTACCGTGATTCTGATGGGAATTCTGGCGTATTACACCTACCAGAAAGATTTTAAGATCACACCGGTATACATGCTGACGCTGGTGGTGTTTACAGGGGAACTGATTACTTTCTGCCTGCCCTGCATGCATGAAAGATATGGATTTATTGCGGAAATATTTGCTTTTATCTACGGATTGTTCGGGTGGAAGAGAATGTGCATCGCAATCGGATTTGAGGCGATTACGCTGGTAACCTATACAAGGTACCTGTTCGGTTCCACGATTGCATATCTGTATCCGCTGACCGGCATCATGCTGATTCTGATTCTGTTTGTCGGCTATGATCTTTATCAGCAGATGCAGAAGGAGAGTGCATGAACGATGAAAGACCACGGCTGAGCGTGATCATCCCCGCGTATAATACGGAGACGCTGCTCCAGAAGTGTGTGGAATCAGTGCTGAGACAGACTTATCCGCAGGATCATCTGCAGATCATTATCGTGGATGACGGTTCAACGGACCGGACCGGATTCCTGGCGGATCAGCTGGCAGCGGAAAATGAGAATGTTGTCTGCTTTCATCAGGCAAACGCAGGCTCGAGTGCAGCCAGAAATCTTGGCCTGTCACATGCAACGGGAGATTTTGTCGGTTTTGTGGACAGTGACGATTATATTGACCCGCATATGTATGAAGCGCTGGCCGGTGCCATTGTGAGAAATCATGCGCAGATGGCACAGGTCTGCCGTGATGAGATCGCGCAGGACGGGACACGGCTTCCGGATGTGGTGACACCGCCCCGGCAGGAACAGGTGGTGTCTGCAGAAGACTTTTTAAAGACACTTCTGCTGCATACGGGTGATACCTCCTACTGCACGAAGCTGACGGCAAGAGAGCTTTTTTCCCGGAAGATGCAGTTCCCGACCGGGATGCTCAATGAAGACTTCTATCTTCTGTTTCATATGCTGCCGCAGGCCGGACAGGTTGTGATTTTGCCGCAGCAGTATTACCATGTGTTTTACAGAACCGGCAGCAATTCCAGAAAGGAACTGAAGGACAGGGATTATTTCCCGCCGGTATTTACAGATATTGTCAACAATGCAGATGCAGTGACAGAATTTGTCCGGGCAGCATATCCTGCGCTTGTTCCTTTTGCACTGCGCTTCGGACTGGTACAGCGGCTGGATTATCTGCTGCATATTCCGATCAGCAGAATGACAGAAGACAACCGGTTTTACCGGCAGGTGGTGCATTATGTCAGAGGACATCTCGGGGAGATTATTTCAAATCCGTACCTGTCCCGCAGAGACCGGACATATCTGCTCCTTCTGGCACCGGCACCGAAGCTGGTACGCACACTGCATGCCCGGAAAAAGGGACTGCTGTGAAATGGTTGTGACAGGATAAAAGCAAATGGAAGAGAACAGATATCAAAAAGAAAATAAAAGTATGAAAAACAGGAAGCTCCTGTATACGTTTCTGACGGCTTTTCTTCTGCTGCTGCAGCTTGGCGTCTGCATATACTTCGGGACGCAGAAGCAGGGCTTTCATCAGGATGAATATTATTCCTTCTTTTCCAGCAACCGGACGGCAGGCCTTTACGAGCCGGACAGAGCCTGGCAGAGTGCGGAAACGATCCGGAACGAGTTCGTGGTACTTCCCGGGGAAGGCTTCCGTTACGGACTGGTTGCGCAGGTGCAGTCCTGGGACGTTCATCCGCCGCTTTATTATGATCTGCTCCATACCATGTGCTCTCTTTTTACCGGTGTATTCAGCAAGTGGCTGGGAATCAGCGTGAATCTGATCGCCTTTGCCCTGTGCTTCCTGATTCTGTATGACCTTCTGCGGCGCCTTGGTGCGGACAGCAGGGTAAGGCTGCTCATCTGCGGTCTGTGGGGCTTTAATCCCATGACGGTTTCCTGCGTCATGTTCATCCGGATGTATATGTGGCTGACAGTTTTCATTCTGCTGTGCTGTGATCTGCATGTGAGACTCCTGCAGGAAACCATGCAGATGGAGAATCCGGGCGGAAGAACGTATTACCTTAAATTTCTGCTGCCGGTCATGCTCTGCAGCTATCTCGGGTTTCTGACACAGTATTATTACATGATCTTCTTTTTCTTCACCGGTGTGTTTTACACGCTGTGGATTCTTTACACGCAGGGAATCCGGGAGCATCAGCGGGGGAGGGCACTGCGTCAGGCAATGATCTATGTCTGCGCCTGTGCGGGAAGTCTTCTCCTGGCAGTCCTTTCATATCCTGCCAGTGTATCGCATATCTTCAGGGGATACCGCGGAAAAGAGGCAGCAGCAGAGTTTGCTTCAGCCGGTAATCTCGGACAGAGAATCGGCTTCTTCCTGGGACTTCTGAACCGGGATGTGTTTGGCGGCTGCTTCTATTTTCTGGCAGCGCTGCTGATCATCGCCATGTTCATATACCGGATCAGAATCCGTACGGAGATGAAGATGGTGCTGACGGCGGTTACCGGTTATTTCCTGGTGGTATCCAAAACGGCGCTTCTTCTGGGCAATACATCAAACCGATATGAAATGCCGGTATACGGACTGATTCTTCTGATGGTTGTATTTATGGCACGGGATGTCATCAGACATGGAACAAAGTACCGCAGACAGGCGGCACTGCTGCTGATACTGCTTGCAGTGTTTCTGACGGCGAAGGGACTGTTTCTGGACCGGAACGTACTGTTCCTGTATCCGGAAGACGAGAGCCGCATTGCCTATGCAAAGCAGAACAGTGATATTCCGGTCATCATCATGTACCATGACCAGACGCCGGACAACGTATGGCGCCTGACCGATGAGCTGCTGGAATATCCGCAGATGTATTTCATGAGTCAGGCCGATCAGGATCAGATTACCGATCAGACCATTACCACCGCACGGAAACTGCTTGTCTATGCAGCCGACTACGATACGCAGAAGGAAAGCCTTCAGACGGTGCTT
Source organism: uncultured Butyrivibrio sp. (assembly GCA_964388815.1). Lineage (GTDB taxonomy): Bacteria > Bacillota > Clostridia > Lachnospirales > Lachnospiraceae > Butyrivibrio. Next base: position 6,991 of record CAYMBY010000045.1, on the reverse strand, counting down.
GACAGTAATCCGAATCTGACAGGATACAGCATCGTTTCAAAGAAGGACATGTGGACACTGTATGAATTTCACTGAGATTGCGGATCAGCGGTTGCAGGTCGTGACATTCTGTGGATAATCATATATAATAGAGTTCGAATTTTTGAAAGTATTGAAACAGACGCGGTCAGAACAGGAACCGCTTCGGAATAAGAGGTAAATATGGAAAATCATATGCTGGACAATAAAACATTACTGGTAACAGGAGGAACAGGGTCTTTCGGACACTGCTTCACCAAATATGTACTGGAGCATTACAACCCGAAGAAGATCATTATCTATTCAAGAGATGAATATAAACAGTTTGTCATGTCCAACGAACCGGTATATAAGGAACATGCGGCGCAGATGCGTTTCTTTATCGGCGATGTGCGTGACGGTGCAAGACTTGAACGTGCCATGGAAGGCGTTGATTATGTGATTCATGCAGCAGCCTTGAAGCAGGTTCCGGCATGCGAATACAATCCGGTGGAAGCCATCAAGACCAATGTGACAGGTGCTGAAAATGTCATCAATGCATCACTCAACTGCGGCGTAAAGAGAGTAGTGGCACTTTCTACAGATAAGGCAGTCAACCCGGTGAACCTGTACGGTGCGACCAAGATGGTATCTGATAAGCTGTTCATCGCAGCCAATGCATATTCGGGCTCCAAGGACATCAACTTCTCCATCGTCCGTTACGGCAATGTGGCAGGCAGCCGCGGATCCATTATTCCGTTCTTCAAGAAACTGATCGATCAGGGAGAAAAAGAGCTTCCGGTAACCGATTATCGTATGACACGTTTCTGGATCTCTCTTCCGCAGGGTGTGGAACTGGTACTGAAAGCCCTGACAGAAGCAAAGGGCGGAGAGACCTTCATCAGCAAGATTCCGTCTTTCCATGTAAAGGATCTGGCAGAAGCAATGTGTCCGGGTATTGCAACCCGTGAAGTCGGAATCCGTCCCGGCGAGAAGCTGGATGAAATCATGGTAACGGTAGAGGATGCACCGTTTACCTATGAATATGACAAGCATTTCATTGTATATCCGCAGGTGGTCTACAATGACAATCAGGTTCCGGATCTGTCCGGCAAAAAGGTGGCAGAAGGCTTTTCCTACAGCTCCGGCAACAACACGGAGTGGATGAGCGTAGAAGAAATCCGCCGTCGCCTTTCTGAAGCAGTCGAAGATTAAGTCCGCAGGCAGGGCTGTGCGGAAGGGGTACGGAGTGCAGCTGCATCGGAACCGCGCTCCCGCTTCGTTTCACGCGCAGCGGTACTAAGACTGCACAGGACGCAGCCAAAGTACCGGCGTGTTCAAAGGGGTTCCTTGTGCAATCTGCACTCCGTACCCCTCAGCCGGATCTGCCGGGAACTGCAGGCAGTGCAATCGAACCTGACAAACGTATCCGTAATCTGCGGAAGTACCTTACAGGAAAATCTCAAAGCCTGGCCATTTGATGGATCCGGGCTTTTTGTAAAAAGAGTTTTGATAATGAATGCAGTATCGCATTTGGTTAACGAATTATGAGTTTCTTCTGTGGAAAGCAGAATGCAGAAGGAGCCCCTTTGAACACGCCAGTACTTATGCAGCGTATTATGCTGCATTATGTACTGCTGCGTGTGAAACGGAGCGAAAGCGCGGCGACGCTGCATCTGTTTGCAGCAGAAGAAAAACACAACCGTAAATTGAAAGGACAGCATCATGAAGACAATTGCGATTATTACGGCACGTGGCGGAAGTAAACGGATTCCGCGTAAGAATATAAAGGATTTCTGCGGCAAGCCGATTATTGACTATTCTATTGAGGCAGCACTTGCCAGTGGGATTTTTGACGAAGTCATGGTTTCCACAGACGATGAGGAAATTGCACAGGTTGCACGGGCAGCAGGTGCGCAGGTTCCGTTTATGAGATCTGAAGCAACCTCCACGGATATGGCCAATACTGCAGACGTACTGCTGGAAGTTTTTGAAGAATATGAGAAGCGCGGACAGAGGTTTGACTACGGATGCTGCATTTATCCTACGGCTCCGTTTGTGACACCGGATAAACTGCAGGACGCAATGCGCCTTTTAAAGGAGAGCGGAGCGCAGTCCATTATTCCGATGACGGAGTTTTCCTATCCGCCGCAGAGAGGACTGTTTATCAACGAAACCGGAGAAGTGGAGATGCTGCATCCGGAATATGCGGAGACCCGCAGCCAGGATCTGCAGAAGCAGTACCATGAATGCGGACAGTTTTATATTTTTAAGGTAGATGAATTTAAGATACAGAAAGATACCACAATGGAGCATTCCATTCCGTATATCATTGATCCGGTGGAAGAACAGGATATTGATAACGAAAGTGACTGGATGCTGGCAGAGATGAAATTCAGATTCCTGCGGGATCAGGGACGGCTGTGACATTGCGGCTGCGGTGCGCAGGCGGAGAGAATAACGAGGATTGACAGATGAAACTTGAAGAGTGTTTAAAGCAGCACCGTGCATATATGATTGCGGAGATGTCAGCCAATCATGCAGGGAAACTGGAGAACGCGCTGAAGATCGTGGAAGAGGCGGCAAAAGCCGGAGCAGACTGTGTTAAAACACAGACCTATACTGCGGACACCATTACCATTGATTCAGATGCAGAGGCATTTAAGATTCACGGCGGTCTCTGGGACGGGTATATTCTTCACGACCTTTACCGGGAAGCCTGTACACCATGGGAGTGGATGGCACCGATTAAGAAAAAATGTGAAGAATGCGGTGTGGATTTTCTTTCTACTCCGTTTGATCCGACTTCTGTAGATTATCTGGAAAATGTCGGCGTGGATTTTTATAAGATTGCGTCTATGGAACTGGTGGATCTTCCGCTGATCAGATACGTGGCGAAAACCGGAAAACCGATTATCATGTCGGTCGGTATGGGAAGTGAAGAGGAAATTCAGGAGGCAATTGACGCGGCCAGAAGTGCCGGCAACGATAAGATGATCCTTTTGAAATGCTGTACGGTGTATCCGTCAATTTCCAGCGATCTGAATCTGAGAACGATCGTTGACATGCGGGAACGCTTTCATTTGCCGGTCGGTCTTTCCGATCATTCACTTGGTGCTACGGCAGCAATTACGGCAGCAGCACTTGGCGCTGTTGTGATTGAGAAGCATTTCTGTCTGGATCGCAGGATCAGGAATGCAGACAGTGACTTTTCCATGGAGCCTGCAGAATACAGGCAGATGGTGCAGGGCGTCCATGATGCAGAACTTGCACTGGGAAAGGTATCTTACGGACCGATTCCGGATGAAGCGGAAGAATTTAAGAACCGCAGATCACTTTTTGTTGTAAAAGACGTGAAGGCAGGAGAAAAATTTACGGCGGAAAATGTTCGCAGCATTCGTCCGTATGATGGACTGAAGCCCAAATATTATGACGAAATCCTCGGAAAAACAGCGGCCTGTGATATTCATACAGGAACACCGCTTGCCTGGGAACTGATCAGCAAATGATGATAAGCAGGTGTTTTTCTGAAAAAAGCAGAAAAATGGCGCGTATGATAAAGTAACACTTTCATCTGCCGGAGAGGAGCTGTAAGTGGAAAAAGTCGGCATCAGAGTTGATGTGAATGAAAAGGTTGCAACAGGGCATTTCATGCGCTGTGCGACCATCAGTGAGCAGCTGCAGCGCATGGGCGCAGCTGCCGTTTTTATTTCGGCAGATACACAGATCGTACCGTTTGCGGAGGAAAGAAATCTGGAATACCATATCCTTCATTCGGACTGGAAGCATCTGGAGGATGAGACGAAGCAGCTGATCTCCTATCTGCAGGGGACACAGATCCATACCCTTCTGGTGGACACCTATCTGGTGACGGAGCAGTATCTCAGAGCGCTTCGGGAGGCAGGAATCCGTGTATTGTATATGGATGATCTCAATGCCATGAAGTATCCGGCAGATGTACTGGTGAATTACAGCCCGAGCTATCTGGACGGTAATTACAGTGAGGAATATAAGGTCTCCGGGACAGAACTCCTTCTGGGCGTTTCGTATGTTCCGCTTCGCGCACAGTTTATGCAGCATACACAGGAATATCTCGGACGCAGGGGACTGCACAGGATCTTTCTGACCACCGGAGGTTCTGATCCGATGGGAATTGCAGAACTTCTGATTCGCAGAATCTTATCCGATCCGCTTCTTGCAGATGTGGAGATTCATCTTCTGGCAGGAAGATTCTATCATGCACCGTCCAGCCTTTTCGGCGCAGACTCCCCGTTTGCGGGAAGGCTTGTATTGCATCAGAACGTATCGGATGTCGCGGGTATCATGGCACCCTGTGATGCGGGTGTGACACCGGCAGGAACGACACTGTATGAACTGAGCGCCTGCGGCGTGCCTTCTGTCAGTTTTGTTTTTGCCGACAACCAGGAGACGGATGCAATCTTTTTTGACAGAGAAGGACTGATTCCGTATGCAGGAGACTTCAGAGAAGATCCGGATGCCTGCTGTGAGAATGTTATCCGGCAGCTGTACCGGATTGCAGAGCTCTCACCGGAGGATTACCGCAGCGCCTGTGAGAAACTGCAGGGCACCATTGACGGAAAAGGTGCACAGCGGATTGCAGAGGCACTGCTCCGGCTGTGAAAAAATATCGGATCTGAAAATGAGGAGTACTATGGAAAAAATCTTTATATTGGGTGCCAGCATGCTGCAGGTACCGGCGATTCAGAAGGCAAAGGAAAAAGGACTTTATGTGTATGCGCTGGATTATGATCCGGAGGCGGTGGGAATACCGTATGCGGATGAATTTCTGTGCATCAGCACAATTGATAAAGAGGCAGTACTGAAGGCGGCGAAGGAATATCAGCCGGATTATATTATCACATCCACAAGTGATATGCCGGTGCGGACGGTTGCCTGGGTGAATGAGCAGCTGGGCAGACCGAATGACATTGCTTTTGAGGATGCTATCTGCGCAACAGACAAGGCGGCCATGCGCCGCAGAATGAAGGAATGCGGGGTACCGGTTCCGGAATTTCATGTGATTCATTCCGCACAGGAACTGAAGAACGTGGCGGAGCATATGGCGGACCGGTTTATCATCAAGCCGGCCGATAATGCAGCCAGCCGCGGAGTATATCTGATTGAGAAAAAGGATCAGCCGGATTATGATGAAATCTACCGCTTTACGCATCAGTATTCCAGAAGCGGCGAGGTTCTGGTGGAAGAATTCATGACCGGACCGGAAGTCAGTGTGGAATCTTTCACTGTAAATGATGAGACACATATCATTACAATTACTGATAAAAAAGTTACCGAAATACCGTTCTTTGTGGAAACAGGGCATACAGAACCGAGCAGACTTCCTGCAGAGGTGCAGGCGGATATCCGCAGCGTTGCGGAAGGCGCGATCAGAGCACTTCATCTTCATAACGGGCCGACACATACGGAGATCAAGGTGACGCCGGCAGGCGCAAAGCTTGTGGAAATTGCTGCAAGGCTTGGCGGAGACTTCATCACGTCAAAGCTGGTGCCGCTTTCAAGCGGGGTTGACCTGATTGACTGCTGTATCAGTGCCACACTCGGACAGAAGGTGCACTGGGAGAGAACAAAGACTGTCGGTTCTGCGATCCGCTTTATTCAGGCCGGTGCGGGCACCATTACGGAGATCAGCGGGGTGCAGGAAGCCATGCAGATGCCGGGAGTCACAGAAGTCAGTCTGTATAAAAAGGTCGGTGATACCGTCGCACCGCTGGAATCAAGCGGAGACAGACCGGGACATGTGATTGCGACAGGAGCGGACGCAGATGAGGCGGAACGGAACTGTGAAGCGGCGCTTGCAAAGATCATGATCCGGACGATCTGAGATTCCGGAAGCCTCTCGGCGTCATGCGGAAACGTTCGTGAAAGGCACGGTTGAAGGTACGCTGGCTTTCAAATCCGGATTTCCAGCAGATGTCCGTGATGGATTCCTGTGTATATTCCAGCAGATTGACGGCGTAGTCCAGTCTGGTATCGTTCAGATAGCGGTTGAAATTGGTATGGAAGGTCCCGGAAAAAACGCGGGATAAGGCAAAGGGGCTGTAACCCATGTCTTTTGCCATGGAGGTCAGACTGACCTCTTCTGTAAAATGTGCTGCGATGTAAGTGACCGTCTGATAGACGATGTCGCCGTCATCTGCAGCATTTTTTGGTATCAGGGTCAGCATCGGAAGCGCCCTTGAGAGAATGATCTGGACAAAGGCCTGGTGCAGGATCTGTACATGCTCTTCTGCCGGATGATGCAGGAGACTGTTTATGGCATACAGAATGTCCGGATGCAGATCTGCAGCCCGGATGACCGGATCTTCTGCGCAGAACTGATGAAGCGTCTGCACATAGGAACCGGACAGAGATGGTGCAAAGAGCAGATAGACTGCTGCGCATTTTCCGGAATCGAATACCTGGTAATGGTGGATCATGTCAGGGAAAATCAGCGCAAAGTCACCTTTCTGCATGTGATAGAAGTTCTGTCCGATGCCGAGTTCGAGCGTTCCCTCGGAGACATAGACGCACTCCATGGATTTATGCACATGCGGAGAAATATGACCAGTAGATCTCAGATAGATTTCCAGATCATCCTGTACGTTTTCATATAAAGGCCTCATTCTGATGCACTCCTTTCACAGATCCCATCAGAAAAAGTGTATCGCGACCGGATACGATTTGCAAGATCTGACTACTTTTTGCATGAATATGACACGTATTTGCAGGTAAACGGAATTATAATGCATTTGTAAGATCAATCAAGACAGATAAGAAAAGGAGGAAATCACAATGGAAAAGACAAAGAGTGCATCAAAGAATTCCGTAAAGGGAACAGTAAAGAACACACTGGTACAGCTGATGGAAGATTACATCGCATATTGCGAAAAGTACCATATTTACAAGATTTACTGATCGCACCGGAACAAAGAAGCGGAGCTGCAAGGGCAGCTCTATTTTTTTTGCCTGTTTT
>CAYMBY010000044.1:0-112926 GCA_964388815.1 uncultured Butyrivibrio sp. | reverse complement strand
GCTCTGTTACCCATTTGCTGTCCCGGGCGTGTCCCTGCCCCCTTTTTATTATTATGGTAGTAGCATGCTACTACCCTGCATAATGTTCCGGTATATATTGCTGATTAAATTTTATGTTTAACTGCGGCATGGCCGGGCTGCTCCGGGCTCCGCTGACGCTGCGACCCTGCGGGTTGAATCCTAAGCATCTGACGTAATGTATGTACTAATGTCGCCGGTGCCATAGAAAGCAAGGAGACGACCCTCTCCCGGTGTAAATGGTATTTATTACTTACTCACTAGGCTGGTGTTTTCAAAGAACAGTATTTCTATTGCTTACTTGAGTTTTTTTATTTCATCTATACTTAAGCCTGTTACACAGGCAATTTTGTCAATTGCCATCTTCTCTTTTAAAAGAGCTTTTGCAGTTTCTACCGCCTTGGCATGCATCCCCTTCTGTATACCTTTTTCTATACCTTTTTCTATGCCTTTTTCTATGCCCTTTTCTATACCTTTTTCTTCAACTCTGTCCAGTACTTCACACATGGTCGTTCCACCTTCTTTCATCCTGCGATCATATACCTGTTCAAACCGGTCATCACCTGACAGCACTGACATCAGATCCAGTACTTCATGAACATGACAGATCACATCCTTTGACGGCTTCCAGTCGTGATTTTTTCTCATCTGAATAAAGTAATCTGCAACAATTCTGAAATCACTGTGAAAATGTTGAAGATCCTCTTCCTCCAGATATGCAATTTCAAAAACATGCGCCTTATAATCATTCACATATGGTCTGAGCCGTTCATCCACGTTCAGACATTCTACCAGTCTGACCGGATCGTTCCACCTCTTCTTATACCCAAAGTATAGCACAAGAGTCACGACAGGATATAAAGATTTTGCTGCAGTTTGCTTCTTCTCCTGTTCTCCTCTATCAGAAATCTCAGATTTTCTGCCATTAAATGCAGGTGCAATGGCACCTTTATTCAGAAGCTGTGCTCTGTATGCCGCTCCATCATAACCAATGATACGAAGCGGCATCACCGGGTCTGACCGCGTCTGATTTTCCATTCCGTAAAATGCAATCCGGATATTTCCGTTTTTCCAGTACTTTGCAACATCTCTTTCCTGATGATGAATTTTTCCTGCTGCCTTATACGCAGACCCCGGCTGTGCCTCTGCAAGTTCACTTTCATCGACCACTTTTTCTCCTGAAAAAAGCAGCCCGTTTACAATATCCGCGAAGACATCATTGTATGCCTCCAGGACTTTTTCCGTCACATCTTTGTCTGCCATCTGATACCAGAACCTTTCCTGTATTATGATATCAGTGTAACATGATTCCAGACAGAATGCAAACATATGTTCGTGAACTTATGTTTGCATTCTCCGGTTCTTATTTAAACTCACTCATCAGCGCGTCTCCACATCACCCGGCTTCCAGCCATCTGTGAACCAGTTCAATCCAGCACTGGCAGCCTTTTTCTTCGCCGAATCCGCTTGCCGATGCAGAGAGCCGGTTCGCAAGTGACAGGCCATGCCCGCCTTTTTCAAATACATGATATTCCACCGGAATGTGATGTGCAAGAAGCGCTCCAACCAGCAGATAAGAGTTCTGGACCGGGACACTCGGATCCTCGCAGGTATGCCAGATGAAGGTTCTGGGAACCGCATCGGTTACCCGTTTTTCCAGTGACATTTTTTCCTTCTTCTCTTCATATTCTGCCCCCAGCAGGTTCTGGATTGAATCCCGATGCGCATATTCTCCGGACGTAATCACCGGATAACCCAGAATCATGGCATTCGGGCGCAGCATTCCCGCCGGGACACCACACCTGCTGCCAAGCCACTCCTCATGCCATTCAATACAGTAGTTCGCCACCAGATGCCCGCCGGCAGAAAAGCCAAGCGGAATAATCCGTTCCTCATCAATATGCCATTTCACTGCATTCGCTCTGATCAGGCTGACGCTTCTTGCCAGCTCCAGAAGTGCCGCGGGATATACCGACGGCGCACACGAATACCGGAGTACTGCTGCATGATATCCCATTGCCAGAAACTGCATGGCTACAATCTCCGCTTCCCGGTCCGATGTATGCTGATATCCTCCGCCCGGACAGATCAGAACCAGCGGACGCTTTCTGATCGCCAGCTGTTCTGAATCATCCAGAATATAAGTATAAAGCGCGGCATATTCCTGTGAGCCTTCGCCGCCGATGTCGTTCTTTTCATAAAGCATAAAAAATCCCCCGTTTCATTCAAACCGCATGATCAGTATTTTATCATGCGCTCCTCATGAAAACAGGGGATTTCCTGCTATTTTTCCGGAAAATATGGCCAATCTGTCTTTTCTCCGCTGGCTGCCTTTTCCTGATCCACTGCTTTCTGCAGATCCTGTCTGAACACTTCAAGAAGATCCTTCCCGATTGCATTCATTTTATTAACCTGGCAGAATTTTCTTCCATCAGCCAGTTCAATACAGATGCCGGAATCATCTCCTCCGGCTCCCATCATTGGAATATTCCATACAGCATATTCTGAGTATCTGTATTTTTTCAGTATATTCACAAAATAATCATATGCTTCATTCTGCATTACGGTCTTTACTTCAAGATGCTTACTGCAGTCATAGAATGTAATCACCGCATTCCTGCCCTCTATCTCATACTTAATCCCTATGGAACAATTACCCTGCATCAGATAAAATGAACTGATTTCTGCATGTTCCGGCAGTTCATGCCACGGTTTTCTGTATTCTTTTACACATATACTGACCAGCAGGATCATCACCGGTATTATTGTCAGCAGTATATTTCTTCTCTTTCTGTAATTGTCCGTCACACATCCCCCGGCATTTCATCACGTAATCAGATAAATAAGAATCTTTTGTTATTTTACTTATTTTGAAGCCGGAAATCAACCGCCGATTGGATCCACCCCTCACAGGAAAGTTCATTCCCTGACACAAAAGATTTTTTTCTGCACATCAGACAAATTCTCCAAGCACCTTAAGACTCTTCTTCGGATGTCTTTCCATCGTATTTCTGTCTACTGCAATCAGGCCGAAGGTCTTCGCAAAGCCTTTCTGCCATTCGAAATTATCCAGAAGTGACCAGTACATATAGCCTTTCAGCGGAATGCCCTTCACGATACACTGCTGAAGACTCTGCAGTGCCTGTGTGATGAATTCGCATCGTCTCTCATCGTCTGCCGTCGCAATGCCGTTTTCGGTGACGATCAGATCCTTATGAAAATCCTTTGCAACCGTGCACACCACATTGGCAATGGCCACCGGATCGTCCTCATATCCCATCTGGGTCAGCTTCATACCGTCATCCGGCTGTACAATGCCGTCCGCACCGAAGACCTTTCTGGTATAACACTGCACACCCAGAAAATCGTCATTCTGAATGTATGGAAGGTAATGAACAAACTCATTGTTCCATTCCTCTTTTGCACGTTCCTCTCCGCCTTCCGCATGCTGAATATCATGCAGGGAGAGTGTCAGTCCGATTTTCAGATGCGGGCACTTTGCCTTCATGGCATCTCTGGCCGCTTCATGCGCTTTCATAACCAGAAGATCGCCTTCCGGCGTACATTCAGACACAAACGGATGCACCTGCCGCGGGTCTGCAACCCGGAATGCAGCCGCTGTCTCTGCCATCGCCAGCTTCATATTCTCCTGCATGGCATTGAATCCGACCTGCACATTTCCCTCTCCTGCATTCTGCATCTTCTTCATCATATCACGGATCAGCGCAGAGAGCTGCAGACGCATATTGGCTTCATTGATGGTGCACACATATTCCATCAGATCTCCGAGTTCTGCTGCCATACGGGTGCAGTATGCCGCAAAACGCCCTGTCACCTCCGGATTCTCCCATCCTCCGTCCGCTGTCAGCCATTTCGGAGAAGAGAAATGATGCATTGTGACAATCGGAATTACATTTTTTTCATGGCAATAACGCAGAACCTGTCTGTAATGTTCAATCTCTGCCTCATCAAAGCTGCCTTCCTGCGGCTCGATTCTCGCCCATTCCAGAGAGAAACGGTAGCTGTTGAGTCCTGCTTCTGCCAGCAGATCAATATCTTCCCTGAAATGATGATAATGATCTACTGCGGCTCCCGATGGCTCATCATAGGAAGAATGCGCGATATGCTCCAGCGCCCAGCAGTCGCTGTTCACATTATTTCCCTCTACCTGATGCGCAGCGGTTGCCGCGCCTAACATGAAATTCTTTTCAAACATGATTTTCCTTTCCGTACTGCGATCTGCAGCCGTATGATATTAATATTTTTTCAGCCGGTCTTTACAACATACTCATATTTTCCTGCCGTCACGTCCATTGTTCTGCCATCCGGCAGTTCAATCCGTCCCGGCATTTCAAGCTCCGCGCTGATGCTTACTTCCTCTTTCCCTGTATATTTCCATGCGACAGCAATCCTGCCGTTTACCGATGCATAGCTTCCGCTGACACTGCCAAGCCTTACGTCCGGGTATGGCCGGATCAGCGCCTTCCTGTATCCCGGTTCCAGCGGCCGGATTCCCAGAATATACCGGTAGTAAAACTCTCCGACACTGCCAAAAGCATAATGATTGAAGGACACCATGTTGTCGCCGCCGGATTTTGCTTCATTGACACTGCCGTCCGGCCGGATGGCATCCCAGCGCTCCCAGACCGTGGTTGCACCTTTTTTAATTTCATACATCCATCCCGGGCAGTTCTCCTGCAGGAGAAGGTCATAGGCGAGCCTGCTTTCTCCGTGATCCGCCAGAAGCGGCAGCAGATGCTCTGTTGCAAAAAATCCTGTGTTCAGTCCGTTTTTCCGGATATCCCGGATCAGATACCCCAGCATCTTCCTTCGAAGCGTCTCCTCTGTCACCACATAGGTCAATGCCATGACATAGGCGCCCTGATAATCGCCTCTGATCTTGCCGTTTTTCCGGATGAACTTATTCTGATATGCAGTCCTTGTCAGCTCCAGCTGATGGCGGTAGCGCTCTGCATCTTCCTTTTTCCCGAGTGCCTCTGCCAGTCTGCTGATCACCTCCAGGTCATGAACAATGAAGGAATTGGATACCGGATTATTATGCACCGCCATCCACCCCATATTTTTACCCGGCATCAGCCAGTCACCGAGATTCACGCCGATCCACAGCTGATCCTTTCCCATTTTGCGGATCTCCATCTCCGTAAACGCCCGGATACTTTCGTACTGTTCTTCCAGCGCCGTTCTGCTGCCGAACTGCTGCTCCAGCATCTCCGGAATGATCGTCACGGCATTGCCCCATCCGAGCATATTCAGGAATCCGATTCCTGCCGGTCCCTGCGCCGGAACCGTAGACGGTATGTATCCTTCCGAATTGTCCGTCTGGCTGTAGCGGATATCCTTCAGGAACTTGCGGAAAAAATCTCTCGTATCGAAATTATAGCTGCCGGTCAGTGCATAAACATGTCCGTCCCCGGTATATCCCATCCGCTCATCCCGCTGCGGACAGTCGGTCGGAATTTCCACGTAATTGGACTTCTGTCCCCAGACCTGATTCTCATAAAGCTGCTGCACCATAGCATTGGAGCACTGAAAATACCCGGTTCGTTTCATCTCGGAATACAGCGCCCTTGCGCTGATCATTCCTTCATGGTACGGTGCGCCCTTCAGCTCTGCGTAACGGAATCCCATATAGGTAAATTTCGGAATATAGATTTTTTTCTCATGTCCGGACGTATATACAATCTCTGCCTTCGCCTTACGCAGATTTGCCGTATAAAGGCTTCCGTCCGCATTCAGAATTTCGCCGTGCCGGATTGTCAGCGTCGTTCCTTCCGGAAGTTCCCCGGGATCAATCGTGATCACCCCTGCAAAATTCTGTCCGAAATCCAGAATCGTACTGTCTTCTCTCTGCATGACCGCTCTCACCGGCATTTCTTCCTGCAGCCTTACTTTCGTGAAGGTCTCCTCCAGATGATCCGGAACCGCTCCGGTATAAGGAACTGCCTTTCCAATCTCCTGCTCCATGACTGTGGCATCATAAATCTCACCATCATAAAAACCGGCATACACATAAGGAGACGTCAGTTCTGTCACATCAGCCGATGACGTGATCTCACTTTGTCTTCCATCCATGGTCTCAATCTGCAGCACCCAGCTTACCGCCGGCTGATCGCCATAGATCTGTATCTTATTGTCAAACGTAAAGCGCCCGCAATACCAGCCCTGTGCCAGATATACCTTCAGGATGTTTTCCCCGTTATGAATTGCATCCGTCACATCCATCTTCTGATAAAAAAGATCTCTGGGATAATAGGTATATCCGGGTGCAAAATACTGCTCCTGCACATCTTTGCCATTTACAGAGACATCATAAATTCCAAGTGCGGTCATAAATAACACGGCCGACTTTACATTCTGTGCAGCAAACTTCTGCCAGAACACATGCACCGCACCCTCCCGGTATTCAGAGGAAGAAGAAATAAAATGCTGTTTCAGTTCTTTCATTCTGCATTTCCCTCCTGTCTCTTTTTCAGATCCGCTTCAATCTGCGGCATTTTCTTTTCCAGTCTGCCCAGTATGAGTGCGCACACAATGATGCATGCATAGAATGCCATGGGGATCAGACTGTAGAGACTGCGGATCGCCATAATCGCACCCGCCGGCTGTGTCACTGCCGTACCGCTTCCGCTGACATACCCGAAGAGGCTTAAGACTCCACCCTGAAGTGCCACACCGATTCCGTTAAAAACCCTTGCCGCAAAATTGCTTACGATGTTGGTGGAACCTTCCATTCTCGGAAGGCCGTTCCATTCGTTATACGTAGAAAGTTCCATGACAATCAGGACCCCCAGATAAGCGATCGGAAGCGATGCAAGCGCCACCAGAACACTTCCTGCAATCAGCAGAATCATATTGGCCTTTGCCGCGAAAATCAGAGCGCAGCCAAGCATTGCCGCCGCAGATCCCATCTCGATCAGATTACATACACTGAACTTCTTCATCAGCTTCGGAAATACGATCATGACAGGGAGCAGCACCATGGACAATGCGCTCATGACACCCAGAAGCCCTACATTTCCAACCACATATTTAAAATAAAATGTACTTACATTAAGTCCGACCGTCAGATTATAAAAACCGGAGATCCCGGCATACGCCCAGATAAATCTGTTTTTTGCCAGCATTGTGATAATCTGCTTCACATCAACCTTCTGTGCAGTATTTCCGGCATCGATGCTGGTATCTTCTCTGACAAAAATCATCCTGAGAATTCCGATCAGTCCGAGCGGAATCGCATAGATCAGGATCAGCGCATGCCAGCCGCCGTCAGAGGTAGCAAGACGCGCCATCAGCACCGGGAATGTAATGGACACAATCAAGGAACCCAGCATGGTTACCATCCCGCCAAAGCTTGCCACCTTGGAAATGACCGTTTTATCCACAAACGCCCGGATCATGTACGGGTTCTGCGCCGCTGTCAGAAAAGAATTGAAAATGGAAAAAATCAGCGTATACATCACAAACAGCCAGATGGTTTTAGCCGTCATACTGAACGATGCGGGGCAGAAGAACAGCAGCACGGTCGCAAGCCACGATCCGATAATGCAGATCTCATAGGGTCTCCCCTTGCCAAGCTTCGTATTGGTATTGTCCACCATATATCCGGTCAGAAAGTTCATGACAATATCGATCATCTTGCTGAGCAGGATAACATTCCCGACAACTGCAGGTTTCATGCCAAGTGAATCCGTGCAGAAGATTGCAAGATATCCGGTTACAATAACAGAAATACCGGCAATGGAAACATCTCTGGATTTCCACGCCATAAATTTTCCGAATGGGAATTTCACTTTATCTGTGTCTTTTGCAGCTGCCTGCATATTATTTTTTGCTTTCACAATCATCCTCCATATTTCATGCGCATTGATGAAGTCATTATAGGTAAAAACTCCCATATGGTATTTTGATATTCTAATGTGTGTTATAATATTTTAATATCTGAGTATGATTTGTGAAAAGCGTTTTAAAAACGCCTTTCTTTTTTGTGAATAATTACCTGAACAGGTCAGAACAAAACAGAAAAAAAGAAAAAGGAACAGCGCATATGGATCTGAAACTCCTGACACACCTCTGCCGGATGCAGGCCGAAATTTATCATCTGCCCATACACATTTATGAAAACGGACAGCCTGCCGGCACTTTTGAAGAGCAGGAAACGCCCTTTGCCATTCATGAATTCTACCGTCACTGCTTTTCCCATAACAGAAAAAAAGTCGATTACCTGCTGACATCACAGTTTCTGATGTTCGGCTATATCCGGATTTACGGTTCCGGTCTGGCTGTCATGATGGGACCCGCCATCATCGGAAACGCAACGGAGTCAGATGCCCGGAGTATTCTGCACGAAGCAGGCCTTCCGGTACACAGCAGACAATCGCTCCAGCAGTTCTGCGAATACCTGCAGCATCTTCCGGATCTCTCTTTTGAAATGTTCCTGCATCTTCTGTGCCTTGAAGACGGATTTCTGAATCAGGAAATCACAGAGATCAATACCCTGACCCGGCATGAATCTCCTGCCGCAAACGCTGTTTCCATCGAAAAGGAACTGCTGAATAAAAACCAGGATTACGTTGATCATCCGGAAGTCATGACAGACCATGGCTATGAAACCAGAATTGCCTTCTACATTGAAAACGGCATGACCAGAGAACTGCCGGAGTATATGAGAACCATTACCTCTGATATCGGCAGAATGGGGAACACTGCGCTCCGTCATGCCAAAAACGCTCTGATCGTCCTCAATTCCATGGCGCTTCGGGCTGCCATCCGGGGCGGTGTCAATGCTGATATCGGCTATAAACTCGGCTCAGTCTACCTTGAACAGATTGAAAGCTGCCAGGAGATCGGCATACTGACATCGCTGTCAGAGAAAATGCTGACGGATTACTGCAACCGTGTGAAGGAAAGTACTGCCGTTCATACCGGACACCCTCTGCTGCGTCAGGTTCTATGGTATATTTCAGAGCATCTGCACCAGAAAATAACCATCAGCGAAATTGCGTCTGCGGCTCATGTCACTCCGGAATACCTCTCCTGCTTATTCCATAAAGAAACAGGTGAAACACTGATAAATTACATCAGCCGTCAGAAGGTGCAGGAGGCCAGACAGCTGCTGGCACTGACGCAGATGCCTCTTTCCGAAATTGCTCAGTATCTCGCCTTTTCCTCACAGAGTTATTTTCAGACAGTTTTCAAAAAAAATACCGGAACAACCCCAGAGTTGTTCCGGCAGAAATATTATCATTCCTGATGATTTTTTCTCAGTTCTTAAACGGGTTCTCCGACGGATACATATCTCCCTTTGCCTTCGGATAGCCAAGGTCATCCAGCTCAACGCCAAGGTACTTGAATACCTCGAACAGTGCCTTGCCGTAATGGCCGAATGCAACTGCGCCGTGATGCGGATAGTTCTTCTCGATCAGTACATGGCGGTAGAATCTGCCCATTTCATGAATGGCAAATACACCGATGCTGCCGAAAGATTTGGTAGCAACAGGAAGTACCTCACCGTTTGCAACATAAGCGCGAAGCTTGCTGTCAGCAGTAGACTGCAGACGATAGAATGTGATATCGCCAGGAGCAATATCGCCTTCCAGTGTTCCGTTGGTCACTTCTCTCGGAAGAGAACGGGCCATGATCTTCTGATACTTCAGGCTGCATGCAGACAGCTTCTTGGAGCAGGTATTGCCGCAATGGAAGCCCATGAAAGTATCCGTATGTGCATAATCAAATTTGCCTTTGATCGACTCTTCATACATATCTGCCGGTACGGAATTATTGATATCCAGAAGCGTCACGATATCTTCTGATACGCAGGTTCCGATGAATTCGGAAAGTGCACCGTAAATATCCACTTCGCAGGAAACCGGAATACCGCGTCCTGTCAGTCTGCTGTTGACATAGCAGGGAACGAAACCGAACTGTGTCTGGAATGCAGGCCAGCACTTGCCGGCGATTGCAACATATTTTCTGTAACCCTTATGTGCATCAATCCAGTCGAGAAGTGTGATCTCATACTGTGCGAGCTTCGGCAGGATTTCAGGAATCTTATTGCCGTTTCCAAGCTCTTTGGCCATATCCGCTGCGACGTCTGCGATTCTGGGATCTCCCGCATGCTTGTTAAATGCTTCGAACAGATCCAGCTCGGAATTCTCCTCAATTTCAACGCCCAGATTATAAAGCTGCTGAATCGGTGCGTTGCATGCAAGGAAATTCATCGGACGCGGGCCAAAGGAAATGATCTTCAGATTATGAAGTCCTTCTACGGCACGTGCGATCGGCAGGAAATCGTGAATCATATCTGCGCATTCAGCTGCAGTACCAACCGGATACTCCGGAATATAGGCCTTTACACCGCGCAGCTTCAGATTGTAGCTGGCATTTAACATACCGCAGTATGCATCGCCTCTGCCGTCCTGCAGATCATTCTGAGATTCCTCTGCTGCAGCGCAGAACATCACCGGGCGATCTCCCCAGTGCTTTGCCAGCAGTGTTTCGGAAATCTCCGGTCCGAAATTACCAAGGTAAACCACAAGTGCATTACACTCATGTGCGTTTACATCTGCAAGCGCATTCACCATATCGATTTCACTCTCAATAATCGTGATGGGACACTCATAGATGTCTTCTTTATCATATTTTGCTGCATAGGCAGCTGTAAGTGCTTCTCTTCTCTTCTGAGCAAGAGATGCCGGGAAACAATCACGGCTGACTGCGACGATACCGACTTTTGCCTTCGGAATGTTATTCATGGACAGACCCTCCTGATATTAATTGCAGAATAATTTGACTGCATTCTGTTCTTATTATAGGAGTATCCGGCTGTGACTTCTTTACAGATATTGCTCTTTATCTGCTCTTTATTGCTCTTTGTGAATATGTTTACTGATCCGCTCCCGGTCTCAGTGCGTCAACGCCGCGCTCTCCGGTTCTGATCCGGACCGCCTCACGGATCTCATAGGTGATGATCTTGCCATCTCCGACATTCCCGGTTCTGGCTGCCTCTGTAATTGCTGCAATTGTCTTTTCTTCCCATTCCGGGCTTGAAACGAATATCTCAAATTTGATCTTCGGCAGCATATTCACTGCAAATTTACTGCCGCGGATATTCTCCGTATATCCCAGCTGCGTGCCGCACCCCATCACCTGTGATACTGTCATCCCCTGTACCTTCAGCTTCTGAAGTGCTTCCTTGACATCTTCCAGTTTTTCTTCCCGTACAATCGCTTCTATTTTAATCATATTTTCACCACATTTCCGCGCATCTGTCCTGCCTGACATGCGCATGAATCTATTCAGTCATCCAGTCCGTTAAAGGAAGGATATGCATGCTCACCATGCTGCGAATAATCAAGTCCCACCTGTTCATCTCTTGCATCCACACGAAGCGGGGTGATCAGCTTCACCAGTGCAATACAGATAAAGGTTCCGGCCACAGCAACTGCAATGGTTACCAGAATACTGATCAGCTGCACTGCAAACAGATGAACATCTCCGAATACCAGGCCGTTCCATTTCGCCGTGCCGTTGATATCCGTTCTGGCAAAAAGGCCTGTTGCAATACCGCCCCAGATTCCGCCGACACCATGGCAGCCAAACGCATCAAGCGCATCGTCATAACCGAACTTCTTCTTGACCACGGATATCATGAAATAGCAGATCGGACTGACAAGACCGCCGATGATCAGTGCGGACCATACCGGCACAAAACCGGCACCCGGCGTAATTGCCACAAGTCCTACCACAAGGCCTGTACTGGCACCGACCAGCGTCGGCATGCGGTTCTGAATCACATCGATCAGCATCCAGGACAGCATTGCAGCTGCTGCGGAAATTGCTGTAGTTGCAAAAGCATGTGCTGCAAGTCCATTGGCTCCGAGTGCGCTTCCGGCATTAAAGCCGAACCATCCGAACCACAGAAGCGCTGCACCGATTGCCACCAGCGGAATGTTATGCACACGATATCTGACCTGTTCATAGCCTTTTCTTTTCCCCAGAACGATACACAGAATCAGTGCTGTCACGCCGGAACTGATATGAACAACATTGCCGCCCGCAAAATCAACTGATCCGATCCCGGCCAGAAATCCGCCCTGTCCCCAGACCATATGCGCAATCGGATAATAAACAATCAATGTCCAGAAAATCACAAAGAAAAACAATGCCTTAAAGCGCATTCTTCCGGAAACCGCACCGGTGATCAGTGCCGGTGTAATGACTGCGAACATCATCTGAAACATGGCAAATGCCATATGCGGAATGGTGGCACTGTATGGCCCTGCTTCCATCCCGACACCCCGAAACAGTACGTAATCAAAACCACCGATAATTCCACCGTGATCCGGAGCGAATGCAAGAGAATAGCCGACCAGAATCCACATCACCATGGCAACTCCCATAATGAAATAAGAAGCCATCATATTATTCACAACATTTTTTCTTCTGCCAAGGCCGCCGTAGAACAAAGCAAGGCCAGGCGTCATCAACATGACAAGTGCCGCAGAAATCAGCACAAAACAGGTATCTCCCGCGTTCATTTCTTTCCTCCATGTCTCCATAAACGAATAAAAAAGCGGCAAAGGCATCGGGAGCATTTCTGCTCTGCCGACGTCTTTGCCGCTTCTTCGTGTCAATTTATAAAAATACAACTATGCAGTTTCGATTCGAATCGAATTTATAATATATCCATGAATACAATTATGCAACAGTTTTTTTCAAATTATTCAAAAAACTTACATTGCCTCTGCATATTCTGTCATCATACAGATCCCGTTGGCCTCTGAATCTATGGAAGACATAATACGCTCCGGCCGGATTCCGCCTGCTGCGAAAATCGGTACAGACACCTGTCTTCTGGCCTCTGAAATCAGACCGGTTCTCTGCGGTTTCAGATCCATGGTCGTTCTCCCTTTGGTAAAAATGTGTCCGAGTGTAATATAAGACGCCCCAAGTTCTTCCGCTTCTACCGCCTCAGCGCAGGAATGTGTTGAAACACCGATCACCTGAAACTGTCTGAGAAACCCGGCATCCATTTTTCTGAGTTCTCTGATCGGAAGATGAATTCCGTCTGCCCCCAGCTTTCTGGCTACTTCAGGAAATGAATATACGATAAACTGAATTTTATGTCTCTGGCAGATCCGCTGTACTTTCCATGCCAGTTCATAAAACTCATCCTCGGACACATCATCCTCCCGCAGGACAATTGCATCCACATCGGACGATGCGATCTTCTCCATCTGTCTCATGAAATCACTGTGTACCTGATGTCTGTTTGTTATGCAGATTTTCTTATACATCTGATTCTTTTTCCCCTCCTGAACTGTCCCGGATGGTGATCTGTATGCAGCAACTATTTCGATTAAGTAAAAAATGAGCTGTGCATGTGGCAACGAAGTCGCATACTCAGCTCATATCAAAGAAACACTCCTACGTTGGCATTATCCACATCAGGTTATGGGTTTAAGACCGCTCAGTCTAATCTCAGCCCGCTCTTGCAGGCTCCCCCGTTCAATTTTCATTTGTTATTATAATACAAAATGCATAATTATAAAAGCAAGTTTTTGAACATTTTTACTAAAAACGTTTCAAATTTTTTTGTAAAAATTTATAATCATGCTGTTTTCCTGATATGTTACCGGTTGCTCTTTCTTCTAAAATTTTTTTCAATTATTCATTTTTTCATTTCGTAAATATACTAAAAAGCGTTTTTCATATAACCGGACATCATACATATCCCATCTGCACCTGCTTCAATGCAGCTACGGACTGCGTCTTCATCTGTAATTCCGCCAAGCGCATATACAGGGATATCCAGCAGCGCTTTCGTCTCCCTGATCAGCTCTGTTCCCTTCCCGGGAAGTCCCGGTTTACAGTCTGTCGGGAAAATATTGCTGACGATCACATAATCTGCGCCCTTTGCCTGCATTTCTTCTGCTTCCGCTGCAGAATGCACTGACACACCGGTTTTCATGTTTCTCTCTTTCCAGTCAGATGGCAGCCGCCGGAAATCAGCTGCCGAAAGGTGCAGGCCGTCCGCCTGCAGCTGCATGGCGACTTCCGCACAGGTATGGCAGATGAATTCCTTATGAGCGCCTGCGCAGATCCGCTGCACCTTCTCTGCAAGCAGGCTGTATGCCTCCTGTGTCAGATCTTTTTCCCGCAGAATGACCGCATCTGCCTCCGCGTGCATGACATTCTCCAGCTGCATGAGGAAATCGCCCTGCACCAGATGCCGGTTCGTGATACAGATTTTTTTATACA
This sequence comes from uncultured Butyrivibrio sp., assembly GCA_964388815.1. GTDB lineage: Bacteria > Bacillota > Clostridia > Lachnospirales > Lachnospiraceae > Butyrivibrio. Next base: position 98,628 of record CAYMBY010000044.1, on the reverse strand, counting down.
TACAGATAATCGTTCAGCACCGGCTGCAGCCCCTGCACGGAAATATCCTGATACATCGTTCCAAGGCTTCTGGTATCTGCAATTTCGAACTGCTCGTCTCCGGCGTCCGCTGCCTCCTTCCCGGTATATTTGCTTTCATGATCCCCGATCCCTGTGGATACGCCTGCGGACACCTTCGTCGCAGCGATCCTGACAATTCCGTTTCTGAATGCTGCCGTCTCTCTTGAAGACACCACAATCCCGACATACGGAAGGAAAATACGGTATGCACAGAGCAACTGGCAGAGCTGTCTCTCATGCACATCCAGCGGATTGATGGCCTCATTGTTCACGATCGGACGGAGCCTCGGACAGGAAAGAGAATATTCTACCCATGGATATTTCCGCTGCAGCTCATACACATGAAGTGCGGTTGCCAGTGCATCCTTTCTGAAATCAGACAGCCCCAGCAGTGCAGAGAAGCCGACACCACGCATGCCGCCCAGGATCGCACGCTCCTGCGCCTCAAACCGGTACGGAAATACTCTCTTATTTCCCAGCAGATGAAGCTGCTCATACCGTCTGACATCATAGGTCTCCTGGAAAACAGTCACGTAATCCGCGCCGCACTCATGCAGAAAACGATAATCTGCCGTATTCACCGGATAGATCTCGAGTCCTACATTCCGGAAATATTTTGCCGCCAGGCGGCATGCATCTCCGATATAGGCGATGCTGCTCTTTTCGGGGCTTTCTCCTGTCAGCATCAGAATCTCCTCGATTCCGGAATCAGCAATTACCTTCATTTCATGCTCTATTTCATCATGCGAGAGCTGTTTGCGCTCAATGTCGTTATAGCAGTTGAATCCGCAGTAAATGCAGTAGTTGGAACAGTAATTTGCAATATACAGCGGCGTAAACACATAAACCGTATTGCCGAAATGCTTTCCTGTCTCTGCCTTTGCCTTCCTCGCCATCTGCTCCAGAAACGGCTCTGCTGCCGGTGAGAGAAGCGCTCTGAAATTCTCAGGGCTGCAATGCTGCGCTTCGAGTGCCCTGACCACATCCGTTGCTGTATAGCTGTTGTAGTCATAATCTTCCATCTGTCTGAGCACTTTTTCTCTGATATCCGATGTGATCTGCTCCATTTTCGCATGATATTCCATGCAGTCCGTTCTGCTGGAAGGATCCTGCTCCAGACGATGCTTTTTTTCCAGTGCCTTCGGTGATAACTTATCTGAATCAATAAAATAGCTGTTGTCTTTCATGTTTACGCCGTCTGCTCCTTTCCTGCAGGATCACGAAGAAAACCGGTCAGCGGATCAGACGCCTCGGCGCCTCTTTCCAGAACGCGGCCAAGTCCTGCAAGATATGCGCTTCTTCCTGCATCAATTGCATTTCTGAAGGCACCGGCCATCATTCTGACATCCCTGGCCGTTGCAACTGCCGTATTCACCATCACCGCCGCTGCGCCCATCTCCATTGCCTCACAGGCCTGTGAAGGCTTGCCGATTCCGGCATCCACAATAACCGGCAGATCTGTTTCCTCGATCAGAATCCGGATAAATTCCTTCGTCTTCAGTCCCTGGTTGGAACCGATCGGCGCGCCAAGGGGCATTACCGCTGCTGCGCCGGCTTTCTGAAGTGCTCTCGCCGTATACAGATCCGGATAAATATACGGAAGTACCACAAAGCCTTCCTGCGCCAGAATCTTTGTTGCCTTCACCGTTTCTGCATTATCCGGCAAAAGATATCTCGTATCCCCGATGACTTCTATTTTAATAAAGTCTCCGCAACCGATCTCTCTCGCCATATGCGCGATCCGTACTGCCTCATCCGCATTTCTGGCCCCTGATGTATTTGGCAGAACCGTAACCTGCTCCGGAATATAGTCCAGAATGTTCTGTCCTTCTTTTGTATTCGTTCTCCGAAGCGCCATTGTCACAATCTGTGCCCCGGCATTCTCTACTGCAGCGCGGATCAGATCCACCGAATATTTTCCCGATCCCAGAATAAATCTTGATGTGAATTTTTTTCCTCCAAGTTCAAATACGTCTTCCTGTTCCATTTCTGTTCTCCTCCCGCTGTCTGATAATCAGTTCTGTCAACATGTTGGCCTGGTGTGCAGCGCAGAGCATAACCCGCGGTGCCATCAGACCTATTCCCTTTTCTGAATCACTGACTCTGTCTCCGCACAGAAAAAAATGTGACGTAATCCTGCGCGTCTGAATTGTATTACTGTTTCCATATCCGGCCATTCCGGAAGCACCAGCAAGAAATCTGTCCGGCATCTGTTCAAGCACCATTCTGGTCAGCATGGCCTTCTGATCCGGCCGGTCAAAGGCTTCTGCAATGAACGGTTCATTCTGCAGCAGCTCGCAGGCATTGTCCGGCGTGATCCGGACGAAGCTTTCCCTGATATCACAGTACGGCGCTATCCGTTTGAGATTCGCATGCAGTGCCTGCGGCTTTGGCAGTCCGATCTGATCTGCAAAATACTGCTGACGGTTCAGGTTGCTGATGTCAACACAGTCAAAATCAATCAGATGCAGATGTCCCACACCGATCCTTGCCAGCGACACGGCAATGTTGGACCCGAGTCCGCCAAGCCCGCAGATTGCGACATGCGCCGCAGAAAGTCTGTCCTGCGCCTCTCTGCCATGACGCTCCTCAAGTGCTTTCCGAAATTCACTTTCCGATGGAATCCCCTTCATCTCATCCTCCTCCGACAAAACTGACAATTTCCATAACATCTTCGTCCTGCAATAGCGTCTGCGCATATGCGGACTCTGATACGATCTGCTCATTCAGTTCCACTGCAATCCTGTCCCTGCGCAGACCCAGCGCGTCCAGATACTCCGCAACCGTAGTCCCGGCTGCATCCTTCTGCTCTCCATTGATGTATACCATTTCTCTCCTCTCCGAACAGGGATTAATGCTGCTCGCCAAATCCCGCCTCGCATCCATTCGTGCAGGCACGATGGCTGCGTGACGGCACTTGGCTCTGCTGATTCACGCAAAAAAGCCATGCATATGGCAACGAAGTCATATGCACAGCTTATGTGCTTTTTCTTTCCTACGTTGGCATTATCCAAATCAGGTTATGGGTCGAAGCAACACAGCTTCCTCTCAGCTCGCTTCCGCGGGCTCCCCTGTTCAATTTTCAGGTTCATTATAGTCTGTTTTCTGAAAATATCAAGATAACAGAATTAATTTTCACATTATATATTCTTTTTGCAACAAAAAAGACCCGAAAGCTTTTATACTTTCAGGTCTTTATCATCGTAGCGAGAGGGGGACTTGAACCCTCGACACCGCGGGTATGAACCGCGTGCTCTAGCCAGCTGAGCTACCTCGCCATATCAGGTCGGATACCTTTTGTCGTAGCCGACTAGGATAATATACAACTTAGTGAGGGGTGTTGTCAACCGCTTTTTCACATCTTTTTGTCAAAATCCGGCAAAAATTTTTATGCGATATATTTTACACTTTTTCCCGATATAACTGTCCCTGCGAAGCATCAGACCACTTTATGTGCCAGCCACTTTCCGCTCCTGAATCTGCACAGGAAAAAAATACCTCTGACCGTCCAGTCAGTGAACATACCGATCCAGACTGCAATCGGTCCGAATCCCATGACTCTGCACAGGAATGTGCAAAGGCTCACCCGGAAGATCCACATGGAAGCCGTAGACAGGATCATGGAGAATTTCACATCTCCTGCCGCCCGCATCCCGTAGCCGGGAATAAATGAAGCGGTCCACACAAGCGGTTTGACAATGGTGATCCAGCCGATCATGAACAGGCACATATCTGCGCTTTCCTGTGTCATCCCGGCCAGCATCGTAATCGGACGCGCCAGCAGATAGATCACAATGCAGCAGATCGTCACGACAGCTTCTCCCCAGATTGCCAGCTTCTTCACATAATATCTGGCTTCGTCTTTTCTCCCGGCTCCGATACACTGCCCGACAACTGTCATCAGGCCGATCCCGACGCCGATTCCCGCCACACCGTTCAGACTTTCCAGAATTGCAGTCATGGCCTGCGCTGCCATTGCCGTTGTCCCGAGTGTGGATACCGTAGACTGAATCGCCAGCTTACCGAACTGAAACATGGAGGTTTCGATTCCGTTCGGAATTCCAAGCGCCAGAATGGTACCGATCCGGTGCAGATCAGGTTTCGTCTTCGCATAATTCCGGATATAAATTTCCTGTCCTTCTCTGTGCAGGAACGCATATACGGCAACTGCCGATACGATCCTGGAGACCAGCGTGGCGATGGCAGCACCTGCAACGCCCATATGCATGCCCCAGATCAGCCATGCATTTCCTGCAATATTGAGTGCGTTGGAGAAGACCGCGATCAGCATCGGCAGTCTGGTATTACGCTGCGCCTGATAGATCGCCGCTCCGGAATTGTACATGGCAATTGCCGGAAAAGACAGAATCGTATAGAAAAAATAGGTTGATGCAGCCGTCATGACCGCCGGTTCCACTTTCCCGAAAATCAGATGCAGGAGAGGCATACGCAGACACATGCTTAAGATCATGATGACAACAGAAATCGCAAGTGCCACCAGAGACAGCTGTTTGGCCGACTCCCGTGCCTGATCCGGTCTCTTCTGACCGATAAAATTGGAGCAGACAATCACACCGCCTGTTGCCAGTGCGGAAAGTGCCTGTATGATCAGCACATTTATGGAATCAACAAGAGAAACCGCAGAGATAGCGGCCGGTCCTACGTTAGAGACCATTATGCTGTCTGCGGTTCCCATCAGTGAATTTAATAGCTGCTCAGCCATCACCGGAATCAGGAGCTTATAAAGATCCCGGTTGCTGAATATGTGTTTCTGCTCTTCCATCTGCATATTACTGCAAACTGTCTTACATCCTGTCAGGAGCTGTGAAGCCCAGCAGATCAATGCCGGTTTCCAGTACCTTCAGCGTGATATACAGCAATGCAATATATCCTTCTTTCTTATCCTGGTCAGGTTCTGTCAGAATCTTGGTTTCATGGTAGAAGCTGTTGAAATCATTGGACAGCTCATAAATATAGGCACAGATTCTGTTCGGCATCAGTTCTCTCGAAGCGCTCTCCACGCTGTCTGCGAACTTTGTCAACTGCAGCATGAGGCTCTTCTCCGTATCGCTTCCGGGTGCATTTAAAAGCGCCTGCTTTGCAGACTTTCCTTCCTGCTCATACTTCGCCAGAATGGATTTGATCCGGACAATTGTATAGAGAATATACGGGCCGGTATCTCCTTCAAAGGAAGTAAACTTCTCAATATCAAATACATAATCCTTGGACGGCTGATTGGAAAGATCACCGTACTTGATCGCAGAAAGTGCAACCTGATGTGCTGTCTTTCTAGCTTCCTCTTCTGTGATCTCCGGATTTCCTTCCTTGATTCTGCCATACATCTGCTCATCAATTTCAGCAATCAGATTCTCCAGACGAGGCACGCCACCCTGTCTCGTTTTGAACGGTTTGCCGTCTTTTCCATTCATGGTACCGAAACCGACAAAATGAAGCTCTGTTTCCGGCAGCACCAGTTTCGTCTTGCGTGCACAGCGGAATACCTGTGTGAAATACAGTTCCTGACGTTTGTCCACAACATACACCAGTCCGTCCGGATGGAACTCGTCCATACGCTGCTGGATGGTTGCAAGATCCGTCGTATTATATAAAGATGCACCATCAGATTTCAGAATCATGCACGGCGGGATCTCCTTGGCATCTGTTTCCTCTGCAACATCCACTACCAGAGCGCCCTGACTCTCATGCGCGTAGCCATGCTGCTTCATGTATTCCACCATTCCCGGAATCACTTCGTGCACATCAGATTCTCCGCGCCACAGATCGAAATCCACATTCAGGTTCTTATAATTTTTTTTCAGGTCCGTTACGGAAACATCCAGAATATGATGCCACAGCGCACGATATCCCTTATGTCCGTTCTGCAGCTGCTTGGTTGCTTCCATGGCTTCTGCCTTGTAGGCTTCATCCTCCTTGGACTTGCCGCTTGCTTCCGGATAGATTTTTTCCAGTTCGGAAATCGTAAACGGTGCTTCCTTCGGATAAGGACCTGTATGATTCTCATCAAAATAAGGCAGCTCCGGATGCTGATGATGAAGCTCCGTAATGATCAGCCCCATCTGCAGTCCCCAGTCTCCCATATGAATGTCTCCGGTCACCTTATGTCCGGTATAACGCAGGATTCTCTTTAAGGATTCTCCGATGACTGCAGAACGCAGATGCCCCACGTGAAGCGGTTTGGCAACATTCGGTCCGCCATAATCGATAATGAATTCCGGTGCATGTCCGGGCTGTTCCACCCCAAGTTTCTTCTCATGCATCATCTTCACAATATAGTGTCTTACAAAGTCTTTGCTGACTTTAATATTCAGGAATCCCGGTTTTACGGATTCTACAGACGCAAACATTTCGTTGCCCTGAAGCTTCTCCGCAACCTCGTCTGCAATCATAAACGGAGCCTTGTGATATTCCTTTGCTCCTGCCATTGCGCCATTGCACTGATACTCGCACAGGTCAGGTCTGTTGGAAAGTGTGACTCTTCCAAGTCTGCTCTCGTATCCTGCTGCCTCAAACGCATCAGCTACCTCTTTTGAAATCAGATCAATTACTTTTTCCAAATTCGATTTCCTTCCTTATCTGAAAATGTATATAAATGCAAAATTCAACCAGCTATTTTCCTATTGAAACACGTTGCGGAGAATCTGTCAAATTGTGCCTGCATTTTCCGCTTTCTGCCGCTCCCGCTCTGCTTTCGAATAGCTGCAGCCGCAGAAATCCTGCCGGTAGAGACCAAACTGATGAGACAGTTCAATGGAACGCTTATAACCCTCTTTTTTCTTAAAATCAGACGGTAAAAAAGTGGTCCCATACTTCTGCGCCATCTCCCCGCCGATCCGGTTAAGCCGGTCTGCGTCCTTAAGCGGACTGATCGTGAGCGTTGTGGTAAAAAAGTCAAACCCCTGCTCTGCACAGACTCTTGCCGTCTCCCCAAGGCGCAGGGCAAAGCACTTCGTGCATCTGTCTCCGCCTTCCGGGCAGTCTTCCAGTCCGCGTACCGCGTCATAATAGTCCGCAGGCACATAGCTGCCCTCCAGAATCCCGATTCTGTGTGCCTTCTCATCCGAGTGCATGCCTTCGAAATGCTGCTCATCCACCTGCCGGTTATAGGCCGCAATCAGGCGCTTCTCTTCTTCCACCCGCTTACGGTACTCCGCTTCCTCTGTAATATTCGGATTATAATAAAAAACCGTCACATCAAAGTATTCCCGCAGAAATTCCAGACAATACGAAGAGCACGGCGCGCAGCACGCATGAAGCAGAAGCTTTGGATAGCGCCCCTGTTTCTGAAATTCCTCAATTTTCTGATCCAGCTGCCTGGCATAATTTATTTTATTCATTCGTCGTTCCGTTTCTGGCAATATGCATTGATAACCTTTATTAATATATCACATGAAATACTCACTTGCACCTGTGTATATATTATCATCGTCATCATAAAAAAGTATATCAGGCATTTTATATTCTATTAATAACTGATTTAAGTTCAGTTAAGGTTCCTGCAGTATGATCTTCTTATCAGCTAAGGCAAGTAGCTGAAAAACATAAAAATACAGATGCTGAAAGTCATCTGAACACCCCAATTAAATATCTTTTTCATAAAAAGGCCGCCTGATTCCCCGATCAGACGGCCTCCTCCCTTTTTATTCAATATATATCCACCAGAAAGCGTGCAGTTTATAAACAGGCCCCATGCGATCCTTCCGATCACATGGGGCCTGCCAATATCTTTTTTTTTCCTGTACAGACTTACAGCTTTGCGATATCCACCAGCTGCAGATTGTCTTCCTTGCATGCTGTTTCCAGACTGGAAACAAGGGCACGGGCCGTATCAAGTGCGGTGATGACATTTACACCGGTCTCGATTGCGGTACGGCGGATGAGGAATCCGTCTCTGGTCTTATCACGTCCCTGCGTCGGCGTATCGATGACGAGGTCGATCTTATGACCCAGGATCAGATCCATGACAGTCGGTGATTCCTGGCTGATCTTATTGACACGTCTTGCATGAACACCGTTCTGATTCAGCGTCTCTGCTGTAGAAAGTGTGGCATAGATCGTATAGCCAAGTGCCTCATATCTGCGGGCGATATCAATGATCTCACCCTTGTCGGCATCCTTTACGGTAATGATCATCTGCTTGTACTTCGGCAGATTGATACCTGCACCGAGGAATGCCTTGTAAAGTGCCTCGTTAAATGTCTTACTGATACCCAGACACTCACCGGTTGACTTCATCTCAGGTCCAAGGCTGATCTCTGCGCCTCTGATCTTCTCAAAAGAGAATACCGGCATCTTGATGGCCACATAGCCTGCTTCCGGCTGAAGTCCCGGCGTATAGCCAAGGTCCTTGAGCTTTTTACCCATCATGACCTGTGCCGCCAGATCTACAATCGGAATACCGGTTACCTTGCTGATATAAGGTACGGTACGGGAGGATCTCGGGTTGGCTTCGATGATATATACCTTCTCACCGACTGCAATGAACTGTACATTGATCAGGCCGATGACATGAAGTGCCTTTGCCAGTCTTCTTGTATATTCTGCGATTGTCTTTTTCACGTTCTCGCTGAGCGTCTGTGCCGGATATACGGAAATGGAATCTCCCGAATGTACGCCGGAACGTTCGATATGCTCCATGATACCCGGGATGACAATGTCTTCGCCATCGCATACCGCATCTACTTCGGTCTCTGTACCCTGCAGGTACTTATCAACCAGAATCGGGTGATCCTGCGCATAGCGGTTGATGATATTCATGAACTCTTCGATTTCCTGATCAGAAAGAGCGATCTGCATGCCCTGTCCGCCAAGTACATAGGACGGACGTACCAGAACAGGATAACCGAGTCTGTTCGCCACTTCCTTGGCTTCTTCTGCCGTGTAAACGGTTGAACCTGCTGCCCTTGCAATCTGTGTCTGCTCGAGAATCTCATCAAAGATCTCTCTGTCTTCTGCTGCATCCACATCCTTTGCATCGGTTCCGAAGATCTTCACACCCATCTTCATCAGATCCTGTGTCAGCTTGATGGCCGTCTGACCGCCGAACTGTACGACTGCGCCGTCCGGTTTTTCCTGACGGACCACATTCTCCACATCTTCCGGTGTCAGAGGTTCAAAATAGAGTTTGTCTGCAATATCGAAATCCGTGCTGACGGTTTCCGGATTGTTATTGATGATAATGGTTTCGTAGCCGGCCTTCTGGAATGCCCATGTTGCATGTACGGAACAGTAATCAAATTCGATACCCTGTCCGATACGGATCGGGCCGGAACCCAGGACAAGGATCTTCTTTTTCTTCTTTTCAGAAGCATCTGCTTCGTTCTCGGAATCAGGACCGTTGTACACGGAATAGTAGTAAGGCGTTGCTGCAGCAAATTCGGCTGCGCAGGTATCTACAATCTTGTAGGTCGCTGTGATGTTATTGTCATAGCGCATCTTCTTTACTTCATCCGCACTCATGCCGGTAAGTCTGCCGATTACACTGTCCGGGAACTCCAGACGCTTTGCTTCAAGGAGTGTCTCCGGTGTCAGCTTCTCATTTTTCAGCTTCTGTTCCATTCTGACCAGAACATGAAGCTTATTGATGAACCAGTGATCAATCATGGTGATTTCATGAATCTGATCATAGCTGAAATTACGACGGAGCGCTTCTGCAATCACCCAGATTCTCTGGTCATCAATGACAGCAAGACGCTGCGTCAGTTCTTCATCCGTAAGTGCTGAGAAATCATAGCTCATCAGGCAGTCGACGTGCTGCTCCAGTGAACGGATGGCCTTCATCATGGCACCTTCAAAATTCGTGCAGATACTCATGACTTCGCCGGTTGCTTTCATCTGGGTGGAAAGCGTACGTTTTGCCGTTATGAACTTATCGAACGGAAGTCTCGGGAATTTCACCACACAGTAGTCCAGTGTCGGCTCAAAGCTGGCATAGGTCTTGCCTGTAATGGCATTTTTAATCTCATCCAGTGTATAGCCGAGTGCGATCTTGGCTGCAACCTTTGCAATCGGGTATCCGGTTGCCTTGGAAGCCAGCGCTGAAGAACGGCTGACACGCGGATTAACTTCGATGACACAGTATTCAAAACTGGTCGGATGAAGTGCGAACTGCACATTACATCCGCCGGTGATCTTCAGTTCATCAATGATATTGAGTGCGGCGCTTCTGAGCATCTGATATTCCTTATCGCTCAGGGTCTGGGAAGGTGCCACAACGATACTGTCGCCTGTATGTACGCCGACAGGATCAATATTCTCCATGTTGCAGACGGTGATGCAGTTGCCTGCAGAATCACGCATTACTTCGTACTCGATCTCTTTCCAGCCTGCAATGCAGCGTTCCACCAGAACTTCTCCGACACGGGACAGACGAAGTCCGTTTGCCAGAATGTCTTCAAGTTCTGCCTGATCATGCGCGATACCGCCGCCGCTTCCGCCAAGGGTATAGGCGGGACGCAGTACGACCGGATAACCGATCTGACGGGCGAACTCAACACCTGCAGGAACATCATGAACGACCAGAGACGGTGCGCAGGGTTCTCCGATCTTTTCCATGGTATCCTTGAATTCCTGACGGTCTTCTGCCTTCTTGATGGTCTCTGCCGTTGTACCCAGCAGCTTTATGTTATGCTTTGCAAGAAATCCGGATTCATCCAGCTCCATACCCAGGTTCAGGCCGGCCTGACCACCCAGTGTGGGCAGAACGCTGTCCGGTTTCTCTTTTTCTATGATCTGTTCGAGAACCTTTGCTGTCAGCGGTTCGATATAAACCTCATCTGCAATGTCTCTGTCTGTCATGATGGTTGCCGGATTGGAATTTACCAGGACAACCTCTATTCCCTCTTCCTTCAGCGAACGGCATGCCTGTGTACCTGCATAATCAAACTCTGCAGCCTGCCCGATGACGATGGGGCCGGATCCGATCACCAGAACCTTTTTCACATCTTTATTTTTTGGCATTTCCTCTATCCTCTCCTGCTTATTGTTTCATCATGCTGATGAATCTGTCGAACAGATATCCGCTGTCCTGCGGGCCGGGGCATGCTTCCGGATGGAACTGAACGGTGAAAATGTTCTTTCCGGCGTAGGCAAGTCCTTCATTGGTTCCGTCATTGACATTGATAAATGCCGGCTTTGCAACCTTCGGATCAAGATGATCCGTATCCACAACATAGCCATGATTCTGGGAGGATATATAGACACGTCCGGTCGCAAGATCCTTTACCGGGTGATTACCGCCTCTGTGGCCATATTTCATCTTATGTGTGTCCGCACCTGTAGCAAGTGCCATCAGCTGATGTCCGAGGCAGATTGCGAAAATCGGGACTTCGGAATCATAGAGTTTTTTCACTTCCGCAATGATCTCCGGGCAGTCCTTCGGATCGCCGGGGCCGTTGGAAAGCATGATGCCATCCGGGTTTCCTTCAAGAATTTCCTCTGCAGGAGTTCTGGCCGGATAAATTGTGACATCACAGCCTCTTGCACGAAGAGAATCTGCAATGTTGCGCTTGGCACCAATGTCCAGAAGCGCAACCTTAAGGCCTTTGCCGTTTAACTCTCTGACCATGCTCGGCTTCTTCTCACGCTTATCATGGTTTCCTGCGCATGCCGCTGCAAAATCATCTTCCGAAAATACTGCACTTCCGGAAATCGGTCCGTTTTCTGCAAGATCAGCTGCTCCTTTGATGAACTGCTTTTCCTTACAGGAAACCTTCTCAACCACTCTCCCGGTTGTATATGCCTTCAGCTTCGGCTGGATTTCTTTAAAATCATAATTTTCATTGGTTGTGATCATACCGTTCATGGTACCTTTTTCCCGAAGGATCCGGACCAGTGCTCTGGTATCGATTCCTTCGATTCCGGGCACATTGTATTTCTCCAGAAACTCCTGAATAGTCATATCACAGCGGAAATTTGACGGAATCTCCGAAAGCTCGCGGACGATCACGCCGTCGAGCCAGGGTCTTTCCGATTCCATATCATCAACGCTTACGCCATAATTGCCGATCAGCGGATAGGTCATGCATACCGCCTGTCCGGCATAGGACGGATCCGTGAATACTTCGGTATAACCGGCCATGGATGTGTTGAATACGATCTCACTGATCACATCCTGATCTGCGCCGATATGCTTTCCACGGAACACCGTGCCATCTTCAAGTATTAAAAATGCGTTCATTCCTGCCTCCATTATTTGAAGTACTCAACACCGGACTCAAAGATCTTCAGATCCTGCTCGCCAAGAATATTGATGGCTACGCCGTCTCCGCGTCTTTCCGAGTGCGTCATCTTGCCAAGGCAGCGTCCGTCCGGAGAGGTAATGCCTTCCACTGCCATATAGGAACCGTTGATATTCCAGGTATCATCCATGGAAACTGTTCCCTTCGGATCGCAGTACTGCGTTGCGATCTGTCCGTTTGCAAAAAGATCTTTCAGCACATTTTCCGGTGCAACAAATCTTCCTTCACCATGTGAAGCCGGGTTTGTATATACACCGCCGAGGGTTGCTTTCTGCAGCCACGGGGACTTAGCGGAAACAACCTTAATGTATGCCATCTTGGAGATATGTCTGCCGATGGTATTGAAGGTCAGTGTCGGTGAATCTGCACTCTGTCCTGCAATCGTACCTGTCGGAACAAGGCCGAGCTTGATCATGGCCTGGAATCCGTTACAGATACCAAGTGCAAGTCCGTCTCTCTTACCAAGCATATCCTGAACCGCTTCTCTGATCTTCTCATTTCTGAATGCCGTTGCAAAGAACTTGGCACTTCCGTCCGGTTCATCACCTGCGGAGAAGCCGCCCGGGAACATGATGATCTGTGCCTGTTCAATGGACTTTTCAAACTCATCTACGGATGCTCTGATATCCTCTGCATTGCGGTTACGGAAGATCTTCGTAATCACCTTTGCACCTGCGTTTTCAAATGCCGCAGCAGAATCGTATTCGCAGTTGCTGCCCGGGAATACCGGAATGAATACGGTCGGAACTGCAGTCCTGTTTTTGCATACATATACATTTTTTTCTGTGTAAAGAGGGCTCTCTACCGGTGTCCTGTCTGCAGATGCCGTGGTCGGGAATACCTTCTCCAGCCTGGAAGTCCAGCTCTTCTCTGCTTCGTCAAGGGTAATGGCAACATCTTTGTAGCGGAGTGTTGCATCATCTGTAACACAGCCGACTTCTCTGCTGCCGGATACCTTCAGAACATCGCCAAGCTTCTCTGCCGGAACTTCTGCGATCAGGTTCGCAATACCGTTTGCAAAGAGTTCTTCTGCCTTCAGATCATCGGAGAGTTTTACGCCCATCCGGTTACCGAATGCCATCTTGCTGACAGCTGCTGCAATACCATAGCAGTCTACGGTATAACAGGAAACGATCGCACCGCTGCGGATCAGCTCTGTTACCTGTCCGTACAGTTCCATGACTTTCTCATATACCGGCAGATCATACTCATCCTTCACAATCGTGAATTCCACAAGTCTGTCTCCTGCCTTCTTCAGCTCAGGTGTGATAATATCCTGTTTCCTTGCAACATCGACTGCAAAGGATACCAGCGTCGGCGGTACATTGATCTCATTGAAAGATCCGGACATGGAGTCCTTACCGCCAATGGAGGCGATGCCGTAACCGAGCTGTGCATCATATGCGCCCAGAAGTGCTGTAAACGGCTGGCTCCAGCGTTCCGGATCTTCCGTCATTCTCTTGAAGAATTCCTGGAAAGTGAAGTGCAGCTTATGATAATCACCACCGTTTGCAACAATACGTGCAATGGATTCCGTAACTGCATATACAGCACCGTGATACGGACTCCAGGAAGACAGATACGGATCAAAACCGTAGGACATCATGGTTACGGTATCGCTCCTGCCATGCAGAATCGGAAGCTTTGCCACCATTGCCTGTGTCTCTGTCATCTGATACTGTCCGCCGTAAGGCATGACAACCGTAGCTGCACCGATGGAGGAGTCAAAACGCTCCACAAGGCCCTTCTGTGAGCATACATTCAGATCATTTAATTCGCCGACCCATGCTGCTCTCACATCACCCTTTGCCAGTCCCTCTTTGGCCTTCGGTGCTGCAATCTTATGGAAATAGTTTTCTTCCTTTTCCGGAAGATCCACTTTTACTGTTGTTTCCTGATGAGCACCGTTGGTATCGAGGAAGGATCTTCTGATATCCACAACCTTCTTGCCTCTCCACTTCAGGACAAGGCGGGGCTCTTTTGTAACCACTGCAACCTTGACTGCTTCAAGATTCTCTTCTGCTGCATAATCAAGGAATTTATCCGCATCTTTCGGATCCACGACAACCGCCATACGCTCCTGGGATTCGGAAATGGACAGTTCTGTTCCGTCCAGACCGGCATACTTCTTCGGTACAAGATCCAGATTGATGTCCAGACCGTCTGCAAGTTCACCGATGGCTACGGATACACCGCCTGCACCAAAGTCGTTACACTTTTTGATCAGGCTGCTGACTTCAGGTCTTCTGAACAGACGCTGCAGTTTACGCTCTGTCGGCGCATTACCTTTCTGTACCTCGGCACCGCAGGTAGCAAGAGACTTGCTGGTGTGTGCCTTGGAAGAACCTGTTGCTCCGCCGCAGCCGTCTCTTCCTGTACGTCCGCCGAGCAGAATGATGATGTCGCCCGGATCTGAACTCTTACGGATAACATTGGCCTGCGGAGCGGCACCCATGACTGCACCGATTTCCATACGCTTTGCCACGTAATTGGGATGATATACTTCCTTGACATAGCCTGTCGCCAGACCGATCTGGTTACCATAGGAGGAATAACCCTGTGCAGCGCCTGTAACGAGCTTTTTCTGTGAGAGCTTGCCCTTTAAGGTCTCTGCAACCGGAACGGTCGGATCAGCAGCACCGGTCACACGCATTGCCTGATATACATAGCCTCTTCCGGAAAGCGGATCACGGATTGCTCCGCCAAGGCAGGTGGCAGCACCGCCGAACGGCTCGATCTCTGTCGGATGGTTATGTGTTTCATTCTTGAAGAATACCAGCCAGTTCTCCGTTACCTTACCCTTGCCGTAATCCACTTCAATCGGTACAACAACGGTGCAGGCATTATTCTCCTCGGATTTCTCCATATCGGTCAGTTTACCGTCAGCTCTGAGCTTCTTCATGCCCATAAGTGCCAGATCCATCAGGCAGATGAATTTGCTCTGACGCTTCTGCGGATCCTTATAGACTTCTTCTCTGGCGATGAGGTAACTCTTATAGGCATCCTCGATCGGCTTTTTATAAAATCCGTCTGCAAAGGTAATGTCCTTCAGTTCTGTGCCGAACGTGGTATGACGGCAGTGATCCGACCAGTAGGTATCCAGTACACGGATCTCCGTCATGGACGGATCCCTGTGCTCATCATCATGGAAATAGGTCTGAATCCACTTGAAATCATTGAAGGTCATGGCAAGGCCAAGAGACTCATACAGATCCTTTAAGTCTTTTTCCGTCATGGAAATAAAACCGTCAAAAATCTTCACATCCTCAGGCTCTTCATAATTTTCCACCAGTGTTTCCGGCTTGTCAGAGCTGCTGATTCTGGAATCCACCGGGTTCATGACATAGTCTTCGATTTTCTTCAGTTCCTCTTCTGATACCGTGCCAATCAGCATATAGGTGACTGCGGTGCGGATCACCGGCTGCTCATCACCTTTGATAAAGCGGACACACTGCTCAGCGGAATCTGCTCTCTGGTCGAACTGTCCCGGCAGGGATTCAATGCTGAATACCTTTGCATTCTGCGGAATTTCTATTGTTTCACGGTAAAGAATATCAACGGGAGGTTCTGAAAATACGGTTGTCGTAGCCTGCTCAAATACCTCATCCGATACATTTTCAACATCATAGCGGATAAAAATACGTACATCTTCAACGCTGTGAATTCCGAGATAACCTGCGATCTCTTCCTTCAGTTCCTTTGCTCTGCCTGCAAAGGGCTTCTTTTTTTCTACATAGATTCTTTTTACCATAGTGCTCCTCTCCTCTTTACCCTGTTTCTGGTTCCTGCTTTTCTATTTAAAAAAAGTGTGCTCCAAGTAAAATCTCGAAGCACCTTTTCCTGTCAAAATTAATATGCTATTCTTCCGGGACTAACCCCTGTAAAATATATAACAGTTCCCGGTCTATCATTTCTTCCGTTGTTCCCATTGTACGGCTCGAAACTTTCAGCCCTTCAATGACATACATCATATTACGCGCACAGCCAAGCGGATCTTCACAATAGAATTCTCCACTTTCCACGCCGGTTTCAATCAGTCTTTCCACAATTCTTACTGCCACGTCAAACTGCTTCTTCAACGGATTCTGTTTTCCCGACTGCTTATGTGCGGAAAAATATTCATATGAAGCGATAGTAAGATTGTTCTTTTTGCGAAGGATTTCCTTCTTCTGTTCCTTGATGAAAAGAGCAAGCATGTCAGATGCAGTCGCTTCATTCTTCAGTGCTTTGCTGACAGCTTCATCATCATCGTCTTCCGTTTCGTCCTCAAGTACTGCAATGAAAAGTTCATCTGTATTGTTAAAATACAGATAAAGCCCGCCTCTGCTGATCTGGCAAGCTTCCACAATGTCTTTCATCGTTACGGCCTTGAATCCCTTGTCGGCAAATACGCCACGCGCCGTATCGATAATGAACTTTCTTTTCTGAGCAGACTTTTCTCCCATTTCGGATCCCTTTCGTGACCTGCTGCGGTCAGTTCTTTTCCGATCCCCAGAACTTTATCAGTTCCTGCATTTTGGCAACAACGCTGTACAGAACACGATTATGAACACCTTCAGACCACACGGAGCCCTTGACCATTCCGGACATGATATACTTTGACAGAATACCTGCAAGGTCTGCCATGTCTCTGATCTGTGCGCCCTGGATGAATCTCAGCTCATCCTGTGCGTTCTGCAGATGATTCCGACTGTATACATAAACATAATTGCGGTCCAGCAGGTCGGTCTGCTGTGCCTGTTTGACAAATCCCAGAAGTGTCGAATCATACACCGGAAACGAAATGGAATGAGACAGCTGTTCGCCGCCGTAACTTTCCGATACCTGTGCATCCGCATGTGCTTCCAGCCACGGAAGATAAGGAACGAGGCTCGCAACATCACTCTGATACCTCTGAACAATGTCCGCTATACTGTTCTCATTGACATCACTGTCATTTTCAAAACTCATCTGAACACGCTCCCTGTCCGGTTTTACAGCGCCGGGCACAAATATGGACTCTGGACTTCTGACATATTATAGCAACTCGTATTTGAAATGTACAGAGACGATTGATAAAAAAAATAACTAATTTTTTACCAATCGTCTCCACAATGACCAAACATTCTTTTATGCTGCTTCCTTACAGGGTAACGCCCTGTTTGAAAATTGCCATGTCATGATATCCTGCCCGTTCGGAACAGGTCTCCGTTCCCGAGGCGGTTTCCAGTACCTGTGCAAACAGGGCTTCCCCGGTTTCTTCAACGCTTCCTTTCTCTGTCAGCACCCCGGCATTGAAATCAATCCAGTTTTTCTTCCTGCCTGCCAGGTCTGAATTACTCGAAATCTTGATCGTCGGCACCGGAGACGCAAACGGCGTTCCGCGCCCTGTCGTGAACAGAATCAGCTGCGCGCCTGCTGCCGCAAGCGCCGTTGCTGCAACCAGATCATTTCCCGGTGCTTCCAGAAGCGAAAGTCCCTTTTTCTGCAGCCGGTCACCGTAGCGGAGTACGTCCCGGATCGTTCCGGAACCCGATTTCTGTGTGCAGCCAAGGGATTTGTCCTCCAGTGTGGAGATTCCGCCGGCCTTATTGCCCGGAGACGGGTTCTCATAGATCGGCTGGTCATTCCGGATAAAATACTGTTTGAAATCATTGATCAGCTGCACGGTCTTATCGAAAACCTCCCTGCTTTCACAGCGGTTCATCAGAAGATTTTCCGCGCCGAACATTTCCGGAACCTCCGTCAGAATGGAAGATCCGCCGCAGGAAAGCAGCAGATCCGAAACTCTTCCGACCACCGGATTGGCAGTAATCCCGGAAAGTCCGTCAGAGCCTCCGCACTTGAGTCCGATGGTCAGCTCTGCGGCACTGATCTTCTCCCTGTGAAACCCGGCGGCAAAAGTACACAGTTCCTGTACCAGTCCGGCGCCTTCTGCAATTTCATCCTCACAGTCCTGCGCCACCAGGAACCTGACACGCTGCGGGTCATATGTGCCGATATATTTCCTGATCTCTTCTATGCTGCTGTTCTCACAGCCAAGTCCGACCAGCAGTACCCCTGCCGCATTCGGGTGTCTTACCAGATCCGCCAGAATCTTTCTGGTATGGATCTGATCATCTCCCAGCTGCGAGCAGCCGTACGGATGACGGAAGGAGATGATGTTCTTTGCACCGGTAAGCTGCTTTGCTCTCTCCGCAATCGCATCCACCACGTCATTTACGCATCCGACGGTCGGCAGAATCCAGATTTCATTGCGGACGCCGACGCTCCCGTCCGTGCGCCTGTATCCCTGGAAAAAGAGTTCCTGATCCTGCTCCTTCCCTCCTTTACTGCCCGTATCCGGCGTATAGCTGTAGGTATTCAGATCACCAAGCCCAGTCCGGATATTGTGCACATGTACCCAGCCGCCCTTTGGAATTGCGCATCTGGCAATTCCGATCCGGTTGCCGTACTTGATAATCTCCTCCCCCTCAGAAATATCCTTCAGCGCAATCTTATGCCCGCGCGGAACCGCCTCCCGAATCTGCAGCGTTGTTCCCGCCACCTGCAGGCTGCTCCCCTCTGCCAGTTCCCGGAGAGCAACTGCGACATTATCCTTCTGATTGATCTGAATGATGCTCTGATTGTCCATGCCCTTTACCTTTTTCCTTCCAGCTGCTCCAGTGCAGCTCTCATGCCTGATCTGCGTATATTTTCAAGATCTTCTGTCACCAGTCTGGCCAGTCCCGGAATCTGTGTGAGATCCTGTCCCCAGAAGCTGCTTTCCTCCAGGGTATTCTTTACGAAATCCGCAGCACAGTTTCTGCTGCATTGTGCAAAAAATTCCAGTACTGCCTGATCATCATGTATCTGATAGTTTTCTGACGTTTCTCCGCACTTTCTGTGCCCGGTCAGAACACCGTTCTGCAGTTCCGTCCCAGTATAGAACTGCAGAAGTGCCGCCAGTGAAAATGCCAGATGTTCCGGAATCCGTCCGTTTTTCTCTTCATAGGCGAGCAGACTCGGCATGCAGCGTTCTCTCCACTTGGAAACGGAATTCAGAGAAATGGACAGCAGCTGATGCTTTATAAAAGGATTCTCAAAGCGCTCGATTACGGCCGCCGCAAAGTTTCTCACTTCATCTTCAGGCAGTGTCAGTGTCGGAAGCACTTCCTCATACAATACCTTCATAATATGCGTCCGGATGCATTCATCCTTCATGGAGGAGAGTACATCGTCATTGCCTGAAAGGAATGACGCAAGTGCGAAAGAGGTAT
Source organism: uncultured Butyrivibrio sp. (assembly GCA_964388815.1). Taxonomy (GTDB): domain Bacteria; phylum Bacillota; class Clostridia; order Lachnospirales; family Lachnospiraceae; genus Butyrivibrio. The sequence goes on along the minus strand of CAYMBY010000044.1, from coordinate 79,073 downwards.
GTGCACCGTTCAGGATTCTGACCTTGCGCTGCTTATAGGGTCTGACGCTTTCCGCAAACAGAACAGGCATGCCTGCGCGGTCCAGCGGGAACTTTTCTCTGACATCTCCCTTGTCTTCAATCACCCAGAGACCAAACGGTTCCGCAACATCCAGCAGATCATCGCGGTATCCCAGTTCCTCCCACATCGTCTGCGCTTCCTCCCTCGGGAAGCCCGGAACGATACGGTCTACCAATGTATTGCAGAAGGTGCAGGCATTCCTGATCCACTGCGCAAATTCTTCACCCAGCTTCCAGCTCTCCGCATAGTGCAGCACACAGCTTTCCAATACATCCCCGTTGTCTTCAATCAGCTCCACCGGCAGAATGATCAGGCCTTGATCTGCTGCGCCATGAAGTGATACAAAACGTTCATATAAAAAGGCGGTCAGCTTTCCCGGATAGGTCGCCGGCGGAACATCTGCCGTTCTTTCTTCTTCCTTATATATAATTCCTGCTTCCGTGGTATTTGATATGACGATCTGAAGACTTTCCAGCGCCGCCAGCTTTAAGACCGTATGCCAGTCATCATAGATACTCAGGATTTCCTTTACGGAAGTGATTTTTCGCTTTTCGCAGACTGTACGCCCTTCCTTCCTGCCGCGCAGTACCAGCGTGTACTGACATTCCTGATGCCGGAAGCTTTCAAATGTACCGGAGCCGGCTCTTACCGGTGTGGGCTTGAGCATCACAATATTGCCGTCAAAGATATTCTGTTCATTTGCCGCATCAATCATCTCATCTGCAAATGCCCGCAGGAAATTGCCTTCCCCGAACTGTACCACCTTAACCGGTCTGTCCTGATAGCCGGAGTTTTCCTTATTAATGGTATTCATACTCTTCCTTCTCTCTCTTCAATGTATCTGCGTGCCATGACTGCATTTTCCGGCGTTGTATTTTCCAGTGTCGCCTGAATACAGGGCTTACTGCGTTCTGCAAAGGAAATAATCTGTGAATAATCAAGTTCCCCTGTACCGCAGGCACTGCTGACAACTTCTCCGTGTTCAAGCCGGCAGTCCTTCAGGTGGATTACTGCAACATCTCTTCCCAGAACTTCAATTGCGTGTGCGATGGTTTCATTTCTCTGCTGATAGCGCGCAGGAGAAATCAGATTGACCGGATCCAGAATCACCTGGAGATTGGGCGAACCGATTTCATCAAGCACCGTTCTGGCACGGTCTGCATCAGAAACGATATGCTTCCATACCGGTTCAATTGCCAGGATCACGCCCATCTTCTCCGCATAGAGGACAATCGGTTTCAGATTACGGATCAGCTGTTCCAGTGCCTGTTCTGACACTGTATCCTGCGGATCATAATGATAATCCTCATTCAGTGCTCCCGTTTCTGTTCCGACTACCCCGCAGCCCAGAAGCGAAGCCAGCCGGATATGTGCCAGATACTGATTCCGGATCCGCGCCATCATCTGCTCATCAGGATTGCCCGGATTCTGATAACATCCCAGTACCGCAACATCCAGTTCATGCTTAGCAAAAAGGTGCCTCAGCGCCATCGCATATCCCGGTGTGAATGCTTCGGGAGCTGACGGCAGACCGGACACCTTTGAAAGTGCCAGATGTACACAGGAAAAGCCCTGTGCTCTGACGGTTTCAAGTCTTTCCTCAAAAGGAAGTTCTGCAGTATCATGCAGGCGAATCCCAAGCTGTATCATCCTGTGCCTCCTTTTTTGGAATGTATTGTTCAAAAATGCGGTTATAATAAAACGTTAATATGTATGCTGTAAGGCCCACTCCGAACGAGAGTGTCAGGAAATTGCAGATTACCAGCGTGGTATTGGCATAAATGACAAGTGCAACCAGTATCAGCATCTGGAAGGTATATTTAAAATGCCGGATGGACAGTCCGAATGCATACCGGATCGTCGCCCGGATGGTATTCACGAATCTGGCTTCCACCGCAAAAACATACAGAAGTCCCAGTACATAGGGTACTGCCACAATCAGTGAAATCATCCAGAACCCTTTTCCCGTGTCTCCCATCATCTGATTGGCAATCACGAGATCTGCCGCAATCAGTGCACCGGCTGCCAGATAGATCAGATACAGCTCTGTCGCCTGACGGAAGTTCATTTTAAAGGAATGGAAGAAGTTCTCTGTCGGGTATCCGTCCTCCCGGTGCAGCTTCATCATCGAATACAAAAGCGCTGTTGTAGACGCACCGATCGTAATGACGGGAAGTGACGTTACCAGCCACAGAATATGAAGATACCAGATATTTCCAATCGTTCTGAAAAATTTTGATATCGCATTGTCATAACCGAAAAGTCCATGAAACATAGATCGTTACCTTTCCTGTACCACTGCCGTATTTACAGCGGTCACAGCCTCGCCTTCGCACCCGTCAAGGGTTACATCCTTCAGCACGAGCTGCTCCACATTTTCTGCGTGAATCCCCAGTCTGCTGACTTCAGAAATTCCGCATGCCATCACCGGTATGCCGCTTCCTGCATCTTCCTTATAGGATACATGCACGTGCTCCATTGTGATTCTGCCTGCCGGTTTCTCCGGAAGTCCCAGGAAATATGCCGCGGCATATTCCGTATCAATACACTCGATATCCGAGAACTGCATGCTGCCGATCTGCGGTGTTCTGTCATCAACCGGCAGTTTGTCTCTTGACTGCACATAATCGGTCTTCCCGTCAGGATCGCAGAAATAGAAGCAGTTCAGCACAAAAGGCGTGAGCACATGCTCCATTCTGATCTGTGCAAAAGAGATATCCTTCAGCACGCTGTCCTTGCCGCGCCCCCGTCTGCTCTTGATCCGGAGTCCTCTGTCCGTATCCCGGAACAGACATTTCTCCACGCGGATCTGCCGGACACCGCCTGCATTCTCCGAGCCAATGGTCACGGCACCGTGTCCGCGCTCCATCAGACAGTGTGCGATCAGAATATTTTCTGACGGTTTCTTATATTTTCTGCCCATATAGATCTTCCCGGATTTGATAGCGATACAGTCATCTCCCAGTGAAAATCTGACGCCCAGAATGTTCATTCCGTCACAGGACTCGGGATCAAGCCCGTCTGTATTATGCGAATTCCACGGATTTTCAACGGTTACTGCCATGATATCCACCCGGCTGGAATAATAGGGATGAAGTGTCCACATCGGAGAATTGATCACCTTAAGTCCTGCCAGCAGCATATCCCTTGAATGGCTCCAGAAGATCATGTTCGGCCTTGCTGCAGGGAAATCCGTCTTCCACCTGCGCATGTCCCACCAGTCGGTGAAATCCGCATTGCCGTTCAGGGTTCCCCTTCCATATACGATGCAGTCTTCAACAGACACTGCTGTCAGCATGGATGCATACTGTGAAATCGGATTACCTTCAAAGGAACCGAGCAGGTATTCGCTTTTTTCATCATAGCTTTCCGTGCGCCCCGGCAGAACCGGAAGTCTGTCTGCATCCTTGGTTCCGCACAGCTGCGCATTTTCTGCTATTTCCAGACGGACATGACTCTTCAAAAACAGACTGGTCACCTGATAACATCCGGCAGGAACCAGCACTCTTCCATCCCGCGGGCAGACGCAGATCGCCGTCTGAATCGCCAGCGTATCATCTGAAATACCATCACCTCTGGCCCCGAACGAGCGCACATTCAGCGTCACACTCTCTTTTTCCGTATGAACGGTCAGTGTCACGGGAGCCTGTGATCTTGACCAGATGCTCATCTGATACACCATATCCGGCATCAGAGAGCCGATCATCGTCACTGCAAGATCCGTATGTCCGCTGACCGTTTCCGCTTCCGGTACTGCTGCATTTCCCATCGGTACAGCGGTATATTCATAACGTTCAGTCGTATGATACAGTCCGCCGTCCTCAATCCCGATGATGGCAAACCGCGCAGAAACTCTGATTGCAGAACACTCCATATCTGATTATCCTTTCACACCGCCTGCAGAAATTCCATCCACGAACTGATCCTGCGCCGCAAAGAATACCACCAGTGACGGAACAATGGAAATCAGTGAAATGGCAAGCACACGGTTCCATGCAAATCCGGTATCCCCATCCATTGACAGCTTAACGAAAATTGCCAGCGGATATTTCGCAGGGGTCTTTACATACAGCAAAGGTCCCATGAAGTCATTGGTTCCCCACATGAACTGGAACAGTGCTACAGATACGATTGCCGGCATCAGCATCGGTACAATGACCCTCACCAGTGTCTGAACCGCATTACAGCCGTCAATCTTGGCTGCCTCCTCGAGTTCCTTCGGAATATTTCTCAGGAACTGAATCAGCATGAATACAAAATAGGTATCCGTTGCAAACATGGTCGGGACAATCAGCGGAAGATACAGCGGAGAGTCAACCCAGCCAAGGTCTGTAAACAGAATGAACTGCGGAATATTCAGTACGACCTGCGGAAGGAACAGCGTTGCCATCAGTACGGCAAACAGGAAATCCCTTCCCACAAATTTGAATCTGCCAAATCCGTATGCCGTGATGACAGAAGAAATGACAGTGAAAATCACCTTCGGGATAACATAGGAAAAGGTATTGAGCATGGCCTTCCAGATATTGATATCACCGCCATAGCTCTTCATTGCATCCACATATCCCTGTGTGGTCGGGTTCTTCGGAATCAGACCGATTCCGGAGAAAATCTCCGCGTTACTTTTAAATGTTGCACCTACCATCCAGAGCAGCGGGTAGATCATGATCAGCCCCACCAGAATCAGAATGATATACCGGATGGTCAGAGAAATTGCTCTTCTTCTGGCCAGTGCACGGTTTTTATCTTCATATGACATTACAGCACTTTCAGCATTTCCAGCCATAAATTTAACCTCTTTTCTGATATTCTGACACTTGCCTTGTCTTATTTACCCTCTTCATCCGAATAGTATACCCAGTGTTTCTGGCTTGCGAAGGCAATTCCTGTCATCGCCATCAGAATCACGAACAGTACCCACGCCATTGCGGATGCAGCGCCCATGTTATAACTCTTGAATGCGCTGTTGTAAATCAGGAGGGAAATCAATGTGGTTGAATTTCTCGGGCCGCCCTGTGTAATGATATATGCGCCGTTGAATTCCTGGAATGCCTGTACCAGCTGTGTTACCAGGTTATAGAAAATAACCGGTGTAATCAGCGGAACCGTAACGGAGAAGAACTGTCTCCATTTGCCTGCGCCGTCCAGTGCCGCCGCTTCATAGAGATCCGTCGGAACACCTTTAAGGGCTGCAAGGAAAATAATCATTGCCGAACCGAACTGCCATACACGCAGAAGACAGATGACATATAATGCATAATGCGGATCAGAGAGCCATGACGGTCCCTGAATGCCGATGAATCCAAGTGCTGTATTCAAAAGTCCCTCATCACGGAAAACCGCTTTCCACAGAACTGCAATTGCTACAGATCCGCCCAGGATGGAAGGGATGTAATATGCAGTACGAAAGAAATTAACGCCTCTGATCTTAAAATTCAGGATGTAGGCAATGAACAGTGAAAATACCAGCTTCAGCGGCACGGTAATGAATGCATACCTGAATGTCACGCTGAAGGATTTCATGATCTTTGCCGTATGAAAAACGCTTTCATAATTAAAAAGACCGAACTTCGAAACTCCCTTGAACAGGTTGTAATCCGTAAAACTGTAATATAACGATGATGCAAACGGATAGAGTTTGAAAATACAGAACCCTATCAGCCATGGCAGTATAAACAGAAATCCAAAATTATTCTTAAAGAACTTTTTCAGTGTTACCTTTTGCTTTTCCCCAGCAGCTGCGTCACTCTTTGCCATGATCTTCCTCCATTAATTCTGCAAATGCCATCATAAAAGGGCCAACCCCCTTGGGATCATCCTGTGTGATCGGTTCAGACAGATAGTACGCTGTACTGCCGTCCCGCTCCTGTCCGGGTCCAAGTCCTGCCACCTTGCAGATGCCCGTCAGATGCAGTATTCCGTCTTCCTCTTTCAGCTTTGTATCGATGATTCCGTTTAAAATACCTCTGCCGATCTTTTCATATTTTTCAGCAGAAAGGACTCCAAGTCTTACCCCCTTCAATACCGCATATGCAACCATTGCCGAACCGGAGGTTTCGAGATAATTTCCCTTAATTCCGGCGCCATCCGTGATCTGATAAAAGAGATTTGTCGCTCTGTCACGATATGGCAGTATTCCTTTGACCGCTTCCGTAAAGATCTCGCGGAGCCTGTCATATTGTTCATACAGTTCAATGCTCATGACATCCATCGTGTCAATCAGTGCCATGAGAAGCCATCCTTCACTTCTTAACCAGAAGTTCGGTGACAGCCCGGTCTTTTTATCTGCCCAGGGCTGAAGGCCTGCTTCATCCCATGCATGATAGTAAAGACCTTTTTCCTGATTAAACAGTTTTTTATGTACAGTTTCAAACTGTGCTGCGACATCACTGCAGCATTCTTTTCCATTCCATCTGGTCTCGTATTCCATGTAAAAAGGCTGTGCCATGTACAGACCGTCCAGCCATACCTGATTCGGATATCTGTCCTTATGCCAGAATGAACCGCATTTACATCTTGGCTGCTTCATCAGCTGATCTTTCAGAAACGCTGCCGCTTTGCGGTATTTCTCATCTCCTGTCCTGTCATATAGAAAGAACAGCACTCTTCCGCTTAAGATGTTATCAATTGCATGTTCCTCTGCCACATAGTTTCTGATTTCACCGTTTTCGTCCAGCCGTTCATCTGCATACCGCTGTACAAAGTCCGCGTACTTCTGCTCTCCGGTCACCCTGAACAGATCCGTGCAGCCGATCAGTGTACAGCCGTCCTCATAGTTCCAGTGGTCCTTATACGGCTCATATTGTTCCAGATATTCCGTGATAAATTTCATGGCCTTTTTATCCGTCATTTCAGGTCAGTCTCCTTACTGCAGATCTTTTTTCATGAAACGGGCTGCCGGGATCAGCCGGCAGCCCGGAATGCATCGAGATATTCTTATGAAAGAACTTTATACTTCTCAGTTTGCACTCAGAACTGTGTTAACACCGTCAATCAGTGTCTGCGCAGCGGTAGCGGAATCATAATCACCATAGGAAAGTCCGCCGAATACATCATAATATACACCGTCTGTGCTCTTCAGCTCAGATGCTTCAAATGTAGGATCGATCTGGAAGGAATTGTAATCCATAACCTTCTTGTTCGCTTCTGCAACATCAGGATCCAACAGGTTCTGCTTCTCAAGGTTTGCATATGCAGCCTTGCTGACCGGGATGCCTCTTTCTGTTGCCAGAATTGTTGTGCCTTCATCATCATTAAGCAGATACTGAAGGAGTGCTGCTGCCTTTTCAGGATCCTTGCATGTTGTGGAAATTGCAAATGCCATGGAAACCTTTGTGAAGCCGCCCTGATATTTACCCATATCCTTGAACTCATCACCTACTACAAATTCATTGCCTTCAGCAAGTGAAGACTTGTACTTGCTTGCTGCAGAATCCCATTCATAGATTCCTGCATACTTGCCGTTGATCCATTTGTCATTCTTATCAATGGAATCTGCACCGTCGCCTGCAATCGTTGCAAGAGAAGGAATAACATGCTCTGTTTCGAGCTTCTGAATAAACTCAAGGCCTTCCTGTACCTGTTTCTCATCATACTGAAGCTTGCCGTCTTCTACCCAGTTCTTGCCATACTTGCTTTCCAGATAGGTTACCATCAGGATCATTCTGTCATATTCGCCGATTGCCAGCGGATAATAGTCATCTCCGACTTTTTCCTTGAATGTCTTTCCTGCTGCTTCCAGTTCTGCAAGAGAAGTAGGTGTGGAAATTCCTGCCTTGTCAAAAGTGGTCTTATCCCAATAGAAGATACGGCCTGTCATGGAAATCGGAACTGCTGCCAGCTTGCCGTCTTTTGTACACATATCCAGATACTTCTGGTCGAACTGTGTCAGATCAAGTGTATCAGAAACTGTATTCAGATCTACGAACTTGTCTCCTGCCGCATCATACTGGTAAATCCAGTTCCAGTTGATCTGGTTGACATCCGGTGCTGTATTTGTTGAGAACATGGCAGCCATGCTGTCTTCCCAGCCTGACCATGCACCATAGCTGTAGGAAACTGTTACCCCGCTCTTTGCCTTATAGGCGTCAAGTGCTTTCATTGTAGCTTCGTGTCTGCTGTCACCGCCCCACCATGACATGTTCAGATCTCCGCCGGTAGTTGTTGTTACAGAATTCTCATCTGATGCTGCTGCAGCCTGCTTTGTTGCTGCTGTTGCTGCCGCATCTGCAGATGCCCCTGCTGCCGTTGTTGTATCGCTCTGTGCCGTTGTTGCTGCGCTCCCGCCTGCTGCTGCATTTCCGCAGCCAGCCATTCCTGCTGTCATCAGCAGTGTCATTCCGATCGCAAGTAACTTCTTTGCCTTCATTTCTTGTTTCCTCCCATTTCCCTTTTATATATCCTTCTCTGATGTTTATGCTTACATGTGCGTTTTCTTACGCAAGCATTTACAATTACTTACATACTGATGTAAGAGGTTACACATAATATAACACTTGTGCTGAAAGAATGCATCCCCTTTTTCATTATTTACGTGATTTTCGTTATTATGTGAAATATTTCAATTTATTTTTTGTGCAGTTTTTGCATATTATCCTGTGTTTTATCAGATTCTATTGAATTTCTGATGAAATGATCTATAATCTGAAATAGTATGAAAGTTCTTACAATAGATAAGGGAATCACGGTAAAAAAGCTGGAACTGGAAGCGTCTTCCATTCTGCTGCGCGGTGCCGGTATGGACGAGTCCGTACTGAGCAATGGTGACGGAGGGTATGACCTGATGCCGGATGGCAGAAAACGGGGCACATTCAGAAGCTACACAGCTTTTTTGAGCGGACAGGATGTAACTGTCAAGGATATGACAATTGAAAATACCGCAGGTGACGGGAGAATCCACGGTCAGGCTGTTGCCCTGTATGCGGATGCGGAACGTTTCACCTGCAAAAGAGTTCATCTGAAAGGACATCAGGATACGCTGTTTATGTCTCCTCTTCCGGAAAAAGAACGCGAACCTGACGGTTTCAAGGGGCCGAGACAGAATACGCCGAGAGTTCCGACCCTGCAGTATTATGAAGACTGTCTGATCGAAGGGGACATTGATTTCATTTTCGGCGGTGCCGATGTGATTTTCAGGAATTGTGAGATCCGTTCACTTTTCCGTCCTGCACTGGAATCAGATTCAGACCGCCCGGTACGGCGTACCCTGAGCGGTGTCCCTGTTCAGGGTTTTGTCTGTGCACCCTGCACGTCAAAGGGCAGTCACGGTTTTGAATTCATTGACTGCCGTTTCACCACGGACTGCTGTCCTGACGGCTCCGTCTATCTGGCAAGGCCATGGCGGCCTTACGGAAAAGCTTATTTCAAAAACTGTATTTTCGGTAAACACATCGCACCGGAACGTTTTGCCGGCTGGGACGACCCGTTACAGGTTGAGCCGACCGCAGACTTCCGGATCCTCTGAAACAGTTTCCGTAAAAAAGGGTTCCTCTATCCGTCTTCCGGATACAGGAACCCTTTTTCCATCTCTTAAACACCGGTTAAAAATCCGTTGAACATCTTCTGACCAGCTGTCCCTTTACAACCGTCTTATGTGCAACCTTTTCACCCTGAATACACTCCATGATCTTCACTACTGCCATTTTGGACAGTTCCTTCACCGAGCTGTCGACAGAAGTCAGCTCCGGTTCCACGCAACAGGCCAGAAGTGAATTATTATATCCGACAATACTGATGTCTTCCGGTACTTTCAGCATTCTTGCCCTGGCATATTTCAGTGCACCGACCGCCAGCTCATCCACAGTGGTTACGACCGCATCAAACACCAGATCCTTTCTGACAAGCAGGATATCCCGTTCTTCATGGATGGTTCCCGTAATCTTCAGTTTCAGGTTGCCGTCTACCGGCAGCTTATTATCCCTCAGTGCAGATTCATAACCCGCCATCTTCTGCTGCGCGCTGTAGGACTCGGAATCATACAGGAACAGGACTTTCTTCCTGCCCGATCTGATCAGTTTGTCCGTTGCCTCGTACATGGCATCGAAATCATCATGAAGCACACAATAAATGTTTTTATCTTTCAGATAACCGTTTATAATAAATACCGGAATGCTTTCCGCTGCCTTATGCAGATATGCCACATCTTCATCATCTCCTGATCCCAGGAAGCTGGAACCGATCAGGATCAGTGCATCCACCTTCTTTTTCAGAAGCAGATCCACTGCATATTCTTTGGAGGACTGCTCATATCCGCTGCAGAACAGCATATAATCATAGCCATATTCGTGCAGCTTTTTTTCTATATTGGACACACTTCTGGCCATATATTCATCTGAAATATCCGAACAGGAAATTCCGATGGTCCTCATGGAATCAAACTGCAGGCTGCGCGCAAACGGGTTCGGTGTATAATTGTTTTCCTTCATTACTTCCAGCACCTTTGCCCTGGTCTTTTCACTAACCCGCGGGCTTCCGTTTACCACACGTGAAATTGTTGCGATGGAAACCCCCGATAATTTTGCAATATCATAAATTGTAACAGCCATACCGTCTCCTTAAGGATCTTTTTTCTTTTTCGAATGTATGCATTTACATACACCATTATAACTGAATCAGTTTTTTAAGCAATGCTATTTTTGCACAAAATACCGCTTTTTTATTATGAATCATGTTGAACAGGTTTCCATGCTTACATATAAAATATATTATATTTTGTAAACACTTACAGATCCATTCTGCATTATGTTATACTCATACCATCACTTATTTTTCATTGATAATAAAGGACACTTCCATGATCAAAGATATGACTTCCGGAAAAACCACTTCTGTACTGATCCGCTTTACCGTTCCTCTTGTTCTGGGGAATCTTCTGCAGCTGACCTATAATGCCGTCGATTCGGCAATTGTCGGCAACTATGTCGGGACAAAGGGACTCGCAGCTGTCGGATGTACCAATCCGCTGATGAATCTTGCCATTCTCTTTATCAGCGGCATGTGCATGGGTGCAGGTATTCTGATGAGCATGAGTTTCGGTTCCGGCGATACCGCAAGGCTGCGGCGTCTCCTCTCCACTTCCATGCTCGGGGGTGCTGTCTTCTGCCTGATTGTTACAGTTCTCGGCATCATCTTTACACCGGCGCTTCTGCATCTGATCCGGGTGCCGGAAGAGATCATGCCGGAGGCCTCAGGATATCTCCGGATCATCTTCACTGCACTGATCTTTACCTTTCTGTATAATTTTCTTGCCAGTTCCATGCGTGCGCTCGGCGACAGCAGAACACCGCTGATCTTCCTGGGTATCAGTGCCGTGTTAAATGTCATCGGAGATCTGTTCTTTATCATTGTGCTTCATGCAGGCGTTCACGGCGCTGCGATTGCCACCGTTCTGAGTGAGATTCTCTGTACGCTGTGCTGCACGGTCTATATTCTGCTGCGGCTTCCGGCGCTTCATCTGGGGCGCAGCTGGTTTTTATTTGATGCACCCCTTTTCCGTGAAATTGTTGCCTTCAGTATCACAAGTGCCCTTCAACAGGCATGTCTGCAGGTCGGCAAGATCATGATCCAGTCCATTGCAGATACCATGGGAACCGCTGTCGTTGCGGCATTCGGAATCATCAACCGTGTAGATGACTTTGCCTACACCCCGCAGCAGAACATCGGGCACGCCATGACCACCTTTCTGGCGCAGAACAAGGGCGCCGGCAAAAATGAACGGATTAACAGAGGATTCAAAAGCGGCATGCTGATCGAATTTGCATACACGGTTCTGCTGTGCATCCTCTGTTATTTCGGTGCACCCTTTATCGTGCGTCTCTTCATCGGCAGTTCCGGCAGCACAGATACCGCTGAAGTAATGAAAAACAGTGTCCGCTATCTGCATCTCATTGCCCTGATGTACTTTCTTCCCGCATTTACCAACGGCATTCAGGGATTCTTCCGCGGCATGGGAGATCTGAAGATCACCCTGCTCAGTACTTTCATGAATATGGTGGGACGTGTACTTACAGCTTTCCTCCTTGCCTTCAGCTTCCACCTGCAGATTGAGACCTTTGCCTATGCAAATTTTGCCGGATGGATTCTGATGATTCTCTTTGAATTTCCGCTTCTGTGCAGACACCTTCATAAGCAGAGATAACCTGCCCTTGTTTACCTGCGTACGCAGAAGATTCATGTAACGTCTTACATGGATTTTCTGCATGTTGTCTATATTCCGTATCTCTTCTATATAAAAGCATTTTATCCGGATCTCTTTTTCTTCTTGCAATTTTTCTGATTCAGTTTATACTCATATATGTAAGTGTTTACATCTGTAAGAGGTTCTGATGTTACATTACACGTAAGGAGAGCTTTCATGACACGCTTTATGGATGAGGACTTTCTTCTGAATACTGCAGCAGCCAGAACGCTGTTTCATGATTATGCAGAAGGAATGCCCATATTGGATTATCACTGTCACATCAATCCACGCGAAATTGCGGAGGACCGCAAATACGACAATATCACACAGCTCTGGCTGGGCGGCGACCATTATAAATGGCGCCAGATGCGTTCAAACGGAATCGACGAGCGGTATATTACCGGCGATGCATCTGATTACGAGAAATTTGAAAAATGGGCGGAAACACTGGAAAAAGCAATCGGCAACCCGCTCTATCACTGGAGTCATCTTGAACTGCAGCGCTATTTCCACTATCATGGCGTCTTAAACCGCAGAACTGCACATGAAGTCTGGGATCTGTGCAACCGGCAGCTGGAAACACTTTCTGTCCGCAGGATCATCGAACAGTCCGGTGTTACACTGATCTGCACCACTGACGACCCTGCCGATTCTCTTGAATGGCATGAAAAGCTCGCTGCAGACGAGACGTTCCATGTTCAGGTACTTCCTGCATGGCGTCCGGACAAGGCCATGAATATTGAGAAGCCGGATTACCCCGCATATCTTGAGAAACTGGGAACTGCTGCCGGCACGCAGATTCATGATTTTGCCTCACTGATTCATGCACTCTGCTGCAGACTTGACTTCTTTGCGCAGCACGGCTGCTCTGTCAGCGATCACGCACTTGATTTTGTCATGTATCAGCCTGCTTCTCCGGAGCAGATTGAAGCCATTTTCCAGAAGAGACTTAAAGGCGTGGCACTCTCCGCTTCGGATGTGCTCGCATTCAAGACCGCTTTTCTGCAGGCAATGGGTCATGAATATCATCGCAGGAACTGGGTTATGCAGCTTCACTACGGCTGTAAGAGAGACAATAATACTGCAGCCTTTGGCGCAATGGGTCCGGATACGGGTTACGACTGCATCGGTGATCCGGCACCTGCATCACAGACTGCTGATTTTCTGAACAGCCTTGAAATCACGGGTGAGCTGCCCAAAACCATACTGTATTCGCTCAATCCGAACGACAATGCAGCAAACGGCACCATTATCGGCTGTTTCCAGAACAGTGATGCCATCGGTAAACTTCAGTTCGGCGCTGCATGGTGGTTCAATGATCATCTGGCCGGTATGACCGATCAGCTGACAAGCCTTGCAAATCTCGGTCTCCTGGGTAACTTTGTCGGTATGCTGACCGATTCGAGAAGTTTCATTTCCTACACAAGACACGAATATTTCAGACGTGTTCTGTGCCGCCTGATCGGCGAATGGGTGGATAACGGTGAACTTCCGGATGATTATGAATACCTTGGCGCTCTGGTAAAAGACATATCCTACAACAATGCCGTACGCTATTTCGGTTTTGATCTTGAGGTCAGATAAGTGTTTTTCATTTTCATACCGGAAAAATTAACATTTTTTTCATTTTTTAACCGTCATTTTGCAGTATACTGTTCGATATGAAATACATACTTCTTTATATCAAACAGACTCTGCGGTTTGTCCTTAAGCCGCTGTCTTTTGTACCCGCCATCGTCATGATGTGCGTGATTTTCGGTTTTTCCTCTCAGGACGGCTCACAAAGCAGCCAGCTGAGTTTTGACGTGGGTACGGAGATATATACAATTGCAAATGAGAAACTGGATCTTGGCTGGAGTGAAGCGCAGATTACGCATTATTCCGAGGTGACGCAGTTCTATGTCCGGAAGGCGGCGCATATCACAGAATATTTCCTTCTGGCTGTTTCTGTGGCATTTCCGCTGTACGTATACGGACTTCGCGGCATCCCGCTGGTTCTGGTTGCAGGCATGTTCTGTGTCAGCTATGCCGGTCTGGATGAATTTCACCAGTCGTTCGTCTCCGGAAGATCGCCGTCGAAACGCGATGTCATGATCGACAGCATCGGTATTTTCATCGGAATCTTCTGTGTCAGAATCTTTGGCTGGCTTGGACGGATGACCATCTTCCGCCCGCTGTCATCAGGTAATTGCAATGAATAAGCAGTGATAAATGTGTTATCGTTATGAAAACATTTATCACTGCTTTTTTTATTCTTTTTATTTCTTCAGATTACGGTCCAGATCCAGAAGCTCTGCAATATCGCCGGAGGATATGATCACCGGTCTGTACTGATCATTCTTCCCCGTCAGTACTCTTGTCAGTCTCGCTCTCATTTCAATGCTGCTGAGGCGGTCGGTATTCAGAAAGATTCCCGAAACTCCGCATGCCGCCGCAACACCGATATCACTCTGAAAGTCATTTCCTACCATTACTGTTTCATTCGGGTCAAGCTTCTGCTCATCCAGGAGCTTCATCATGAATTCCGGCTGCGGTTTTTTCATGCCCGCATCGGAGGAGATATAGATCTTTTCCAGATATTCTCTTACTCCGGTAATTTCAATTTCCGCATCGGTAAAAAGTCTCTGTGCATTGGAAAGCAGATAGATGTGACAGCCTTCTGTACGGAGCGTTTCCAGCGTCTCCAGCGTATGCGGAAATACCTCCAGTTTCTGTCTGGACAGTACACGAAACGCATTGGAAATCATTCTCACCCATTCACTTTTTTCAATTTCCTCTATGGACAGGGTGACAATTTTCTCGCTGCAGGAATGATATGCCGGTGCTTCCTTCAACAGTCTGGCAAATACCCTTTCAATACGGATCTCAGGGAAATTCATCCCGGATTCAAATGCCAGATTCTGCTCTTCTTCATGAACAATGTCAAAATAGGACTGCTGCATTTTTTCCGGTGCATAATCTGCACCGTAGCAGCTGAACAGACTCGCCATCTTATTCCAGAAATCCGGTCTGTTCTCATCTGTATGGATATCCACCAGGGTTCCATACAGATCAAAAATGTAATTCTGATAGTATTTTCTCATTTTACTCCACGGCGCCCTGCGTCAGTACTGCAATGTCATATGCCGGCAATGTCAGTTTGTTTCCGTCCAGTGTAATGTTCTCTGCTGTTGTGGTCAGAACCGAGGAGAGCGTGTCATAATCCTTCTGCCCGGAAAGATCCACCGTCTGCGGACTTCCGGAAGTATTGATGACGATCATGACAGACTTCATGTTCTCCGCCGTCTTTTCGAACGCACAGATCTGATCGTTGCTCACCTGATCAAGCGGCGTAACTTTTCCTCTTGCAATGACCGGATAAATATTCCGGAGGCGGATTGCTTCCCGGTAATACTGATAAATGGAAAGCGGATCATCCTTCTGATCTTCGTAGCTCCCATACAGCATCTTCGGGGCGACCATGTCTTTCGGTCCGTCACACATGCCCTCCGCGTCCGCATTCTGTGTCCAGTACATCGGCGCCCGCTTGTTCTCATCCTTGCCCGAGCCCTTCATACCCAGCTCTTCTCCGTAATAGACAAAGGCATTTCCGCTCATCAGGAGGTTCAAAGCGCCTGCCAGCTTCACCTTGCTCTGTGCACCGTCGCCGGCATAATATCCGGCGCTTCTGGCCATATCATGATTGGTATAAAAAGGCGCATCCACATAATTTTCATTATAGGAAGCATACAGTTTCTGTTCCTTTGCCATCGCTGTCGCATAGCTCGATGCAGGAGCACTGCCCTTTACCACATTTGCAATGATTCCCGTACTGTTTGCGAAAGCAAAATCGAACAGACTGTCAATTCCGCTTCCGTAATATGCAGCGTATACGCTCTGATCTGTCCATGCTTCGCCGACAATATAGGCATCCGGATTGATCTTTTTTACCGCGTCATTAAACCATGCAAGTGCTTTTACATTTTCCTTGTTTTTTCCGGTATAGTAGGACGTGGTTGCATCCATCCGGAAGCCGTCCGCGCCAAGTCCGAGCCAGAATGCCGCAATATCTTTGAATTCTTTCTGCACCGCCGGATTGTCCAGATTCAGATCCGGCATTCCCGACCAGAATCTTGCCTCATAGTACCAGTCTGTCCCCTCCAGCGCTGTATATCCTTCCGCCTTTTTCTTCGAGAAGTTATAGTACTTCACATAAGGACAGTCTTTTTCTGAAGGTTCCTCTCCTGCCGGAAGTTTTTTGAGATAATCCGCCGCCTTTGTAAACCACGGATGTTCCGTCGAAGTATGGTTCATTACCATATCCGTAATGATCCGGATGCCCCTCTTATGGCACTGTGCCACAAGCTCCTTAAAGTCATCCATCGTGCCATACTGCGGATCAATTGCCTCATAATCTGTGACATCGTATTTGTGATAACTTGGAGACGGGCAGACGGGCATCAGCCAGATCTCATTACAGCCAAGGTCTGTCCCTGTCGTATCGTCTCCGTCGTTTATATAGTCCAGTTTATCAATCAGTCCCTGAATATCACCGATTCCGTCTCCATTGCTGTCATAGTAGGAATAGAGGAAGACTTCATAGGTTGTTCTGTATTTGTCATCTGCAATATTCAGCGTTTCCCGGTCATTGAGCGTATTCATCTGCGTACTGGTGACTGTCGTCTGTGCCGTAGACGCATCTGCCGCGCTGTCAGACGCATTCTGCGCTGTCATGCTGCCTGAAACTTCCGCCTGTGCAGACGGCTGCACCCCGGCAGCGCCGCACCCTGATGTTGTTACTGATGTCATCAGGGTAAGCACCGCCAGAACTGCAGCCGCTGTTGTTTTATTTATTCTGTTCATCAGCCCTTTACTGCTCCGGACATACCTTCCACATAGAACTGCTGCATATATACAAACAGGATTGCGATCGGAATGGAAACACAGACCGCACCAGCTGCAAAGCAGGTATACCAGTCATGAATGTATTCTTTCTGCAGCATATTCCACAGTCCTATGGCCACTGTGAAATACTGTGAATTGGCCCTGCAGATTACCTTTGCGAAAATGAAGTCAACCCAGGGTCCGATAAATGCTGTCATTACGGTATAGATAATGATCGGTTTACTGAGCGGAATCGTGATTCTGGTAAAGATCTGCCACTTATTGGCTCCGTCCAGAAGCGCTGCCTCATCCATGGACTTCGGGATCGTATCAAAAAATCCTTTGGCAATATAGAAACCAAGGCCGGCACCGCCGGAATATACCATAACCAGTGCGACACGGATCATAGAGCCTTCTGAAAGTCCGAGTGCCTTCAGAATGTAATAAATTGCCACCATGGACATGATGCCGGGGAACAGTGTCAGAATCATTGCCATGTTCATATATGGCTTTCTCAGCTTAAAGCGGAGTCTGGACATGCAATAGGAAACTGACAGTACGAAGAACGTTGATACAATGCAGGAAAAGATGGCAATGATCAGTGTGTTCATAAACATCTGCGGAAAATTAAGTACATTTCTGTCTGTGAACAGTTTTATGTAATTGGCCCATGTATATGACTTCGGGAAAAATGTATTTACATAAGAGCCCTGTTCTGCTCTGAAACTGGTAAGGATAATCCAGAAGATCGGGAGTATCCAGATAAATGCAAGAATGCCGAGAAAAATATGCACCAGTGCATTAATAAATCCTTTTCTGATTTTAGCAACCTGAGAATCCCTATTATTCATCACATGAATTCCTCCTCATTCTTATATGATCCGGAATTTCTGTAAGAAACCAGTGCAATCACAGCCAGAATAATGAATGTGAAGATACCGATTACGGAACCCAGATTGTAATACTGCTGATCTACAGTCAGCTTATACAGCCAGGTAACAAGAAGATCTGTCTGGCCTGCTGTATCTCCGACCTTCGTCGGGCCACCGCCGGACAGAAGGTAAATGACATTGAAGTTATTGATATTACCTGTAAATGAAGTGATCAGATACGGTGTGGTTACGAATAACATGTAAGGAAGCGTAATCTTGAAGAAAATCGTCACAGGGCCTGCACCGTCTACTCTTGCCGCTTCATACAGTTCTGAAGGAATGTTCTGCAGAATACCCGTTACCTGCAGCATCGTATACGGAATACCGATCCAGAGGTTGATGATAATAATGGTAGCTCTCGCCCACAGTGTATTCTGGAAGAACGGCAGCGGAGAATCAATGATGCCAAGATTCTGGAGGATGACATTGACTGCGCCCTGCGGCTGCAGCATGGTGTGCATGATCAGCAGAGATACAAACTGCGGAACAGCAATGGACAGCACGAAGCAGAATCTCCAGAAGCCTTTCCAGTGTGTCTGCTTACGGTTAATGATCATTGCCAGAATCATGCCCAGAATATAGTTCATGAAGGTTGCAAGAATGGCCCAGATGATTGTCCATTCCAGAACTGACCAGAACTGACGTCCGATATTGTTTTTCAGGCTCAGTACTCTTGCAAAGTTTGTAAAGCCGACCCAGTCAAACAGAATCAGATGATTGTTTTCTTTGGAATAGCTGGTAAATGCCATACTGATCATGAAGATCAGAGGCACGATATTAAAGAGAATGATACCTGCCATAGGGAAAAACATAAGTGTCAGGTGAAGATTTCCATCTTTAAGAGACTTGATATCTTCCAGAAAATTATTGACATGAAGACCCTTTTTCAGTTCTTCCTGCGCTTTATAGGACTGCTGCAGCTGAACCATCCAGAGAATAAAAAATCCAACGGTAATGCACAGTGTTGCCACTCCATACAGCAGAATCAGAAGTGAATTGTCTCCTGCCGCATATTCATAAATCTGTTTTGCATCATTCCATACCTTTGTTTGTGCCTGTCCTCCCAGAGACGGCATCATGGCAAGGCAATGTGCACCTTTTTTTACCATAAACAAGACATAGGCGCACTCCAGCGCCAGCATGATCAGACCTTTGATCAGCTGTCTGTGGATCATGCACCCGAAGCCCATAATCAGCATGGACAGTCTGGTCGCCCAGTCTCCGTGTGCAATTGCCCCTCCGACCGTATACGTCGGAAAGAGATCATTCATCCTTTTCTTCTCTTTCTTCTCTTTTTTTTCCATCTTTTTCCTCGTTTCCGTTCATTCTGTCTGCATCATAAAATGAACAAATTTCCTCTGCATCTTCTGATCTGTGACCCCTGCCAACCGTCCAGCTGTTGCTGAAGGATTGGCAGAACCCACAGTATCTGCACCTATGGATCTGCCCTCTGATATGGCCTGCTTTACAGTTTTTTCAGAGAAACACGGTCGGGACAGATCATCCGTCCCGGCCGTGTCAGACAGTCAGCTTCTCCGCTGTCTGTCATCAGCTTGATGCACGTGCCGTCTGCAATTACTGTGCAGCGGATGTGTTCATTGCTGTATTCATGTCTTCTGTCTTCTGTGCTGCATTGTCATGTGTAACATCACCGGCTACCAGTGCTTCACCCATGCTCTGTGCAGGTGTCCAGTAGTTAGCCATTTCAGGCAGAACAGGCTGTACGATTGAACCGAAGTCCATTGTATCGCTCTGTGCCTTTGCAAGTGCATCTGTAGAAACATCAATATCTGTATTTGTAGGAAGAATATTTCTCATCTTGTAATGAGCTTCCTGTGCATCCTTACCGCCAAGATATGTGGCAAGTGCAACAGCAACCTGAGGATACTTGCAGTTCGGGTTAACACCGATTGCCTTTGATCCTGCAAATGCCTTCATCTGTACATCCTGTCCGCCGATCTTTGCTGTCGGAGGAGCAATGATTCCCATGTTGTCGCCAAGTGCTTTCTTTACATTATCATAATCCCATGAACCGGAGAACATAGCTACGATACTGCCATCGCCGAGGCCTGCAAGACCGGCACCATCAGCATCATTTACGAAGTTCTTGTTTGCTGCAAGGTCTACCAGATAATCTGTAACTGCTGCGCCCTTGTCTCCGCCGAACTGGATACCTGAAGTAGCATCGGTTCCATCAGCACCGAACAGTGTGCATCCGTTAGCTGCATAGAAGGAAGCAATGTACCAGGAATTAGACAGCGGGAATGCTACCTTACCCTTTGTCAGAATTGTGTCAAGGCTCTTGACATCATCATCTGTCAGCTTGCTCTTGTCATAGTACATGAACCATGTATTGCCTGTGAAAGGAACACCGTATACACCACCGTTATAGGTAACAGTAGAAACGGTTGTCTCGGAATTCTCAGCCTTGATCTGATCTACTGCAGATCCGCCAAGCTCTGCAATTCCGTTTGCTGCAACCAGATCCGGGATCTGATCGTTTGCGAACATATATACATCAGCAGCTGCTGTCGGGTCTGTGCCAACGTTTGTCTTAGCATCGCCTTCAGCGCATACGCCATACTTGAAAGTCAGAGTCCAGTTCGGATGCTCTGCTGCAAATGCTTCACATTCTGTCTTCAGCCAGTTGCCTGTATCCTCTGCCTGATCTTCCTGCGGTCCCCAAACCGTCATTGTTGCGGTAATCGGTTCGTCAGCGCTTGTTGCTGCTGCAGCTGCATCTGTAGATGCCTCTGTTGTAGCTGTGGAAGCTGATGCTGTTGCATCAGATGCGCTTGCTCCTGCATTACCTGATGTGCTGCTGCCGCATCCTACCATACCAGCTGTCATTACCATGGTAAGAAGTACTGCCAATGTTTTCTTCTTCATTTTTAATCTCCCTTTCTTTTGTCTTGCTGTTTTGGAAACGTTTCCGGATATCTGTAGAAAAAATGTCCCGCCTGACATTTTTATTTTTTATTGTCTCAGCGAAACTTTCGGAAACTTTCGTATCTGATTAATGTTTTAGCATAATGCCGTGACATTTGTCAATAATATACCCGATTTTATTAAATATTCGTTAATTTGCACAGTTTTCGGTTCCCATTTTTGTGACAACTTTTACGAAATTTTCGTATATTTTCGTATATCTATTGTAATTGACATAAATGCACTTTATAATTGTTTTGAATTACTATAACAGATATTATGGTATTGCGTAAATTCGCATCACCGGGGGAAATTAAGAATGGCAACAATAAGAGATATTGCTGAAAAGCTGGGTGTTTCCGTCAGTACTGTTTCCAAAGGCCTTAACGGGGGCAGGGATATCAGTGATTCGCTCAGACAGTCAGTTCTGGAGACAGCCGTTGAACTGGGCTATACCAATCGAAAAAACAAGAAAGAAGATCGAAGACAGCTTTGCATCTTTATAGAGAATATGGATTTCGAATCCACCAATCAGTTCGGTTATGATATCGTTCTGGGCTTTCGTCAGGCTGCATTCCGTGAGAACTGGGATATCTCGGTTCAACCGGTCAGTCACGAATTCCAGCAGAAAGAACGTTATGATACCTATATGCTCAAGAACGGTTACAGCGGTTCCTTCCTCCTGGGCTTTGCACTTGAGGATCCCTGGATGTCACAGATTCAGGCCACCAATGT
Source organism: uncultured Butyrivibrio sp. (assembly GCA_964388815.1). Classification (GTDB taxonomy): domain Bacteria; phylum Bacillota; class Clostridia; order Lachnospirales; family Lachnospiraceae; genus Butyrivibrio. Next base: position 57,377 of record CAYMBY010000044.1, on the reverse strand, counting down.
TCCTACCGTTCTTCTGGATAACTTCATCCGGATCAATCCCAGCGTCGGTTACGTCGGGACAGACAGTGAAGAAGGCATCAACATGGCAATCGAGCATCTGATCAATCTGGGTCATGAGAAAATTGCATTTCTGGACGGATCTCATAATTCCATGGTCTCTGATCAGCGTATGCTTGCCTATCTGGACAGCATGACTGCACATCACCTGCCCATCGACCCGAATCTGGCTGTATACGGCTATTTCGTTGCAGATTCTGCCAGGTATCACGTTCCGGCCTTTCTTGATCTTGGTGCAACCGCCATCCTGTGCGGAAATGATCTGATTGCTTCCGGTGTCATTGAAGAATGCCGGACAAGAGGCTACTGTGTTCCCGAAGATGTCAGTGTTGTCGGTTTCGATGATATTCCTCTGGCATCACATCTCAATCCGCCGCTGACTACAGTGCGGCAGGATCGCCTGGAGCTTGGCAAATGCGGCTATTACATTCTGCATGCCATGATTGAACACATTGCACTGAGTAAGAATCTCCTGCGTCCGTCTCTGGTGATCCGCTCTTCCACTGCCATGGCAAGACCTCGGCTCGCCATAAAGCATATTACAGAAAAAGATTCTGTCACCAATATCAATCCGCAGCTATTCGAACAGCATCTGAAACGCTTTCAGATTGATCATTAAACTGCAATGGCAGTTCATTTCAGAAAAGCCCGCTTCGCGGGTTCCGCAATTTCAAAAGTGCTCCTGCTGTCTGGTAACCTACCAGATTGCAGGAGCACTTTTTTCAGGTGTTTTTTCAGGCCTGTTCTTTTCTGCGGAGTTCAAACACCTCCGGCTGGAACAGATGATGATAGATTCTCGACATGGTATGTATCACCTCGTGATCAGACGGGTCATGCTGAATCGGCATCGCCAGAATCTTATATTCCATACCGTATACACGGGTCTGTACACCGGTTACGTTCAGATCGTTTTTCATATAGAACTTCATGCGGCGTCTGCGTACATACAGATCTTCATGGCTGCTGGCATAATCGGGATTCTCCACTTCCAGAAGCATCACATCCGTATCGCGGAACATTTTCTGCATCTCCTGCAGAAAAATGCTGCCGGCACCTGTTCCTCTTGCAGAAGGCACTACTGCCAGATAATCCAGCAGTACCGCCTGAATCTCGTGTCTCGGAGGTCTTACGTACATCGCATAGGCCATGAAGCCATCTGCATCGTCATACATGCCATAACCTTCATAATGCTGATTCTGATAAAGCTTCTCCGTCTGTGCAAACGGGCGAAGCTCATTTGCCGGAAAATCTTTCTTCATATATTGCTCATAGATATCGCGTATTTCTTCCAGATCCAGTTTTCTGATGTACATACGACTCCTTTCTGCCGAAATTCATGCGGCTCTGCATACAATAATATACAATATTATGATAACAAATAAACAAAATAAAACGGGCTGTTGTCAGTCCGTTTTATTCTGAAAAAATACAGGGGAACAGCGATTCGAACGCTGATGAACGGTTTTGGAGACCGCAATACTAACCATTGTATGACTCCCCTAAGTGCGTCAACGAAGTGTATTATAGCATAGGTAAAAAAGAATGCGCAAGGGCTTTTTGCATCTTTTTTACCTTTTTGTAAGTTTTCTCTCTTTTATCGTCTATTTTACTTCAATGCCATCCTGTAGATCTGTGCAACATCCTCTGCATTCAGCGGTCTGATTTTTGACAGCTTAACCGTGTCATTCATGGTTGCATCCAGTGCCAGTGCATGAATTTCCTGCTCGGATACGGTTACTCCCAGTTCCTTTAAGGACACCGGCATACCGATCTCTCTGAAGAAGGCAACGGTCCGTTTTATGCCCTCTGCCGCTGCGTTCTCCGCATCGTCTTCCTGAACCTGCCATACGCGTTCTGCATACTGCGCAAAACGCCCCTTTGCATCCCGATACAGGTACTGTGCCCATGCGCCCCATACTGCGGACAGAGATGCCCCGTGCGTCACATCATATCTGGCACTGAGCGCATGTCCCAGCTTATGTACGGAGAAGTCCTTGCCTCTTCCGCATTCTGTCAGATTGTTATGAGAAAGGCTGCCTGCCCACATGATTTCAGCCATGGCATCATAATTGTTCTTATCCTTCATCAGAATCCGTCCGTTTTTGATCACGGTTCTGAGAAGCCCTTCCGCAATCTCATCTGTCAGATCACACTTTACCCCCGGAATAAAATATCTCTCCATGGTATGCATCATGATATCTGTAATTCCTGCTGCCAGCTGCTGATCCGGGAGCGTAAATGCCACCTCCGGGTTCATGATGGCGAACCGGCATCTGTTGAACGGTGTGTTGATTCCGCTCTTTTTACCGATTTCTTCATTGGTCAGAACGGCTGAATCACTCATTTCGCTGCCCGCTGCCGGAATTGTCAGTACTGCACCGACAGGCAGTGACTTTTCAAGCGCGACCTTTCTGGTCCAGATGTCCCAGAGTTCATGATCCGGATTGGCTGTCCCATGCGCAATTGCCTTGGCCGTATCAATGGTACTTCCGCCGCCGATGGCAATAATCATGTCCACATGTTCATTCACTGCCTTCCTGATTCCTTCGCAGGCATGTGCCAGCGTCGGATTGGGTCTGGCACCTGCAAATTCGACAAACGGAATACCTTCCCGGGTGAGTGAATTCTCCACCTGTCCAAGCAGACCGCTTCTGACAACACTTCCGCCGCCGGTCACAAGCATTACCTTTCTGGCTCCGAATTTGCGCGCCTGCGCGCCTGTCTGTTCCTGTGCCCCACGACCGAATATGACTTCTGTCGGTGCAAAAAATTCAAAATTATTCATCCTGTCACCTCATTTATGAAAAGATCTGCATTGCATCCTGTACCGAACGCACACCGATGATCCGCATGCCCTCAATATTCTTAAGCCGGCTTTCATACACCTTCGGCAGAATACATGTCGTAAATCCCAGCTTTCCGGCCTCCATAACCCTGTTCTCCGTCATGCTGACCGATCTGACTTCGCCGCTGAGTCCGACTTCTCCAAACGCTACCACCTGCGGATCGATCGGTCTGTTCTTAAAGCTTGAAATAATGGCAAGACAGATGCCAAGATCAAGTGCCGGCTCTGCCAGCCTCATACCGCCTGCCAGATTTACATAGGCATCACAGTCGGACATCTGCAGTCCGATTCTTTTTTCCAGCACTGCCATCAGGAGGTTCACGCGGTTAAAGTCAGCGCCGTTGGCCTGTCTGCGCGGAAAGCCGAAATTACTGCGGCATACCAGCGCCTGGATTTCAATCAGGATCGGTCTTGTCCCTTCTACGGAACAGGTTACAACGGATCCGCTTGCATCGACCGGTCTTCCATCCAGCATGAATTCCGATGGATTTTTTACCTCTGCAAGTCCTTCCTCACGCATCTCAAATACACCGATTTCATTGGTGGAACCGAAACGATTCTTCACGCCACGCAGAATTCTGTAGGAAGCATGGCGGTCTCCTTCAAAATAAAGAACCGTATCCACCATATGCTCCAGTACCCTCGGTCCTGCTACGGTTCCTTCCTTGGTCACATGGCCCACAATGAATATGGATATGTTCATGCTCTTGGCGATCCGCAGAAGCACTGATGTGGATTCCCTTACCTGTGAAACACTTCCCGGTGCAGAAGAGACCTCTTCATTATACATGGTCTGAATGGAGTCGATCACGACAATTTCAGGTGCCGTATGCCGGATGACTTCCTCAATCGTGCCGAGATTCGTCTCACACAGAAACTTCAGATTATCCGTAAAGCTTCCGATCCGGTTGGCACGGATCTTGATCTGACGAAGCGATTCCTCTCCTGAAATGTACAGCATCTTCCTGCCGTCTGCTGCCATATTACGCGCAACCTGCAGCAGCAGTGTGGATTTCCCGATTCCGGGATCTCCGCCGACCAGCGTCAGGGATCCCCTGACAAGTCCGCCTCCCAGTACACGGTTCAGTTCTTCAATATGTGTATCCGCCCGTTCCTCTTCTTCCATGGTAATGGAAGAAAGGCTCTGCGGCTCCGTTGTCACTGCCCTTGCCCCGGATGACCTTGTCCCTGCTGTTTTGCTTTCCGGCCTTACCGTTTCTTCTACCAGCGTATTCCATTCTCTGCACGACGGACACTGTCCCATCCATTTAGAGGATTCATATCCGCAGTTCTGGCAGAAAAAAACTGTCTTCATTTTTACAGCCATCTGTATCTCTCCGTTCCGACCCGGCTTTTATATCCCCAAAGTCCAGGAAAGCGCGTCCGATGGGCGCGCTTTCTCATTTTTTAAGATGCCACTGCATCTCATTTACTTTTCTATTCTGACGCTTACTGCACCTGCGCCGGATAATTCAACGCTGATAATCAGCTTTCCCCCGAGATTGGTTTTCATATCTCCCATATCCGTACCATTTACAAAAACTCTGTAATCTGTATTTTCTTCAAGGCCTACCGTAATCTGGGCATCTTCATTACCCTCCACCTTGAATTCAACGCTCTTTTCGTCTTCCCGAAAATTCGTTACTGTCGTTCCCGGTACGGATTCATACACAAACATTTCGTTTGCTTCAAGTTTGGTAATGTCTTTAAAGGTCTTTACCTTCAGAATATCTCCGTCATGCTCGAAATTCTCCAGTTTGGCCTTTTCCTTCAACTCATAATTACCAAAACTGATGGTTCCATCCGGTTCTGCTCGCAGTAACTGCTCTACAACAGCCATTTTTGTCCTCCTATCTGGTATATGATACGCAGAAAACTATTATGTTATTATGATTATAATTCAATCCGGGCGAATATAAAACTGCAAATTACTTCAACATTTCAGCTTTTTTTCGGGTAGATTTTACACTTGTTTTTTTCTTCGCTGCCGTTTTTTTCTTCTCCGGAGCTTGGGTCTCCGCTTTATGCACTGTACTGCTGAACACGACCTTATTGTCCTTAAGACCAACGGTTACTGCAGAATTTCTTCTGATTTCACCCTTCAGCAGTTCCTCTGCCATTGCATCCTCAATCACTGACTGGATCGCTCTCTTCAGCGGTCTTGCACCCATCTTGGCATCTGCATATTTCTGAACCAGATACTTCTTTACCGCAGGTGTAATCGTCAGATCAATTCCCAGCTGATCCTTACAGCGTTTTCCGAGGTTCTCGGAAAGCAACGTCACAATTTCCATCATTTCCTTTTCATTCAGCTGATGGAATACCATGATTTCATCAATACGGTTAATGAATTCCGGTTTGAACAGACGCTTTACTTCTTCCATGACACCGGACTTCATGGTCTCATAGTCCTTTTTATCATCTGTCTGTGTATCAAATCCAAGTTTTTTCGGTGCCACAATCCGCTGTGCGCCTACATTGGAAGTCATGATCAGAATTGTATTCTTAAAGCTGACCTTGCGTCCCTTGGCATCCGTAATATGCCCGTCATCCAGTACCTGCAGAAGGACATTGAAGATATCCGGATGTGCCTTTTCAATCTCATCAAAGAGAATTACAGAATACGGATTTCTCCTTACTTTCTCACTGAGCTGTCCGCCTTCATCATATCCGACATATCCTGGCGGCGATCCGATCATCTTGGATACCGAATGACCTTCCATGTACTCCGACATATCTACACGGATCAGTGCATTTTCAGAACCGAACATTGCTTCTGCAAGTGCCTTGGACAGTTCGGTCTTACCTACGCCGGTAGGTCCCAGGAACAGGAATGAACCGATCGGCCTGTTCGGATCCTGCAGTCCGACACGTCCTCTCCGGATAGCCTTTGACACCGCTTCCACTGCCGCATCCTGTCCGATGACTCTCTTATGCAGAATCGACTCCAGTTTCAGAAGCTTTTCAGATTCCTTTTCCGCAATTTTTTTCACTGGAATCTTGGTCCACTCTGCAACCACCTCTGCAATATCATTTTCTGTTACCGCATATGCTGCTTTCTGTTCCTTACGTTCTTCCGCAGCTTTCATCCGGTTATATTTCTTCAGCAGTTCGTTCTGCTGACGGTTCATTTCTCCTGCACCCTTGTAATCTTCCCTGCGAAGTGCTTCTTCCACCTGCTCATCCATGGCGGCAACCTGATCTTCCAGTTCTTTCATTTTCGGAGATCCGCCCATTGTTCTCAGGCGCACTGCTGATGCTGCTTCGTCGATCAGGTCAATGGCCTTATCCGGAAGATTTCTGTCATTGATATAACGGGTAGAAAGTTCGACTGCTGCCCTGATTGCCTCCGGTTCTACCTTGACATGGTGATGTTCCTCATATTTATAGACAATTCCGTTCAGAATATCAATGGTCTGCTCCGGTGTCGGTTCCTCCACATTTACAGGCTGGAATCTGCGCTCAAGAGCGGCATCCTTCTCCACATACTTGTGATATTCCGTAATGGTCGTGGCACCGATCATCTGCAGCTCGCCTCTTGCAAGAGAAGGCTTCAGAATATTGGATGCATCAATTGCACCTTCTGCGCCGCCTGCACCGATCAGTGTATGCATTTCATCTATAAACAGAATGATATTCCCGTCATCGGTCACTTCATGAATGACTTTCTTGATTCTTTCTTCAAATTCACCTCTGTACTTTGATCCTGCGATCATTCCGGACAGATCCAGTGTCAGAAGTCTCTTATTCTGTACGGTAAACGGTACATCCCCGCTTACAATTCTCTGTGCAAGGCCTTCAACCACTGCGGTTTTGCCGACACCGGGTTCACCGATCAGACACGGGTTGTTCTTGGTTCTGCGGCTGAGGATCTGTATCACCCGCTTGATCTCCGTCTCCCGTCCGATCACCGGATCAAGCTTCCCCTGTGCTGCAAGTGCCGTCAGATCTCTGCTGTACTGTGCCAGTGCCGAGCCCTTTTTACGGCTGTTCTGATGCTTTGCAAGATCCTCCTTTACCAGATTGGGGTCTTCCCCCATCGCCACAAGTGTCTCTGCATAAATCTTCTGCACCGGAACGTTCATGGTATTAATCAGGCGGACTGCAACATTCTCGCTTTCCTTGATCAATGCCAGAAGAATATGCTCCGTACCGGTCTTTTCCGCATGAAAGCGCTGTGCCTGGCGATGTGCTTCTGCAAGCACCTGCTCCGCCCTTGGCGAATAGCCGTCTCTGTCAAGCGTAGAAACAGTTGCCTCCGGCGCCATCAGATCCTTGATCATATCCATCATACGGTTTTCATCTATTCCGTTATCGAGAAGAATTCTGGAAGCAACGCTTCCCTCTTCCCTGATCAGTCCCATGAGAATATGTTCGGTACCCACATAGTTCAGCTTCAGACTTCTGGCTGTTTTTCTTGCCAGTTTCAACGCGTCATTCGCTTTATCCGTAAACTGTGAATTCATGAATGATTCCCCTTTTCATAGTAATCGTATATTTTGTCGACAAGCTCATGAATATCCTGTCTGCTGATGTCCTTACAGATTGCTCTGGCCACAACAACCGCCAGATCATCCTCTGCCTCCTGCAGTGCCTGCAGTTTATTGATATCAACTGCAATAATCGCACCACGGCGCCGGTCTATCTTCACAAAGCCCTCCTGCTGAAGAATGGAATAGGCCTTGTTAACCGTATGCATATTAATTCCTATGGTATCTGCAAGCTGTCTGACACTCGGAAGCTGCTCTCCCTCCCGGAAGCGGGAAGTGGCAATTCCCAGAATAATCTGGTTGCACAGCTGCACATACAATGCTTCATCACTGTTAAAATCAATCTCAATATACATGGCAGAACCCTCTGAACTTCTCTCTGTGTCACAAATCATATAACAGTAGAACTGCGATGTCAATAAGCTCCCTGAGAAGGTTTTATAAAAAAAGAATAAAGAGGTGAAACACGCCTCTGCCACAGGCCTGCCACCTCTTTTCACGTCTTTTTCAGTATATATTTTCCGCGTCCTGCATGGATCAGTTTTCCCTCAGTGCACAGCTGGCTCAGCACCCTCTGGATCTGTCTTCTGCTGCAGTGCAGCGCATAAATTGCCGTTTCTATTCCGCAGATTTCATGATTTTCACACTCATTCTGCAGATAATACAGCAGCTTTTCCCGCAGATCTGCGCCCTGTGCCTGAGAATCCATGAATCTGACCATCTTGTCCGAAACAGATGCCAGAAGATACCGCATCAGTATATTGCAGGACAGCAGTTCCTCTTTCTTTTCTTCGAAAGGAATAGCAAGGCAGATGACTTCCGTCATTGCTTCCACCAGAAACATTGATTTTTCCGGGCCCATGATCTCCACATCTCCCAGAATTGTAAAGCCGTCTCCTCTTCCGACCGGAAATTGTGTTCCGTCCGTCCTGACCCCGTAGATCTGAATGGTTCCGCTGACTACGAACTGCAGATACTTTATTTTCATATCTGCACGGGTAACCAGTTCATGCCGGTCATACTGCTGCATCTGAAACACAAATCCTTCCCTGTGCATCTGTTCCAGCAGCGTATAACGGTCTGTATATTTCTGTATTTTCTGCATATCCTGTATTATTTTCATCAATCATACCCCTTAGCATATCCATTGTGTCACATGACACATACTTTCACAAGGCTTTCCTTTTATAATGAAAATGGAAATCGTCAAAGAAAGGATTCTTATCTTATGAAAAATGATCTGTTTGAAACTGCATCTGTTCCCAAAGCATACTTCTCGCTTGCACTGCCGGTTGTACTGAGTATGATTGTGTCTCTTGTCTATAACATGGTCGATACCTGGTTCATCGCCAAAACACAGAATACCGCACTGATCGCCGGTGTTTCGCTCTGCGCTCCCGTCTTCACCATGATGATCGCGCTTGGCGATATCATGGGGCTTGGCGGCAGTTCCGTTATTTCAAGACTGTTTGGACAGAAAATGAATCTGCAGGCCAGACAGCTCAGCTCTTTCTGCCATTTTGCCTCCATCCTGCTCGGCGTTCTCGCCGGAATCATCATGCTGGTTTTCCGTTCTCCTCTTCTTGCACTTCTTGGTGCAGATCCGGAGACGTTTACCTATGCTTCTTCCTATTACAGTATACTGGCGCTTGGTGCTCCTGCCATCGTCTTTTCACTGGCACCTTCTAATCTGATGCGTACAGAAGCTGCCGCCACCCAGTCCATGGCCGGTTCTGTTCTGGGTGCAGTTGTCAATATGATCCTTGATCCTGTATTTATCTTCGTTCTGGGCTACGGTGCTGCCGGCGCTGCAATCGCGACAGTGATCGGCTACCTGTGCAGTGATGCATATTTCATCTGGTACCTGCGTCACCGGAGCAGTCAGCTTTCCATCCGCCCGCAGGATTTTCATATCAGTGCTGAAAGTTTCCGCAGTATTCTTTCTATCGGTATTCCTGCCAGTATTACCAATCTGATGCAAAGCATCGCCCTTGCACTGACCAATCATTTTCTGCTCCGCTATGGTACAGAACAGATTGCCGCCATGGGAATCGCCATGAAACTGAATATGATCGCAGTTCTGATTCTGGTCGGTTTCTCCTTCGGCAGCCAGCCCCTGATGGGTTACTGCTTCGGTGCAGGCAACCAGAAACGTCTGCACGAAGTCATGAAATTCAGTTATCTCTTTGAAGGGCTTCTTGCTGCCGTCATCACTGCAGCGCTTTCCCTTCCTGCGCCATACCTGATGCGGCTGTTTGTCCGGGATTCCATGCTGATTGAAAGCGGCAGTATCATTCTGCGCCTTCAGCTGATCAGTATGGTTTTCATCTCCATTACCATGGTTTCCACCTGTCTCTTTCAGGCTGAAGGCAGAGCGCTGGACGCATTTCTGCTCTCTGTCAGCCGGCAGGGAGTCATTTTCATTATCGTTATTCTGATCACATCACACTTTGCCGGATATTACGGAGTGCTCTGTGCACAGCCGATTTCAGATTTTCTTACTGCTGCACTGGCTGTTTTCATTTACAGAAAAAATCCCCGGTAAATCAGCTTCACAGCCAGTTACCGGGGATCCTGCATATTCTTCGTTATTCTTTATTTCTTGTTTTCATCCTTATCAAGATCCAGGAATTCGAATTCAAAATCATCATCATCTTCAACGAAATTCTTGGGCTTACGCGGCGTCGGATTTGTATTTTCATCCGGTGTAACCGTTCTTCCTGCCGTTTCATCAGGGCGGGCAGCGGGTCTGCGATCATTTGCATCATTCCCGGATACCGGTCTCCTGTTGTCTCTTGATCTCACATCCCGTCCCTGACTTCTGTCATCATCGGGGCGTACGCGTCTGTCACGATCATCTCTTGTCCTGTCGCGGTCATCTCTGTCGCGGTCATCTCTGTCACGGCTGTCTCTGTCACGACTGTCTCTGTCACGGCTGTCTCTGTCACGGGGCTTTCTGTCCGGATTATCTCTCTGATCATCGCGAGGGCGTCTGTCACGGTCTGCAGGACGTCTCGGACGATCTTCACGGTCATCCTCTTCTTCGTCTCTTCTGCGGCCCCGTCTTACAGGCTCTTCTTCCTCGTCATCCTCATCTTCATCTTCATCATCATTTCTGAATCTTCCAAAGAGGCCAAAGTGTTTCTTTTTTACAACCGGCTCATCATCTTCTTCATCTTCATTATCTTTTTCATCATCATCTGTTTTACGTTTACCGGCTTTTCTGTCATCTGCTTCCGGTTCTTCATCATCTTCATAGCCGTCATCTTCGTAATACAGAGCTTCATGCATCTTTACCGCCATGATAATCAGGATGATAATCAGAACCACAATAACTGCAGCCAGAACGATCAGCGCTGTCTTCATCATCTGATTCTGACTCTTCATGCTGGCAATTGCCTCACTGCTGTTTGCAGTATTCAGAAGTGCCTGCACCTGATACTTGTTTCCGGCATAGTTATCATACAGATAAAGAACCTCATTTCCGTCCGCATCTGTTTCCTTGACAAGTGTGTACTGCTCATCCGTTGTCGCTGCTGTGCTTGCAGAAGCGGCTGAAGATGCAGACGCAGACATGGCCGCATCTGCAGATGCACCTGCTGATGCACCTGAACCTGCCACAGAAGACACATCGGAAGCTGCCGCTGTTGATGCTGACGCACTACCGGTTGCTGCCGTATCTGTCTTCGTTGTCGAAGGGGTCGTAGCGGTTGTGGTTTTCTTTGTTGTCGTCGTGGAAGAATCCGTCTTTTTGGAAGATCCGAGTTCTACAAGATCTGCACGGATAAATCCCTGACTGCCATTTCCGAATGTGACCTGATACCATTTCTTGGAATCTGTTCCGGTAGCTTTACCGGTGATTGTTACGCTGTCTCCGCTTGCAACAGAACCCACTGTAGAATATGCGGTTCCCGCACCGGAGCGGACATTCGCCTTGCTGGTGGTAACGGTAGCTGCCAGTGAATTTACTGACGTAACAGAGGTTTTCGGAAGCGTAGCTGCCGTACTGGTACTGGTTCCCGTTGAAGCAGTCGCTGTCGTTGCTGTCGATGTTGCTGCAGCAGTTGTCGTGGAAGCTGCCGCCGTTGCAGTAGCAGTTCCTGTGGTTGCCGTCGCAGACTTGGAGACAAGATCTCCCCTGACATATCCCGTGCCACCTGTTACATTTACCTTGTACCATACCTGTCCTGAAGAATCTGTCTTTTCATCCAGAATCTGAACTGTATTTCCTTTTGTAAGACTTCCCACGACAGAGCTCGTTGTTGTTGTATCCGAACGGACCTTTGCCGAATTAGCCGTTACCGTTGCATCTGCAGGTGTATATGCCATTGATACAACCGGTGATGAAAAACCAAGTGTCAATATCGTCATCAGTGCAAATACAGCTGCTGCAAGTCTCCCGCGTAACAATTTTTTCATGTCAGTGATTCCTTCCTTTAAAGCTGTGCATCATCAATTGCCTTACCTATATCATGACGCATGTATTTGTTCTCAAAACTGATCCATTCGGTTGCCTTATATGCGTTCGCTCTTGCCTGTCTGAGATCTGCCCCCTTGGCAGTTACCCCAAGCACACGGCCGCCGTTTGTCACAATGCCTTTTTCCGTCTGCTTTGTTCCCGCATGGAAACAATAGTAGCCGTCTGCATTTTTAAAATTCTCCAGTCCTTCGATCAGCTTTCCCTTCTCATACTGAACCGGATAACCGTCAGATGCAAGTACCACACATACTGCCGCATTATCTTCAAATTCAACCTCGAGCTGATCCAGCGTTCCGTCGATGCAGGCATTGCAGACATCCACAAGATCCGTCTTCATTCTGGGCAGGATGACCTGTGCTTCCGGATCACCGAATCTTGCATTGTATTCGAGCACTTTGGGTCCGTCCTGTGTCAGCATGAGTCCGAAATAAATGACACCCTTGAATTCACGCCCTTCAGCTTTCATGGCATCTACAGTCTTCTGATAAATATGCTTCCAGCAGAATGCATCCACTTCCTTTGTATAAAACGGACTGGGTGAAAAAGTACCCATTCCGCCGGTATTGAGTCCTGTATCTCCGTCTCCTGCACGCTTGTGATCCTGTGCGGAAGTCATAAGGCGAATCGTTCTGCCATCAACAAAGGACAGAACAGAAACCTCACGGCCTGTCATAAATTCCTCCACTACCATCTGGTTACCGGCGCTTCCGAATTTATGATCCTCCATGATCTCCTTTACACCAGCCAGTGCTTCCTCTTTGGTCTGGCAGATCAGAACACCCTTGCCAAGCGCAAGTCCGTCGGCCTTTAACACAATCGGATAAGAAGCTGTTGTCAGATATGCAATTGCCTGATCCGCATCATCAAATGTCTCATAGGCTGCTGTCGGGATCCCGTACTTTTTCATCAGATCCTTGGAGAAAGCCTTGCTGCCTTCCAGAATTGCCGCGTTTTTCCTGGGTCCGAATGCCCGAAGGCCTGCTGCCTCAAAAGCATCTACCACACCGCCTACCAGCGGATCATCCATTCCGACAATTGTCAGGTCAATCTCTTTTTCCTTAGCGAATGCCACCAGCTTATCAAATTCCATTGGTGTAATCGGGACACATTCTGCCAGTTCTGCAATGCCGGCATTCCCCGGCGCACAATATATTTTCTCAACTTTAGGGCTTCTGGAAACGCACTCTGCAATTGCATGCTCACGTCCGCCGCCACCGATAATCAGTACCTTCATTTTTCAGCCTCGTTCATCTACTGTTATTTGACTTCATACCCGTCTATTATAACTCTTCTTCCCTCGACATGCACTTTACCGTTGGCAATCAGATCAATCGCCCTTGGCATGATCTTCCATTCCGCCTGCTCCATGACACGTCTCTGCAGAACTTCCGGCGTATCATCCTGACGGATCATTACCGGCTGCTGCAGAATAATCGGACCTGTATCTGTCCCTTCATCTACAAAATGAACCGTTGCTCCGGTCACACGCACGCCGCGCTCAAGTACCTTCTCATGCACTTTCAGGCCGTAATACCCTTTTCCGCAGAAAGAAGGAATCAGTGAAGGATGTATGTTGATAATCCGGTCCGGATATGCCTTTACCATTTCTTCCGGAATTACAACAAGACATCCTGCCAGAACAATCAGATCCGGCTGTGCGTTCCGGATGGCGCCCAGAAATGCTTCATTGAACTCCTGCCTTGTGGCGTAATCCTTCGGGGAAGCTGTGGCAACAGGAATTCCTGCCTTTGCCGCACGCTCCAGTGCATATGCATTTTTATTATTACTGAAAACAAGAACAATCTGTGTATTGGTAATCGTACCATTCTGGATGCCGTCAATAATTGCCTGCAGATTCGTTCCGCCTCCGGAAACACAAACTGCTATTTTCAGCATACTGTTACGCCCTTCTCACCGGCTTCTACTGAACCTACCACATAAGCGGTCTCGCCTGCAGCACTGATTGCAGCAAGTGTCTTATCCACATCTGAAGGATCAACAGCCATGACCATGCCAAGACCCATGTTATAGGTATTGTACATCATCTTCTCGTCAAGTTCGCCCTTCTTCTGCATCAGACGGAAAAGAGCCGGTACTTCATAGCTGTCTTTTCTGACTACCGCACGGACGCCGTCCGGAAGCATTCTCGGAATATTCTCATAGAAACCGCCGCCTGTGATATGGCTGCAGCCCTTCACACGAACGCCTGCATTCTTGACGGATTTCATCATCTTCACATAGATCTTTGTCGGTGCAAGAAGTGCTTCGCCAAGCGTTGTACCGAGTTCATCATAATAGGTATCCAGGCTTTCCTTTGTCATGTCGAAAATTTTGCGGACGAGAGAGAAACCGTTACTGTGAACACCGCTTGATGCCACACCGATCAGGGTATCTCCGGCCTTGATTTCATGTCCGTCGATCATGTCCTTTGCATCAACAACACCAACAGCAAAACCGGCAAGATCATACTCATCTTCCGGATAGAATCCCGGCATTTCAGCTGTTTCACCACCGACAAGCGCTGCATCTGACTGCTTGCAGCCTTCCGCAACACCCTTGACAATTGCAGCGATCTTTTCCGGATAGTTCTTGCCGCATGCAATATAATCCAGGAAGAACAGCGGCTCACCGCCTGCGCATGCAACATCGTTCACACACATGGCAACACAGTCAATACCGACAGTATCATTTTTCCCCATGATAAATGCAAGCTTCAGCTTTGTTCCGACACCGTCTGTTCCTGACAGCAGAACCGGGTTCTCCATATCCTTGATCTTTGCAAGAGAAAAAGCGCCGGAAAATCCGCCGATTCCTCCCATGACTTCAGGTCTCATGGTTTCCTTCACATATTGTTTCATCAGTTCAACCGACTTATAACCGGCTTCAATATCCACACCTGCGTTTTTGTAATTTAATGCCATTGTGATGTTCCTCCATATTCACTTATCAAGGTTTCTTATTTGTTGGAATAGTTCTGGTATCCGACTTCCTGAAGCTTTGCATCCTTTGCAATCACACTGTCCTTAAGAGAGCAGGTATACTTCTTCAGTCTCTCAAGAAGTTCAGCATCTGATGTAGCCAGAATCTTGGCTGCAAGAATGCCTGCATTTGCACCGCCGCCGATTGCAACTGTCGCAACCGGAATGCCTGTCGGCATCTGTACAATTGAATAGAGAGAATCGCGTCCGCCAAGTGACGTCGTATGCATCGGAATTCCGATGACAGGCATCGGGAAGATTGCCGCGCACATCCCCGGAAGATGTGCTGCCATACCTGCTCCTGCAATAATTACCTTATAACCTCTGGCTTCCGCACCTCTTGCATAGTCAAAGAACTCATCCGGTTCTCTGTGTGCAGAAATGATGTGCATTTCATATGATATTCCGAGCTGATCCAGAATATCTGCTGCTTTTGCCATGACCGGCATATCCGAGTCACTGCCCATTACGATTCCGACTTTTGCCATTTTTTCTCTCCTCTTTACATATGAAACTGAATATTTACAATGGAATAGCTGTATCCATTTATCCCGGATTTTTACTCTCAAACAATACCACAATATGCATCCGCATACCAGTATAAATCATTCTTCATCGAGTGGTTTGTTAAGTTCCTGTGTTCCCTCGAGTACAAAACGTCCTTTCAGGATTACGGGGATCACCGTGCCGTCTTTCGTCACTGCTGAAACCTCGCCGAGTTCGTTGTACGGAATCGTGATATCCGTATGACAGTTAAAGTATGCCTTCTCAGGTTCTGCCTTCCTCAGATCCGATATTTCATTGGATCTTGCAATAATCTGCTTTCCGTCAGGATTAAAGGTAATATTATCCTCTTCATGAGAATAGCAGGTATCTCCGACTGCAAAATGCGGGCCTGTCTTTTCCGCGATCAGAATCGGCATCTTATCTGCAATATGATATCTGTGTGCCATCACATAAGCCGTCGTGTTCGTACCGATCGCAAATTCCCCGAGCGGCAGCGTGTCATGGTGATACAGAATATTATCTTCAATATACTTGCGGTTTTCCACATCCGTATCGAAATTCGAACAGGAATATCCACTGATGCAGCCATCACTGAAATGGATTTCAAGATTTTTGAAAAGAAGTCCCTCCAGATATACCTGTGTAACGTGCAGAACACCTTCCGTACCTTTAAGTACCGGTGAAGTAAAGACTTCTCCGACAGGAATATTCACATCTGCAACGCAGTTTTCAAAATTGGTTTCCTTCTCAGGATCTGAAAGATGATGCAGCGCCACCTTCATCTGCGTATGATTATCTCCCATTCCTCTGATCAGGCAATAGCTGGCCTTGTCCAGTGTGTCAATGATCACCTGCTGGATCTTCTGATACAATTCGTAGTCCAGTGTGTTCAGGCGGACCGTTTCACTGAATATTTCCTTATACTGTGCACCGATTTCCGCAACCGGAAATGCGATAATGGTGAAGCTGCGCTCATCCTCATGAATATATTCATTCTGAATCATTGCCGCCTGACCTCTGTATTCAGAAAGCATCTTTTCCTGTGCAGGAGAAAGATGAACCGCTTCCTTCCTGATTACGGGAGAAAAAGGCTTCTCACCAAAAGTCTCCACGACTGCAGGCCCGCCAAATACTGCTGCCTGCGCTTTGAACATTTCACCCGCGCTTCTGACCGCTTCAAGTCTTCGCTGCAGAAATGCAGCATCCATAAACAGGGCGTCATCATCCTTATGGTCATACTCGTACTGTTTATTGGCTGATGCTCCGCAATACCCGTTTCTGTAGGTACTGTTTGCCGTATGAAAAAGGCTGGGAAGTGCACGATAAACAGAAGACTGCAGCCCGATTTTTTCAAAGTCAAGGACAGCGTGACGGATCATACGCTCAAATCCAAGGCCGTATCGTATACTGACAGTCTTCTTTTTATGAATATCCTTGCCGGTCACTTCAAAGCCGATGCGATATCCCTCTGTATAGGTATGAGCAAGTGCCGCTGCTTCTTCCTCGCTCATCTGATTCAATAATTCAGCTGTTTCCAGCTCATTGTCCGTAATATATTCTCCGAAACGGTACAGGTATGCCGGATCCTTCAGATCACTGTTCATGATCAGATTCCTTGCATAATCCTCATCCGGTGCCACCATCTGTCCGAATCTGAGCTGACGCTCTTCTTCCGCATAATCGCTGTAAAACCAGTAGAGAATCTCTCTGATCTCCTGTGCAGAAGGGGCATCCTTCCGGTCAGCCTGTGCATTGCAGAATGCACCGTAAACCTCCAGAAACAGTTCCATCCGGATCGTCAGTTCCTTCACCTGTGCTTCAAATGCATGCGGAATCAGACTGCGCATTTCATAATAAAGACAGGACAGTAAACGCCCGCGTTCCTCTCCGAATTTCTGAACAGCCATGACCGGATTTGCATAACTTCTGTCATAGTTTTCAGGCAGAATGTCTTCATAAAGCCTGTGATTAAGCTGCCGGAGCATTTCGAGACTTCCGTCTGCAATCCGCCCCTCTGCTGCCATCCGGCAGGTATCATCCATCATCAGAAGGAAATCTGAAAGGCAATGAAAATATGCATCATAATCCGTGTCAGAAAGATGTTCCTCTTTCATTTCACCGATTCGATCAACTGCCAGCGCATAACGCTGTGCTATCAGCTCCTGTGCCTCTTCCTGACTGAAACTTTCTGACATTTTCTGTTCCTCTGTTGCCATATAAAAAATAACCTTTCCATATTTCCGTAATCTATTGCTTTAAATCAGTCCCAGATAAAGAATTCCGACAATACAGCCCAGTACAATTGCATTGATCAGAATTCCAAGATCCGGAAAAAATCTGAAAATATCTTTTTCCGTCCTCGATATGATTCCAAGGGCAAGTCCTGCGATCGCATAGACCATAGCCAGAATCACGGCTGCCGCATACTGCGGCCTTGCCTGTCCGCCGGCTTCAAAGGTAAACCTGACCGCCATATAGATTGTAACTGCAGAAATCACACCAAGCGCAGAAGAGAATATTCCCTTCTGCGGGTGCTTGTTATCGGTAAAAATGTAACGTCCCTTTTTTCGGAGCGGTTTGATTTTAAGTTTCACTTTCGGCTTCATGGTACTCCATCAGAACATAATATTCTTACGGCCGCCCAGCAGCTTTGCACCGCTGATGATCAGCATTACACCTGCTGCAGTCCCGACTACGATTGATACAATACCGAATGCAATATTGATTGCTCCGGTATTTCCCATCAGCTTAAATGTCTTCTCTTCCATTTCGCTCTCCAATCTCCATCTCTGCCTCAGATGGCCCCATATTCCTTATAATATGCATCAATTGACTTCTTGATTTCCTTGTTCAGGAGAACCTCACCGTCGATCGGTCTGTTATAAAGATAGCTGACTACATCCTGCATGGTTACAATTGCATGTGCGCCAAAACCATACTTCTCATGAATTTCATCCAGCGCGCTCTTGTCTGAATCCTGTCCCTTTTCCTGACGGTTAAGAGATACCATCAGTCCGACCAGATCCACGTCTGCCTGTTCCTGGATAATCGGAACGGTTTCCTCAATGGAGGCTCCGGAAGTGGTAACATCTTCAATGATCAGTACACGATCCTCATTCTTGAGCTTGCTTCCCAGAAGAATTCCCTTATCTCCATGATCCTTGATTTCTTTACGGTTTGCACAGTATCTGATATCGCGTCCGTACAGTTCGCTGATCGCCATTGTGGTTGCAACTGCAAGCGGGATCCCCTTGTATGCCGGTCCGAACAGAACATCGAACTCCAGCCCGAAGGTATCATGAATTGCTCTTGCATAATATTCTCCAAGCTTACGCAGCTGCGAGCCGGTTACATAAGCTCCGGCATTCATGAAAAAGGGAGATTTTCTTCCACTCTTCAGTGTGAAATCACCGAATTTCAATACATTGCTGTCCACCATGAAATTAATGAATTCCTCTTTGTACTTCTCCATTTCTAATCCCTTCTTAATTATATTTATTTGCACTTTACTGCCGGATCAGCGGCTGCAGAGTGCATTTGAAATATCTTCTTTCATATCAAGGACAGCCGCACGTGCAGCCTCCCCGATCCGGTTCTGGCCGAAACTGCTGTACTGCTCACTCTTCCATGCGGCAATAATACCTCTTGAAGAGTTGACAATTGCGCCAAGACCGTCTTCACGGAAGAAATGTACCAGATCAGAACCTTTTCCTCCCTGTGCGCCATAGCCGGGAACCAGAATATATGCATGCGGCATGATCTCCCGCAGAACCTTGCCCATTTCCGGATAAGTTGCTCCGACAACAGCTCCCACATTACTGTAGGCTCCGTCCATTGACTGCTGTCCCCACTTTTCCACCTGCTCGCCGACCAGCTCATATAACGGCCTGCCGTCGATCTTTCTGTCCTGAAACTCTCCGCTGCTGGGATTGGACGTTTTCACCAGTACGAATATTCCCCTGTCTGCCTGATTGCAGACATCAATAAACGGCTGTACCCCGTCTGAACCAAGATAGGGATTTACCGTCGCAAAATCTTCATCAAATCCGCTGACCATTGTACTGCCGACTTTCGTACTGCCCAGATGCCCGATGGCATACGCTTCCGATGTGGAACCGATATCTCCGCGCTTGATATCGCCGATTACCAGGAGCCCCTTTTCGTGGCAGTAACGCACGGTCTTATCAAAAGCGATCAGTCCCGGAATACCGAACTGCTCGTACATGGCGATCTGCGGCTTCACTGCCGGAATCAGATCATACACACCATCTATGATCTCTCTGTTGAAATTCCAGAGTGCCTGCGCAGCTCCTTCCGCAGTTTCTCCGAACTCACGGTATGCTTCGGAAGTGATCCTGTCCGGGATAAAAGACAGCTTGGGATCAAGGCCGACCACGATCGGCGCCTGTGTTTTCTGAATTGCACTGATTAGCTTCTGAATCATTCTCACTGTTTCCTTTACTCAAAATATACCGATTTTATTACTTCCCCTATACTACCATAAATTCAGAAAATGTCACATAAAATATGTAAAAAAGTCTTCATTTATAAAAGCGGTGCAAAAAGTCTCAGGAAACACTGCACCACGCGAAGTACAATATTCCGTCTTCCGGTATAGTATTCCGAAACGTCTCTTGACTGCGGGAACATGACATCAAAATCTTCCCTGATCGTTCTGGCGGTTCTGCTGTCATACATAATGCAGCCGTTCTCAAAATGCAGATATAAACTTCTGAAATCAAGATTTATGGTGCCCACCGTGGCCACTGCATCATCCGATACGCACATCTTCGCGTGACAGAACCCCGGTGTATATTCATAGATTCTGACGCCGTTCCGGGCGAGTGTATTATAATAGGAACGTGTAACCTGATAGATCACTTTTTTATCCGGAATTCCCGGTGTGATCAGCCTTACATCCACGCCTCTTCTGGCGGCCTGTGAAAGCTCACGTCCCATCTCATCCGTAATGACCAGATACGGCGTAATGAAATAACAGTATTTCTTTGCATTCTTCAGAATGTCCATATAGACATTTTCTCCGACATGCTCCGTATCCAGCGGGCTGTCCGCATATGGTTGAACAAAGCCTTTGCTCTGCGCCATGTATTGTATTTCCGGCAGATACTGATCAAAACTGACATCATCAATATCAGAGTCCCGGACTGCATTCCACATCTCCAGAAATGTAACGGTCAGACTTCTGACTGCATCCCCTTCCAGCCTGATTCCGGTATCTTTCCAGTATCCATAGGGCTGCGTCACATGAAAATATTCATTGGCAAGATTATAGCCGCCCGTAAATCCCACTCTGCCGTCAATTACCGTAATCTTTCTGTGATCCCTGTTATTCATGAAAATGTTCAGGAAGGGCATTACGGGATTAAACACTCTGCAGCGAATCCCGAGTTTTTTCATTCTTGCGATAAAGCCGGGATCGATGAAGCCGATGCTGCCGACATCATCGTAGAAGAGTCTGACCTCCACGCCTTCCGCCGCTTTCTCTGCCAGTACCTGCAGAATTCCGGCAAAAGATTCCGCATCCTCAATCGCATGATATTCCATGAAGATAAACTTCTGTGCCTTGTGAAGTTCCTCAATCTGCGCCTTCAGCCCGTCTTCTGCATCCGCATAATATTCCACATCGGTGTTGTCATACACCGGATAATGTGCATATTTCCAGATATATCTGGCCTGATTGGCAGTCGCCAGATCCTTCTCTTCAAGCTGGTGAAATGTGCTGTCTTTCTGCAGCAGAAACGGAAACAGCTTCCGGTCAATGCTGTCAAAGCGCGTTGCCATTCTCTTCGTTGTGTTCGGACGCCCCATCAGTGCATAAAGGCACAGTCCGATAATCGGGAATACCAGAATCAGCATGATCCACGGCATTTTAAATGCCGAATTGATATGCCTTCCGTAAATTGTAAGTACGACCACCAGCGCCAGGATTCTTGTCCCGGTTGAAATCCAGGTACTGTATGCATTTACCCGCATCAATACCAGTATCATCCACCAGATCTGGAGCACGGTCAGAAGTACTACCGCTGCCAGCCTGCTGATGCTGTTTTTCACATTTGATTTCTGTTCTGTACGCATATGCTTTTTCTGAACCATAATCTGTCCTCATGCCTTATCTGATGATTACCAGTATACCATATGAAAAAAACAGTATATAATAGGAACGTTTCATATTGAAAAAGAAAGAGGTTTCCATGAATATTCAAAAGTATCTCACACCTGACTTCAAAAAGAAAGCAGTCATCGTCATCACTTCCGTGCTCTGCATGGGTTTCTTCCTGTCCTTCCTGATCGATGTCAATCTGGGGACTGACCCCTGCACCTTCATGAATCTGACGATTTCCGGTCTGCTCGGCCTGTCCTTTGGCAACTGGCAGCTGCTTCTGAACGCCGTGCTTCTGGTTTTCGTTCTCATCGCTGACCGGCACATGATCGGTATCGGCACCATCGCCAACATGGTTCTGATCGGCTACGTTGCCGACTTCTGCCGCTATCTCTGGAGCAGATTTCTCCCTCAGACGATATTCACCGCAGAGCCTTCCCGCGCAGTTATTTTTGCACTGGCCCTGTTTGGTTTCATTGTCAGCGCATCCTTTTACATGAACTCCGAAATGGGTCTTGCGCCATACGATGCCACCTCTGCCATTATCGGGCACTGGATGCCCCGGATTCCGTTTCATTTCGTCCGGATCGCCTATGATATGCTTGTGATTCTGATCGGCTTTCTGGCCGGCGGACGACCGAATATCGGAACCATCCTGATGGCTTTTGTCCTTGGTCCCATGATTACCATTGTCGGCAGATATATGGCACGTATCCTGCATCCTGAAGCCAGGCCGGAAATTTGAACATTTCAAAAAAGTCAGCAGAAACATTTCTCTTCAAAAAGAGTCCGTTTCTGCTGATTTTTTATTTTTTCTTTGCTGTTTTTGTCACTGTTCTGGATGTTTTCGCATTCTTTTTCTGTGTATTATCCAGATGTCCGTCTCTGTGCATGGAAAAATCTTCCATCGGATAGTTCTTCAGATTTTCAAGCACCTTCCGGTCATCCGCTTTTGACAGAAGCGCTGCTCTGGCCTTTGTCACCTCGGCTTCCGTCTTGTGTCTTGAAGGACCGCCAAGACAGCCGCCCGGGCATACCATTCCTTCGACAAAGTCTTCCTGAAGCTTCCCGCTGTGAAGCATCAGAAGTGTCTTTTTGCATTCTGCCCCGCCTGCACAGTGCAGAAGTTTCATTTCCGAAGTATCTGTTCCACGTTCCTGCATGCACTCAATTACGGCATTTGCCACACCGCCGCTTGTTGCAAACCGTTTACCCCATACAGAAGATTCCTGATAAGGCTTCTCTGCAGGCTCAAATTCCATGTCTTTTGAACGCATCAGTGCATAAAGCTCTCCGAATGTAATGGCATAATCTGCATTATCCGTTATGGAAGAATCCTGCGTCTCCGCCTTTTTGGCAATGCAGGGGCCGATGAATACGGTTACGCAGCCCGGGTGTGTCAGCTTCAGATAACGTGCAATGGCCACCATCGGCGATACTGTGGATGACATATTGTTCTCATAAACATCCGGGAAATGCTTCCGCAGCATGTTGACAAATGCCGGGCAGCATGAGGTCGTCATCTTTTTCCCCTCTTTATATGCCTCTTCCCATTCTGCCGACTCATATGCCGCCGTCATGTCTCCGCCGAGTCCCACTTCCACCATATCTGCAAAGCCCAGACGGATGAGTGTGCTGCGGATTGCAGCCATCGTAATATTGTCACCGTACTGACCTTCAATGGAAGGCGCACACATGGCGATAACTTCCTTTCCAGCCAGAATATTCTGAATGATGTTCACCAGATAGGTCTTGGAGCCGATTGCGCCAAACGGACATGAATGTATGCAGTGTCCGCACTGGATGCACTTGCTGTCATCGATCCTGCAGAGGCCGTTTTCATCATAGGTGATTGCCCCGACCGGACATGCCTTCTTGCACGGACGCTCCAGATGTACGATTGCGCCATAAGGACATGCCTTCGCACACATACCGCATTCCTTACAGGCCTGCGGATCAATATGCATACGGACATCCCCTTTGGAAATTGCCCCGAAATGGCAGGAATTCAGACACGCCTTCCCCATGCAGAACCGGCAGTTATCCGTCACCGAATATGCTGAAATCGGACATTCGTCGCAGGCAGCATTGATGACCTGAACGATATTGGCAGAATCCGGATGATCCATGGTGTTCTGTCCGCATGCCAGACGGATCCTCTGACGTACAATTTCTCTTTCCTTATAAATGCAGCACCGAAACTCCGGCTTGGGTCCCGGAATAATCTGATTGACGAGCAGTTCCCTGCTCTCTTCGTTCAGATTGTCATTCCAGGCCAGTCTGCAGACCTCTTCCATTACCTTATGCTTCAGGCTGATAATTCCCTCGTCGTTTGATATCATAATATACTGACCTTTCTGCAGAAATCCAGTCCATCTGCCTCGTGAGCTGTCAGGAGCAGCGGATTGCTGCCTTTCTTTTCCATAATGTAATCAATTGCCTTCCGGCGGTTCTGTGCATCGAGTCCGGTAAACGGTTCATCCATTACCAGCAGATCTGCCGGAACTGCGCAGGCACGCACAATTGCCACACGTCGCTTCTGCCCGCCTGAAAGTTCTCCGACCCTGCGGTCCAGCACTTCATCCGGCAACAGCCGCTGCAGTTCTCTTCTTGCCGTCTGTCTCGTAATCTTCTTATGCACCATTGCCACATTGTCAACTGCCGAGAACTGCTCACACAGCCGGTTTTCCTGAAATACCACACCGGCGCACAGATAAGCATATTTATAGTCTCCCAGCAGCTGTATCCGTCCGCTGTCCGGCTTTTCAAGTCCCAGAAGGATTCTCAGAAAAGTCGTCTTCCCGCATCCGGAAGGGCCGGTAAGTGCAATACAGCTTTCTGACTGAATGGAAAGACAGAAATCATGCAATACCTCCTGCGCACCAAAGGATTTGCAGATATGTTCCGCTTCAATTGTCATCTGTCGCCTCCTTCTTTCCGCACCCTGCTGACGGATCAAGGAAACCGAACAGCCGGAGGAAACATTTTTCAAATCCCCATGAGAGTATCACAATGACAATTGTCCATGCAAGTACTTCCGACGTAGCCAGATATATCTTGGCGCGGTACAGGCCGTTCCCGATGGAATGCAGCGGCTGTCCGATGACTTCCGCCGCAACACCGCTCTTCCAGCTCATGCCCAGTGCCAGTCTGAATCCGCTGAGCAGAAACGGATATACTGCCGGAAAAAAAATACACCGGAATCTGGACCATGCCGGCATATGATACACCTGTGCCATCTCCAGAAGTTTTCTGTCCGCACTCTGAAATCCATGCAAGGTATTCAGATACATGATCGGAAATACTACCATCATGCTGATCAGAAATGACAGTCGTTCGCTGCCTGCCCAGATCATCACCAGAATCACGAAGCTGACAACCGGAACCGTCTTCAGCATTGTAACCAGCGGGGACAGAAATGCGCCAAACAGCGGTTTTCTGTATGCCCAGAATGCAGACAGCATTCCCAGTAACGATCCTGCCAGAAATCCGCCCACAATACGGATAAAGGATGCAACCAGACTGATTCTGAATTCTTTTTCCGGAAAAAGAGCCGCAAGTGCCCGCACGGTCTCCACAGGGCCGACCAGCAGAATATCATTATGAACAATCATTGCAAACAGCTGCCAGATACACAGCCACACCAGTATCACCAACGCTTTTTTCTTCATTTTACCTGCTCGATTTCATAGAAGTCATTTCCCGGCAGTTCTCCGCCGACTGACTTTGGATTCTGCTCATACAGCACCCTGAGATAGCCTTCCAGCGTCGTTTTCATCTCATCTGCCGTAATGCAGACAATATTGCAGGAGGGAATCGCCTTCTGTGCTACTGCTGCCTTTTCAATAATGCCATATTCAGCAACCAGTTCTGCCGTTCCCTTCACGTCACTGTCTGCCAGTTCCGCACTCTTACTGTGTTCCTGAACAAAAGTATTCACCGCGTCCGGATGCGCTTTGAGAAAAGCGCGGCTGACAACGGTTACTCCTGTCAGGAGACGTGAACCGTTGCTCAGTGCATCCCATTCCTGTGTCAGAGAAAATGCACTCTTAAGGTTCTCATTCTGCATAAGTGCCACCGTCGCAAATGGCTGCGGCAATACAGCAATCTGCTGCGGATCTTTGGCAAGTTCTGCCGCAATTTCCGTTGCTTCTGATTTAAATTCCAGCGTACAGTCTGTCACGCCGTTTTCCTTCAGCAGATAATTCAGTGCGTATTCCGGGGTTGCGCCCTGCCCGGTTGTAATTACTGTCTTTCCGGACAGATCCTTCACGGAATGAACGTCTCCGTTTCCGGTTACACACTCCAGAACCCCAAGCGTATTGATATCAATCACCGATACACCACCATCTGTTTTATGATAAAGAACACTCGCCATATTCGCCGGGATCAGTGCAATATCAAGATTAACGTTCACCATCTCCGCCATCAGGATATCCGGCTGTGTTTCCATGGTAAACGTATAGTTTCCCTTTGCCCTTCCGTCTGCTGTTTCTTTCATCAGATTGACCAGTCCCATGGTCGTCGGTCCCTTAAGGGAGCCGATTCTGACCGTCACATCGGAATCTGTCAAAGCTTCTGTCACGCTACTTTCGGTTGATGATACAGCATCGGGCGTATCCCCGGATGTACTTCCGGACGCCTGCTGCATGCCGCATCCCGACAACACCGCTGCTGCCAGCATCAGCGCTGCTGTTGTCACTGCAAGGTAGTTTCTCTTCTTCATTTTTTCCTCATTTCATCTTTGTTTCGTTTGCTCTTTGCAGTATACCGTACATAAAAACATTACGCAATGCTCCGCAGACTCTGCACAGCAGAACAGGTAAAGGGGCATGCCGGAAATTTTCCGTCATGCCCCTTATTTCTTCAGCCTTATACACTTGTCAGTGAAATAATCATCTCTGCCGTTTCCACAATTCCGGTTCCGGAATCCATGGAGCATTTCTGCAGATATTTATGTGCCTCCGGTTCCGTCATTTTATGACGTTCCATCAGCAGTTCCTTGGCTTTCCGAATCGTTTCCTGTTCCTCACTGCTCCGCTCTTTCCCCGGCTGCCTTGCTTTCTTTCGTCTGGTGCTCACCCTTTCCAGCATCATGTTCAGAGAAGCAATCATATCCTCCGTTTTCAGCGGAGTTTCCAGATAAATCACATTTTCAGGAAGTGATGACCCGTCCACCTTGCTGGGAGACGCAATCAGCAGCATCTGAAAATAGGACGGAAGATTTTCGGAGAGTTCATTGTAAATCATGTCGCTGAGCCGATATCCGCAGATGATCACCCCGTTACCCAGATCCTCCATCGCAGAAAGTGCCTGAGCCCCGGACGTGCATACTACGGCAACATCAAAGCCTTTACGAACCAATATGCTTTTGAAGTTCCTGGCATCTGCCTCTTTGGCAAATGCTACAATGATATTCTGCACGCTTTATGCCACGCCCTTCTGTTATATATTTATCAAACGATTTCCCAATAAAATGCTGCCAGATGACAAAACCTGCAAAGCAAGCTAAATGACAGAGCTTGCTTTGCAAGCTCTTAACATAAAATGCAAAGCATTTTATGTTTAATACTGGTCAAGATATTCCTTCAGTTCCCACTGTGTAACACACATGCGGAATTCTCTCCATTCCTTTTTCTTTGCCGTCAGGAATTTACGATAAATCTGGTCCCCCAGAACTGATTTTACAAACTCATCCTTTGAATAAGCTTCAATTGCTTCCCCGAGGGTTTCCGGCAGTCTGTCCGGATTCATATCATTATCCGCATCCGCATTTACACTGGCATGAAGTTCCTCCGGCGGAGTCAGCTTCCTTCTGATGCCGTCCATTCCGGCTGCAAGGCAGAGTGCCAGCGCCAGATAAGGATTACAGGTTGCGTCAGGATTACGGATTTCTATCTGTGTCTCTGCGCCCTTCTGTGACGGAATTCTGATCAGCGCTGATCTGTTTGCTGATGACCCGGACCAGGCGATGTCCACCGGTGCATCATATCCAGGTACCAGTCTCTTATAGGAATTTACCAGCGGATTTGTCACCAGCGTGATTCCATCCATATGATCCAGCACTCCTGCGATAAACTGATATGCGGTTTCTGAAAGCTTCAGTACATCTTTTTCATCATAAAACAGATTTTTTCCATCCAGATCCTCTGCCATGATATTGATATGCATGCCTGAGCCGTTCACGCCTTCCTTGGGCTTCGGCATAAAGGTTGCGTACAGACCATGTTTCTTGGCAATGGTCTTGACGGCCATCTTGAAGGTCATGATCATATCGGCAATGCGGTCGGCGCTTTCTGCATCGAAATCGATCTCATGCTGTGCCGGCGCAATCTCGTGATGTGAAGATGCCACCTGGAAATTCATATCTTCCAGATTCAGGATAATGTCTCTTCTGACATTCTCTCCCCAGTCAGACGGTGCCACATCAAAATACCCTGCATTTTCATGCGAAGTTGCCACCGGGCGTCCGTCATCGTCACAGCCGAACAGGAAGAATTCCAGTTCCGGATCAACCTTGAACTGAAGTCCCATCTTTCCGGCATCCTCAAGCACACGCTTGAGCACGTTTCTCGGATCTCCCTGAAACGGCTGCCGGTCCAGCGTATAAACATTGCAGAACATCCTTGCAACCTTGCCGCTCTGGGGTCTCCACGGATAAATCTCAAATGTATCAATATCGGGATACAGATACATATCGCTTTCATCCGTACGTACAAATCCTTCTACAGAAGAACCGTCGAACATGATTTCATTATTCAGCGCCTTCTCAAGCTGTGAAGGTGTAATTGCGAGATTTTTCGGCATCCCGAAAATATCGCAGAACTGAAGTCTGATAAATGCGACATCTTCCTCTTCCACAATCCTGAAAATATCTTCTCTGTTATACTTGCTCATTTACTGCTCCTTCCTTTCTCCCGTAACACAGCACATCGCTCCATACAGAAAAAGGCAAAGACAGCCATAACGATTCTGTTACCGGCGCCCTTGCCATACTTTAGTCACTTTGATTATTATTTGTAGCCTAGCAGAAAAAAAAGGCTGTGTCAATTCTTTCCGGTTACCGTTTTCCGGCTGACTGCACCGACCTGCCGACCTGTCTCTGTGCCGGAAAGGAGAAAGGGGTCGGACGGAGCTTCCTACCCCATCCGGCCCTGGAAATGTATATATAAAATGTAAAACAAGGAAGCAAATCGAAAATGCAGAACTTTTTTATCTTTTTATTCCACGTCCTGCAGTGCTGCACTGTCCTCTTCACCGGTACGGACCTTGACAACGCGGCTGACGTTGTATACGAAGATCTTGCCGTCTCCGATATGACCGGTATAAAGAGCTTTTTTCACAATATCAATCACACTCTGAACCGGAATCTTTGACACGATAACTTCTACCTTTACCTTCGGCAGCAGCGTGGAATCCACAATCGCACCACGATATCTTTCCGTAGAACCTTTCTGAATGCCGCAGCCCATAACCTGTGTCATTGTCATGCCGGTAACACCGAGCTCATTGAGTGCTTTTTTGAGTGTATCAAATTTAGCAAGTTTACAGATAATCGTGATCTTATGCATACCGGTATCAAATTCCGGTGTCAGCGGAGCATCCGATTTAACCGGAACCGCTGCGGACTTCTGTGCGGAAGTTGCTTTGACAAAATCTTCTTCGCCCAGATCCGTATTTTCATTGATATCAATATCCATATCTGTAACATCTGTAATGGCAAATCCTGAATATGCGGATACAAGACCATGCTCATGAATATCAAGTCCGTCAATCTCCACCTGCGCCGGAACACGAAGGCCGATGGTCTTATCAATAACCTTAAAGACAATAAACATTGTAAACAGAACATATGCTGCAATACATACGATACCCAGAACCTGAACTCCCAGCTGGTGAACTCCGCCGCCATACAGCAGGCCAACACCGACACCATCTGTTCCATTGCTGAAAAGTCCTACTGCAATCGTTCCCCACATACCGTTTACCATATGTACGGATACTGCACCAACCGGATCATCCACCTTTGCAATGTTGTCCCAGAACTCTACAGACAATACAACCAGAATACCTGCAACCAGACCGATGAAGAATGCACCGACCGGAGATACACAGTCACATCCTGCTGTAATGGCTACCAGTCCTGCAAGTGCTCCGTTCATGGTCATGGATACATCAGGCTTGCCATAACGGAGCCATGTGAAGATCATCGTCGCACAGGTAGCAACTGCTGCTGCAAGGTTGGTATTCATAAATACCAGTGAAGCACTGTTTGCTGCTGCCGCATCTCCCATGGCTACTGTTGAGCCACCGTTAAATCCGAACCAGCAGAACCAGAGGATAAATACACCAAGTGTACAGGCTGTCAGGTTATGTCCGGGAATTGCCTTTGCCTTACCCTGTTTATCATATTTACCGATACGGGGTCCAAGCATTGCAGCACCAAGGCATGCAATCAGTCCGCCGACCATATGTACACAGGCGCTTCCTGCAAAATCATGGAAGCCAAGACTGGCAAGCCATCCGCCGCCCCATGCCCAGTGTCCGGTTACCGGATACACAAACAGGGAAACACATGCGGAATAGATACAATACGCCTTGAAATTCGTTCTTTCAGCCATGGAACCGGAAACAATTGTCGCTGCTGTTGCACAGAAAACTGTTTCAAAGATCACATAGCACCACAGTGGCATGGTCTGCGGAACCACACTGTTGGTGGCATCATAGACTCCTCTGATCAGGAGATCCGGCTTTCCGATAAATCCGCCAAGGCCGCCGCTGAACATCAGTCCGAAACCAATCACCCAGAAACACGGTGTACCGATACAGAAGTCCATCATATTCTTCATCAGAATATTACCGGTATTCTTTGCACGGGTAAGTCCCGCTTCGCAGAGTGCAAATCCTGCCTGCATGAAATAAACCAGCGCAGTACAGATGAGCACCCATGTTACAGTAGATACATTAATTTCCATAACATTACTCCTCCATTCTTTTCTTTCAGGAAAATCCCCATTTCCCTATCTGAACATGTCAGATCCGTAATAAAAAGACGCCGATGGAATTCAACCGAACTCCGTCAGCGCCTTTGCTGCCCTTCCAACATGATTCATTCTGATCATACTGCCACATTCACTCAAGCCGTTTTTTCCGCCGGTCTGCTTTAAATGCCTCTGCTGTTACCCCTGCATCTGCAAAAAAACTCTTTGCGGCTTTCATAATTCATCATACAAAAAAGGTGCCTGGAGAACTGATCTCCAAGCACCTTCGCTTTTGATGTTTCAAATTGTATACCCGTATCCAAAATGTGTCAACCCTTTTTTCAGACTTTTTTGACTTCTGTTGTATTCTCCTGACGGAATACCTTCTGCGCACCGTAAATCGAGCAGTTTCCATTGAGAATGTACGCCAGTGTACACACGATCACAAACAACAGAATATTCTGCGCGCCGAATACTTCAAGTCCGATCAGAATCGGCGCAATCAGCGTGTTGGTTGCGCTGCCGAAAACTGCCGCATACCCCAGGGCCGCGGTTACTTCCGGCGGCAGCCCCATCATCGTTCCCAGCACCGCCCCAAGCGTGGCTCCGATGGAAAAGAGCGGCGTCACTTCACCTCCCTGAAATCCGATGGAAAGCGTCAGAATGGTGAACAGAAGTTTCAGAATCCAGTCATAGCTGTTCACCGTTCCGCCTTCAAAACTCGCCCTGATCAGGTTGGTTCCCAGCCCGCAGTACCTTCCGGCAAACGCCGCAAGCAGAAGCGCCGCAAGCGGAATGGAAATCACACCGATTCTGATATAAGGATTTTCTATTTTTTCACCCATTATTTTCTTCATTCTTCCGAGGAAAAAGGAAAAGCACCAGCCGGTCAGTCCAAAGGCAATCCCCAGCAGCACGATCTTCAGCGCCGTCGACGGACTGCCTGAAAGTGCAATTGTACCTTTGATATTCTCCGAGAATTTCTCAAGGCCAAGCGCCGCAGACGCCGCGCTGGAAAGGTATGAGGCGATCAGCGCCGGCAGAAGAGCCTCATAATCCATAACGCCTGCAGTAATTACTTCAATGGCAAAAAAGGTGGCCGTCAGCGGCGTCTGAAACAGCCCTGCAAAACCCGCGGCCATACCGGTTACCAGCATGATCCGGCCATTGTCAGGCATTTTAAGCTTTCTGGCAATTGTATGTGAAACGGTTGCACCGATCTGTACGGCAACACCCTCTCTGCCGGCGCTTCCGCCGAACAGATGTGTCACCCATGTACCGATCATTACCAGCGGCACCAGTGCTTTGGGTATTTCCTCGCGCCTTGCCTGCCCCGTTTCAAATACAAGTGTCATTCCTTTCAGACTCAGCTTGCTGTAGCGATAATACATATAGGTGATAAGAAGCCCTGCCAGCGGCAGAAATGGCACCAGCAGCATCACATGTGCGTCCCTGAAGGAGGATACCGCAATCAGAATCCTGCCAAACACTGCATCAATTGCTCCGACAATCGGTCCCACAACCACCGCCAGCAGAACATGCTTTGCCATATCTGTCAGCTTCGTTTTCGTTTCCTGTTTCATCCTGTTGCCCGTCTCCTGTCCTGATTCTCTGATTTTCTATCGGCTCCGCATCTCCATCCGGCATGTGCCATGATGCATTCTGCGTGGCAGCACCTGGCTCTGCGTGAATCAGCAGCACGCACCTTCGGAACCTGCGGTTCCTCGGTCGTGTTGCTCGCCAAATCCTGTCGTGCATCCATTCGTGCAAGCACGATGGCTGCGCGGCAGCACTTGGCTCTGCTGATTCACGCAAAAAAGCTGATGAGTCTGTAAGCAGTTCATTACAGAAGTCATCAGCCATAAAAGGCAGTTCCGGCATTGCCGCGGGAGAACCTCATTCCCAATGGATTCATCCTAGCACAGGTTACGGAAAGCGACAAGACTTTTCTGTAGGATCAGGCCGAAAAGCCGGAAAAATCAGGAATTCATTTTTTCTGTTGCTTTTCTTTTTATTCATCTGTATAATAAGCAAATCTTTTCGTCCGTATCTGTAATTTTCAAAGAGAATCATCCTTCAATGCAAATTGCTATCTTCAAGCCGATCAAATCAAGAATTTTTATGTACCGCATTCATGATTTTCACTTCGCAATCATCTTCCAGTTCAAATCGCATCATTCAAGCCGCTTAACCTGGCAATTTCTCAGCACTTCATTCATGAATCCTGTCTCAATATCATCCCCTGGCCCAATTCAGTATCTTCAAGCCGCTTAGATCAGAAAATCACTTTTTTATCAGTCAAACATTGTCAAAATCAGCATCCTCAAACACAAATCATGGTCATCAGGCCGAAAATAATATGGAGAATATATTTATGAACAGCATCAAAGAAAACCTTGAAATCCAGAAACATGAAATCGAAGCAGTAATCACCTATGCAGAAAATATCCTTCGCAGGTCTCCCGAAGGGACTCTGCGTACCAGCACCAGCAATGGAAATAAATTACAATACTATATTAAAGATGGATATACCGGTGCTCAAGGACGGTATCTTGGTAAAAAAGAGGAAAAACTGATTCATGGACTTGCGCAGAAAGAATATGCACAGAAATTACTGGCAGAGGCCAGAAAAAAGCAGAAAACATTAAACAGATTTTCAAAAGCTTATTTTCAGCAGGATTTCATGGATATATATAATAATCTTGCAAAGGCAAGAAAAAAGGCCGTAATCCCCTATGAACTTCCGGACAACGAATATGCTGAATTCTGGCAACAGGAAGCGTATGTAAGTTTTATTTCTCCCACAGCACCTGAACTGGACATTATCAATGGAATTTTCACAGAAAAAGGAGAACTGGTACGTTCAAAATCAGAAAAAATAATTGCCGACAAGCTCTTCATGATGAATATTCCCTATCATTATGAAAAGCCACTTATGCTTGCCGGTTACGGATATGTTCACCCTGACTTCACAGTGCTGAACAGGAAAACACGTAAAGAATACTACTGGGAACATTTTGGTATGATGGATGATGCCGGATATGTAGAGAAAGCAGTGCAGAAAATAGAAACATATGAAAGGAATCTTTTTTTCACAGGTGAACAGCTGCTCCTCACCTATGAAACCAGACTTCATCCGCTGAATACAGGCATTATGGACAATCTGATCAGAAAATACCTGCTATGAAATCGCACACTGATACCTGTTTTCCAAAAGAATTGTTCTTACCGGATTTCAGTTACTGATCTGTCTTTACTACAATCGTTCCCTCTGCTGATTCAATTCCGAATGCCTGATAATAACGTTCTTCCATCGGAATCCACCTGGTGACAAAGCTTTCATACCGCTCCGGATTTCTGTCCATCAGACGCCTTTTCTGCTCCTCTTTTCCACAGGTCAGAAAAACCTTAAGATCATATTGCATCTGAAGCTCCGGATGATGTGAATAACTGCCCTCTATCACGTACAGATTCTTTCGGGGCAGTATCTCCTGCTTACGAAAGGTATCATTCATGCAATCATACGGCCTGTAAATAATCTCTTTCTGCGCAGTCATCGGCTCTGTTACTTCTGTCCTCAATCTCTCAAAATCCATGTTGCCACCAGGGAACTCCCACCAGCATTCTCTGCGTTTTTCAAAAGGCAGATAAAAATCATCCATATGAATCACATTGCAGTCATATGTCTGTGCAATTTTTCCGGCCAACGTACTCTTGCCGCTCCCGCAGCGCCCGTCGATCGCAATGATAACTGTCCTGCCCTGCTTCAGAAGATTGCCCGCCTGATTCAGAATGCATTCAAACTGTCTGTCTCTTTCCGTGTTCATGTCCATATATCTTCCTCTGGTTCAATTCCTGCTTTGCTGTTCTGCTGCTCCAGTTGATTATGGCATAATCACCGGGCAGAGTAAATATGGTTGCTATGTGAATCGCTGTATTGCCCCGCCTGCATCCTGCGTATATCTGCTTTCATCGGCCTGATAACCACAAATTTCTTCACAGGATGACTCATTCAACTTCCTGCCCCACATAAATCTTAATTTCATCCTTTTCCGGCGGCCTGGTAACCTCTGCTTCTTTCTCAGGATGACTACATTCATCGTTCTGCTCCACTTAAACCCAAATTTCATACTTTTCCGGCGGCCTGGTAACCTCTGTTTCTTTCACAGGATGACTCATTCATCATCCTGCTACGCATAAACTCAAACATTCATTCAATTCTGGCGGCCTGACAACTACAAACTTCTCCACAGGATGACCCGCACGCAACAGGATACCCACATGCCTGCTCTGCCAGCAGACAATCGCCTGCATCCATTTCCATATAAACAAAACAGGCGCATACAGAATGCGACTTCTTCGCCATTCTGCGGCGCCTGCTCTGATATACTGATCTGTTTCAGTCCCGGATGCGCGTTCACGCACCCGCTCTCCTGAGGCATTCTCAGTCTTCCATTCCTGTGTATCCCATCAGATATTCATCAATTTCCTTTGCACAATGACGTCCTTCTGTGATCGCCCAGACAACAAGGGACTGTCCGCGATGCATATCTCCTGCGGTGAAGACCTTGTCTGTGCTGGTCTTATACTTCTCTTCTTCCGTCAGTACTGTATTTCTCTGAGAAAGCTTCACCCCGAAGGCCTGTGCGGTATAATCCTGGCAACCGATAAAGCCTGCTGCGATCAGGAGCAGATCACACTTCAGTGTCTGTTCCGTACCCGGAATTTCCACCATCTGGCGGTTCTCGAACTTCACCTTTACTGTCCTGATGGCAGAAAGCTTCCCTGCCTTCAGTACAAGTTCCTTCACGGTTGTCTCATAGATTCTGGGGTCATGTCCGAACAGCGCAATTGCTTCCTGCTGGCCATAATCAGTTTTTAAAACCTTGGGCCATTCCGGCCACGGATTGGATGCTGCACGCTCAGCCGGAGGTTCCGGCATCATTTCAAGCTGTGTGACAGACTTGCATCCCTGACGGATGCAGGTACCGACACAGTCATTACCGGTATCACCGCCGCCGACAATAACCACATTCTTACCCTTGGCACTGATGAAGGTGCCTTCCTTGAGATTTGTATCCAGAAGGCTCTTCGTTGTAGACGTCAGGAAATCAACTGCATAATGAATTTCCTTTACCTTATCCGCATCCTTTACGGCAAGCGCACGCGGCTTTTTGGCCCCGCAGCACAGTGCTACGGCATCAAACTTCTTAAGAATATCGGCTGCCTGAACATTTTCACCGATATTCTGGCCTGTCTTAAAGACCACGCCTTCTGCCTCCATGAGCTTTCTGCGTCTTTCAATTACAGACTTATCCAGCTTCATATTCGGAATTCCGTACATCAGAAGACCGCCGACGCGATCCTCACGTTCAAATACGGTGACCTGGTGTCCACGGTGATTCAGCTGATCAGCCACGGCAAGTCCGGACGGACCTGCACCGATCACCGCTACCTTTTTACCGCTTCTGACCGCCGGAATTCTGGGCTGCATATACCCTTTTTCAAATGCCGTTTCGATCAGATACAGCTCATTGTTATGAATGGTGACCGGTTCATCATTCATACCGCAGATGCAGGCCTTCTCGCACAGTGCCGGGCAGACTCTCCCTGTAAATTCCGGGAAATTGCTGGTTTTTAAGAGTCTTGAAAGTGCATGCTGCACATGTCCGTGATAAATCTCATCATTCCATTCAGGAATCAGATTATGAAGCGGGCATCCGGTCACCATGCCTTTAAGTTTCAGGGCGGACTGGCACAGCGGAACACCACAGTTCATGCAGCGTGCGCCCTGTCTCTTTCTTTCCTCTTCATCAAGCTGTTCGTGGAACTCATCATAATTCTTTATTCTTTCTTCTACAGGAACGGTTGTATCTTCGGTTCTCTGATATTCCATAAATCCGGTTGGCTTTCCCATGATCGTATACTCTTCCTTTCTCATTCTACACTGCAAAAAGATTACTTTTTCATTTCATTGAATGCTTCGAGCTCAGCATTTTCGTGTGAAATACCCTGTTCCTCGAACTTGCTGATTGCTGTCAGGATCCGCTGATAATCGTTTGGAACGATCTTTTTAAAGTGAGGAAGGTAATCTTCAAAATGATCAAGCACTTCTCTGCCAAGAGCCGATTTTGTTTCCTTGACATAATCCTTCAGGATACCTTTCAGCTCTGCAATATCATACTTTTCAGTCACTTCGGTCATGGATACCATATCCTTATTCATACGACGATACAGACTGTGATCCATATCCAGTACATATGCAATACCGCCGCTCATACCTGCTGCAAAATTCTTGCCTGTTGTGCCAAGAACAACGGCACGTCCGCCGGTCATATATTCAAGCCCGTGATCACCGCAGCCTTCAACAACCGCTGTTGCACCTGAATTACGTACGCAGAACCGTTCTCCTGCAATACCGCTGACATAGGCTTTACCGCTTGTTGCACCATAAAGTGCCACATTACCGATAATGATATTTTCACTGGCTTTGAATGTGGACTTTGCAGGCGGTACAACAATGACCTTACCACCGGACAGGCCCTTTCCAAATCCGTCATTTGCATCTCCGGACAGACGCATCGTCAGTCCCTTCGGAATGAAAGCACCAAAGGACTGTCCGCCACCGCCATTACAGTTGACCACAAAAGTATCTTCTTTCAGTGAATCACCGAATCTTGCTGTGATCTCAGAGCCGAGAATCGTTCCGACTGTACGGTTTGTACTTGATACCTCAACGGTTTCCTCATGATGTGTACCGCTCTTAAGACTTGCTGCAAACTTCGGCAGGAGCTGCGCCTCATCCACGGTCTTTTCCAGATGGAAATCAAATACATGCGCAGGATCAAAATGTCTTTCCTTTGCACTTACATATGCAGGATTGATAATTGCAGAAAGGTCTACCATGGCTGCTCTTTCTGTAATCTGCTTTGCTTTCATACGCAGACAGTCTGTTCTTCCGACCATCTCATCAATCGTCTTAAAGCCGAGTTTTGCCATGATCTCACGCATCTCTTCTGCAATATAAGTCATGAAGTTCATGACATATTCCGGCTTGCCCTTGAATCTCTTACGAAGACACTCATTCTGCGTGGCAATACCGAAAGGACAGGTATCCTGATTGCAGACTCTCATCATCATACAGCCCATGGATACCAGCGGTGCTGTTGCAAAACCGTATTCTTCTGCGCCAAGAAGTGCTGCAATGACAACGTCTCTTCCGCTCATCAGCTTACCGTCTGTTTCCAGAATCACACGATCACGAAGTCCGTTCTCGATCAATGTCTGATGTGCTTCCGCAATACCCAGTTCCCACGGAAGTCCTGCATTATGAATGGAACTGATCGGCGCTGCGCCTGTTCCTCCGTCATAACCGGAGATCAGAATAACCTGTGCTCCTGCCTTTGCGACACCGGAAGCAATGGTTCCGACACCGGCTTCAGATACCAGCTTTACAGAAATTCTTGCCTTTCTGTTGGCGTTTTTCAGATCATAAATCAGCTGTGCCAGATCCTCGATGGAATAAATATCATGATGCGGCGGCGGGGAAATCAGAGATACCCCGGGGGTTGAAAATCTGGTCTTTGCTACCCACGGATATACCTTTTTGCCCGGAAGATGTCCACCTTCACCAGGCTTTGCACCCTGTGCCATTTTGATCTGAATCTCCACCGCACTGTTCAGGTATGCGCTTGTAACCCCGAAACGACCGGAAGCCACCTGCTTGATCGCAGAATTCTTTTCTGTTCCGTAACGCTCCGGATTCTCACCGCCTTCACCTGTATTGGACTTACCGCCAAGCCTGTTCATGGCGATTGCCATCGTCTCATGTGCTTCCTGTGAAATGGAACCGTAGGACATGGCGCCTGTCTTAAATCTCTTTACAATGGCACTTGCGGGCTCCACCTCTTCAATCGGAATCTCTTTTCCCTGCGGAACGAATTCCAGAAGTCCTCTTAAGGTATGCGGCAGATCATTATCCACCATGGCCGTGTATTCCTTGAATCTCGCATAATCACCATTCTGCGTAGCCTGCTGCAGTGCAATAATGGTCTGCGGATTGTACATGTGATCTTCCTTGTCTTCACCGCTTCTGAGCTTATGCAGTCCCAGAGAGTCAAGCGAAGTGTCCACACCAAGTCCGAGAGGATCAAATGCATGATCATGACGGAAGGTAACGCCTTCTGCAATTTCATCAAGTCCGATACCGCCCACGCGGCTGACCACTCCTGTAAAGTATTTATCAATCACATCTTTTGAAAGACCGATTCCTTCAAAAATACGTGCAGACTGATAGGACTGCAGCGTGCTGATACCCATCTTGGCAGCGATCTTGACAATGCCGTGGAGGACCGCACTGTTATAATCCTCTATTGCTGTATGATAATCCTTATCCAGAATTCCGATATCAATCATTTCCGCAATGCACTCATGTGCAAGATACGGGTTGATGGCACGGGCACCAAAGCCCAGAAGCGTCGCCATCTGATGCACATCTCTCGGTTCACCGCTTTCCAGAATCAGCGAAACTGCTGTTCTTCTCTTCGTACGGACAAGATTCTGCTCTACTGCAGATACTGCCAGAAGCGAAGGAATCGCCACATGGTTCTCATCAATACCGCGGTCAGACAGAATAATGATGTTATAGCCCTTGCTGTAAGCACGGTCCACGCTGATACACAGCTGTTCCAGCGCCTTTTCAAGTGATGTGTTTTTATAATAAAGAATGGAAATCACCTCTGACATGAACCCTTTCTGGTGAAGTGATTTGATCTTCATCAGATCGACCCCTGTCAGAATCGGATTATCGACTTCCAGTACTTCGCAGTTATCTCCCTTTTCCTGAAGCAGATTACCATCGGATCCGATATAAACCGTTGTATCCGTAACAATTTCCTCGCGGAGGGAATCGATCGGCGGATTGGTAACCTGTGCAAAGAGCTGTTTGAAGTATGAGAACAACAGCTGATGCTTCTCAGACAGAACCGCCAGCGGAATATCATGCCCCATGGAAGCTGTTGCCTCAACGCCGTTCATGGCCATCGGAATGATGCTGCTCTTGACATCTTCATAGGTATAACCGAATACCTTGTACAGCTTGTCTCTCATCTCCTGTGTATGTTCCGGAATCTTCTTGTTCGGGATGGACAGATTCTTCAGATACAGAAGGTTCTGATCAAGCCATTCTCCGTAAGGCTGTTTGCCTGCGTAGAAGCTCTTGCATTCATCATCAGAGATAATCCGTTTCTGCTTCGTATCCACGAGCAGAATACGTCCGGGCTGGAGTCTTGACTTTTTGACGATATGCTCCGGTGCAATATCCAGAACACCTACCTCAGAAGACAGAATCAGTCTGTTATCATCCGTGATGTAGTAACGGGAAGGACGAAGGCCGTTACGGTCAAGCGTAGCACCCACAATATCACCATCAGAGAACAGAATTGCAGCAGGACCATCCCACGGTTCCATCATGGTTGCATAATAATGATAAAAATCTTTCTTGGAAGATTCCATTGCCTTGTTATGCTTCCAGGGTTCCGGAATCATCATCATGACTGCCAGCGGCAGATCAATGCCATTCATATAGAAGAATTCCAGTGTATTATCCATCATGGCAGAATCAGAACCTGTCTTGGTAATGACAGGAAATACCTTTTCCACATCATTTTCCATGATCGGAGAAGACATGGTCTCTTCTCTGGCCAGCATACGGTCAATGTTACCGCGGATCGTATTGATCTCACCGTTATGTGCGATCATACGGTACGGATGTGCACGTTCCCAGCTGGGTGTCGTGTTCGTGGAGAAACGGGAATGTACCATGGCAATGGCAGTTTTATAATCTCTGCTCTGCAGATCTTCATAGAAAGCGCGCAGCTGTCTGACAAGGAACATGCCTTTATAGACAATGGTTCTCGATGACAGAGAGCAGATATAGGTGTCCTCAGAACTCTGCTCGAACTCACGTCTGCAGACATACAGTTTCCGGTCAAAATCAATTCCCTTTTCACAGTGCTCCGGTCTCGCAATGAAACACTGCATAATCTCAGGCATGCAGTTTACAGCCACTTCACCAAGTATTTCAGGGTGAACCGGCACTTTTCTCCATCCCAGAAATTTCAGTCCGTTTTTCTCGGCAATCACCTCGAACATACGCATTGCGAAGGTTCTCTTAAGATTGTCCTGCGGAAAAAAGAACATGCCGACGCCATAATCTCTTGCATTTCCAAGTTCAATGCCGATTTCAGCAGCTGCCTTTGAAAAGAAAGAATGTGAAATCTGAAGCAGAATACCGACACCATCACCGACTTTTCCTGTTGCATCCTTGCCGGCACGATGTTCCAGTTTCTCAACAATAT
Organism: uncultured Butyrivibrio sp.; assembly: GCA_964388815.1. Classification (GTDB taxonomy): domain Bacteria; phylum Bacillota; class Clostridia; order Lachnospirales; family Lachnospiraceae; genus Butyrivibrio. Next base: position 16,560 of record CAYMBY010000044.1, on the reverse strand, counting down.
GAAGTGCATCGTCGAGAACCTGATAATCCTCATGGCCGTCAATATTTACGATGGTTCCGATACCGCAGGCGTCATGTTCTTCCTGTGGATTGTAAAGAGCATTTTGATACTGATCTGTCATAACCGTTTCCTTTCACCACGAAAAAAGCAGCAAAAGGGCGCACGTATTTCGTGTTGCGACCCCATTGCCGCTTTCTTTGTATTTTTGTATACAATCTTATGTGTTTTATGCATTATCGCTCTGCATGGTGAAATTGTCAAGGGGCATTTTTATCCTGCTGATCATGGTTTATGGTTTACACTGCACAGCTGTCAAAGATTTTTACAATATCTTCTTTCTGCAGATGTACATAGGAGCGTGTGGCAATGCCACTGGTTCTGACTGCTTCTGCAGCCATTTCTTCAAACCTTTCCCTGCCGATTCCGAGCTTTGCAAGTGTATCCGGAAGACCGCATGCGCTGAAAAATTCTCTGGTTCTTTTGATTCCCATATATGCCGCTCTGTATTTGTCCTTCTCATAAATATCCCAGACATTCCGTGCGTACATGGCAAAACGGCTGACCGTCTGCTCGCCAAGAACATAACTCATCCATGCCGGGGTCAGAACTGCAAGGCCTTCTCCATGTGTCACATCATAATAAGCGCTGAGTTCATGCTCCATCGGATGGCAGCTCCATGCACCGCCCTTGCCAAGCGTAAGAATATGATTCAGTCCAAGTGTACTGGCCCACATCAGGTTGGACCTTGCTTCATAATCGTCCGGATGCTCAAGTGCAACGGGACAGTAATGAATACAGGTTCTGAGCACACTTTCACACAGACGGTCTGTAATATATGCACCGTCGTAAGGCTGAAAATACTGTTCAATCACATGTGACATGATATCTGCAGTTCCTGCTGCCGTCTGCCTGTCCGGAAGTGTATAGAGATATGTCGGATCACAGATGGAAAGCGCCGGATAAAGTGTATCACTCACAATTCCCAGTTTTTCATGCGTCTCTTCATTGCTGATGATTGCATTATTGTTCATTTCAGAACCGGTTGCACTGACTGTCAGCACCACTGCAATCGGAAGTGCCTTTGTAATCCTGCTCCCGTCTGTCACAAGGTCCCACGGATCTCCTTCATAAAAGGCACCGCAGGCAATATTCTTGGCGGCATCAATGCAGCTGCCGCCACCAACCGCCAGTATGACATCGATCTTATGTGCCCTGCAGATGGCCACACCTTCTCTGACCGCAGTGATCTTCGGATTGGGCGTAATACCACCAAGCTCGCATACCCGGAAATCCTTCAGCAGGTGATGAATCTGATCGTACAGCCCGCTCCGTCTGATACTGCCGCCGCCATACACCATCAGTACATTCTGACCATATTTCGAAAGTTCCTCTGCAAGACATGCAATCTGTCCCTTTCCGAAGCGAATCTGTGTCGGTACACAATAGGTAAAGTTATTCATCCCGTCCTCCTCTCAGATCTTGGCCCTGAATCTGTCATAATGAAGTGCTGAAAGATCGATCTCTGTTCTGCCTTCTGTCATCAGCATTGCCAGCTGATGTCCGACCGCCGGTGATATGCCGAAGCCATGCCCGGTGAATGCACAGGCCGCATAGAGCCCCGGAACTTCGTCCACTGTTCCCAGTACCGGAACGCCGTCTGCGCTCTTATCACTCCAGCCCGCCCAGGTACGTACAATTTTGGCATCTGAAAGATCCGGAAAATACTTCATGATTCCGCGGCAGATACAGGGCGCTGTCATACTGCTCGTCACCGGCGTTCCGTTGTCCTTGTTAAAACCTTCAAATCCGGAGGAGCCGCCGAATACAAAGGAACCATGCTTTGTCTGATGTCCGTAAAAGTCCGCTTCCGCCGTTCCCAGCATCTGATCGAACATGTGAGGCTGTGCCTCTGTCACCAGTGCTTCAAGAAGTGACTGCGTCATCGGTACATCAATGCCGACACTTCCCAGAAGCTCTCTGCTGTGATACCCTGCTGCCACCAGTACCTTTTCCGCTTCATATACATTTTCTTTTGTCACGACTCTGCGCATCTTCCCGTGAACCGTTTCCAGACGGATGACCTTTTCTCCCGTAATAAAATGAGCGCCCTGCCTTCTGGCTGTTTTATAAAATCCGAGCGTTGTCGTCAGCGGATTGGCGTGCCCGTCTGTCGGACACCAGCTTGCAACCGTCACCTCTTCTGACAGATACGGATTGATTTCCCGCACCGCTGTTCCATCAATCATCCGGACATCCAGTCCGCAGGCCTTTGCCTTGTTCGCCAGATTTTCGAGAATCTTTGCATGTTTTTCATTTTTTCCGAGTCTTAAGTTGCCATCCTGATGATATTCGCAGTCCGTTCCCAGTTCATCGGAAAGTGTCGGCCAGAGATTCCTGATGCCGTACATGACAAGCGGCAGTTCTCTCGGATCTCTCCCTGACTGTCTGACACCTCCGCCGTTTCTGGAAGATCCTCCGTCACCGATATTGTCACTGCCTTCCAGAACCGTAACACTGACACCTTTTTTCGTCAGATAATAAGCGGTTGCACAACCGATGATGCCTCCGCCGATGATGATCACATCTGTGCAGTTACTCATCCCGCTTTCCCTCCTTTTCTTCATTGGCCAGAATATGCATTTCTGTCGGACGCATCGGTGCACGTGAAGAAGCCGGCTCCAGCTGCGCCGGAGAGATCTTCAGTTCACGGGCAACGATTCCCTTGACCAGCCTTGCACAGGTCTGCCCCTGACACAGTCCCATTCCGCACCTTAGATATCTGCGGATTTCCGTAATGGTATACATTCCTTCATGCACAGCTCTGCGGATTTCGCCTTTGGTGATCTCCTCACAGCGGCATACAATCATTTCGTCATCTGCTGCAGGGACAAATGTCCCGATTTCTCTGTTTCTGTCATTTATCATCACTGTGCCTTCTTTCTGTAGAATCTGGCCTTCATTGCAAAAGCTGCCGGTACCTTCATGGTCAGCAGATTCGTCTTATCAAATGCCGGAGAAGTTCTGACTTCCACGACCTGCGCGCTGCAGACTTCCTGCCCGTCTCTTCCGAGTGCAACACCCGTCTCCCCTTTTTCCGGAAGCGGTAGAAATTCATACGGAAGCGTTACGGTTGCATATCCCTCTTCACTCTGCTCATTCACCAGGAAGATAGCCTGTCCGGAACAGCTCGCCACGCACAGTCCGCACCCGATGCAGGTGTTCTCCGGATTTACGGCAGGGAGCGATGTGATCTTCTCCCCGATCCGGATGCAATGCCTTGCACAGGCATCCTGACAGGGGTTGCACGGAATGTTCTGTGTACACTCCATCACCGGATGCACACCGATGCTGCGGGTAACTCCCGGGAATCTTTCGATTTCATCCTCTGCCACAAAGCCATGGGTCAGAAGATTTTCAGAAATCGGAATTCCTTCCTCTGTTTCCGTAATGTTCCTGCCCCGGTTGGCAGGTGCGAACATTCCCTGACGCAGGCCGTCCAGCGCATGATCCAGCTGATCCAGACTGCTTTTCTCCTCTTCCTGCTGCATATATCCCAGATATTCACTTGCTCTGATTCCTGCCATTCTGCCCTCGATCATGGCAGAACTGGCTTCTTCAATTCCGGAAACATCCCCTGCAACAAAGATCCCCGGAACAGAAGTTGCACCGTGTTCATCGCAGACCGGTACCTGTCCGCCCTTTTTCGGATTGTCTTCCATCTGACACCCTGCCATCTTGAGCAGCTGTGACATGGGAGAAAGACCGACTGCCACGCAGATCGTATCCACATCAAAATGCTTTTCCGTACCCGGAATGAACTGGAAATGTGCATCCACTTCGGCGATTGTGACACCGGTCACGTGGTCTGTTCCCTCCGCCTTTACAATGGTATGGGAAAGATAGAACGGAACGCCCGTCCTTGCCACCTTGGCCGCATGTACACCGTACCCGCCGATTTTCGGTGCTGCATCCACAAGCGCTGCAACTTCACAGCCGCACTGCAGCAGCTGGAAACTGACCACAAGACCGACATTTCCGCTTCCCAGCATCAGCACACGCTTTCCGGGTCTTACCCCGTGCAGATTCATCATGGTCTGCGCCGCGCCTGCACCGATCACTCCCGGAAGCGTCCAGCCATCAAATGTCACCATATTTTCAGAAGCTCCCGTTGCAATAATGATGGCATTGGCCTTATAGTGATGCACCGTTTCTCCGGTTCTCACCACAATCTCCTTATCCTGATAAAGACCGATCACTGTCGCATTCAGTACCACTTCAACACCTGCCTGGTCGGCTTCCTCAAGCAGTTCCTGCCCGATGACAAAGCCGCGGATCTTCGCTTTATGTTCCTTTGATCCGAAGAACTTGTGAATCTGCTTGAACAGCTGTCCGCCAGGTCTTTCATTTTCATCAAATACAACGGTCTTCAGGCCTTTTCCGGCTGCCGCAATTGCTGCAGATAATCCGGAGGGACCGGCACCTACTACGATCAGATCATATCTTTTCATTCCCTTTTTCCTCCTGTTCCTTAAACGATGCTGCACTGACACCGTACTGCGTCTGTACCTTCATGCCTTCCTTCAGTGGTGTCACACAGGTTCTGATGTTCGGTCTGCCGTCTACCACCATGACACAGTCGGTACATCTGCCGATTGCACAGAAGATTCCTCTTGGCAGATGTTTTCTGGATGTGTAGCGGTGTACCATGACACCTTCCGCTTTCAGTGCTGCTGCAATCGGTTCTCCCTCATAGCCTTCCAGTTTTTTACCATCAAAATAGAAGCTGACTTTTCTTCCTTTTTTTATTTCACCGAGTATCGGGTGTTCCATGATTCTGCTTTCCATTGTCTCCATCCTCTTTTCCACTTATAAACCAATGCGCTGTGCGTCACCCTGTCAGGCCAGATCCGGCTTGTCCCACAGATGAAGCGGTACCCCGAGTCCGAGTTTCCTGGCATTCTCATAACAGATCTTGCCCCAGGCAACATCCTCCACCGGCATGCCGCCGACAGAATACACGATGATCTGGTCCTCTGACTCTCTGCCTGCTCTCTTCCCGAATATGATGTCTCCCAGATCATAAATGTCATCCCGCGTGATCAGACCGTCATGTACCATGTCTGTAAATTTGGAGCCGATGATATTGTTGGCACCAAAGGACGGATACGGGAATTCCTCCGCCCAGGCGTCATACAGCTTCATATTGTCCACCACCAGTCTGCAGTGCTTCTGCATGAAATCATCCTCCATATCAAAAGCACTCAGCCCGATCAGAAGGGCACCGGGTTTAATCCATTCTCCTTTTACAAACGGATAGGTGGACGGATCCGTACTGCCCGAATTGGAAAATACCACCACATCCGCATCCTTCATCAGTTCTTCGACCGTCTGTACGGTTTCCACATGTTTCAGCTCCGGATACTGCGTTCTGACATATGCGGCAAAGCGGTTTAAGGAAGCCTGCCCTCTGCCCTTGATCTTCACAGTGCTGATATGCGGGCAGGCAGCCATCATCGCAGCCAGCCCTGTTCTGCCCATCACACCGGGTCCGCAGATCCCGCATACCTGTGCATCCTTTCGCGCAAGGTATCTGGCACCGACACCAGGAATGGCACCGGTACGGTACGCACTGAGCAGATTTGCACTCATCAGGCACAGCGGTGCGCCTGTATCTTTATCATTGAGCATGACCGTCAGAATGGATCTGGGCAGGCCCAGCTTCCTGTTGGCTGTATTGGAGCCATACCACTTCATCCCCATCAGATCAAACGGTCCTCCGATATAGGCCGGCATTGCCATGAAGCGTCTGTCATCGCCTTCATCTTTCGGCATATTCGGAAACGGCGACTTTTCCGGAAAAGATACCTGACAGCCGTGAGAGCTGTGGTTCACACCTCCCATGACATAATCTCCGGTGTTAAGGCACTTGATGACCTCTTCCATGGCATCAATACAGCCAGGCATGTTCTTGACCCCGGCGCGGATCATATCTTCCTCATTCAGAAAAATGAAATCAATTGCAGGATATTGCATGTTCTGTTCCTCCCGTTCTGTTTTCTTCTATAAAAAAACATAAGGCGATGGATTTTGCTCCATCGCCTTTATGAGTATATTCTAGCGCTTCCTCGTGCCGTTTCAATTACTTAAAAGCACCATTCCTGTACTTCTTTCAGTTCATATATGGTACAGAATAAGTAGTTTTTATTTCAGATAGGGTTCGTCCCATAGCTTCAAAGTAGTACCGATCTGCTTCTCTCCGGCCATTTTATAACACTCATACCCCCAGGACAGATCCTCAAGCGGCATTCCGCCGATACTGCACAGAATGATCTCATCCCCGCGCGTTCTTCCGGGCGCCGTACCATTCACAATATCACTCAGGTTAATGACCTGACTGCGGCTGATCCTGCCCTCGTTTACGAGATGGACGAAATGCATGCCCATAATGCACCATTCACGCTTTCTCCCCAACTCATCCACAGGACCTCTGGCAATGAAATTCTTCATATATTTCTCATACATACCATAGTTATCCGCAACCATCGTCATCCCTTTAAGGCCGTCAAAATCTCTGACAAAAAAGCTTCCGAGGGAAAAAACAGTCGCACCCTTTTTAAACCATTCCGGTCTGAACTCTTCCATATCCTGTTTGGTCACAGACATGGCTTCACTGACAACATCCGCATCTCTGCATGCTTCTTCGAGGCTTTCGCAGATGGTGATTTCTTTCACCTGCGGATACGTTTTCTGAATATATTCCTTCATGGCAAGCGCTGACTTTGACTTTGAAGAGCTGCCGCGCAGCCTGATCTCCCGGATCTGCGGCAGTACTGTCATATAACAGTCAAGTGCCGCTCTGCTGATTGCTCCGGGGCCGATAATGGACAGCACTCTGGATTCCGGATTTGCCAGATAGGTTGCCGCCATGGCAGGCATGGCACCTGTCCGCATGGCACTTAAGAGGTTGGCTGACATAATGGCCAGGGGCGCACCTGTGTCCACATCGGAAAGTGTGACCATCAGAATGGATCTGGGCAGGCCCAGCTGCAGATTATGGCTGTTGGAACCATAGTACTTCTGTCCCGCAACATGAAATCTGCCGCCAAGGTATGCCGGCATTGCCATAAATCTTCTGTCGGGGCCATCGTCCAGCGGGAACCCCGGAATGTCAGATTTTGCAGGAAAATTAACCTGCAGCCCATGCTCATCTGCTTTGGGTCCGCCCAGCAGAAAATCCTTTTTGCCAAACAGGGACATCGTCTCCCGCATGGTCTCAATGCAGCGCCCGGCATCCAGTACACCCGCCCGGATCATGTCTTCTTCATCCAGATACAGAAAATTTATTTTCATAATTACCGTTTCCTCCGACTTCTCTATGGTTCACTGTTTGAGCTTATTCCACATATCGTTGTATATACTGAGGGTATCCGAATCAAGATCCTCAAGATATTCTCCGGATGCAATCACATCTGCCGGAGGATTCTTGGCCGGATTATCTGTATAATCAGATCCCATGGCCGCAACCGCCTTGGTATTCGGACACAGATACGGGAATTCCTTGGATACCATCTGTGCACTCTCTGAATCCAGCATGAAATTAATGAACTGCATGGCTGCGTCATAATTCTTCGCACCCTTTGTAATGCACCAGTTATCCATAAACAGATAGGCACCCTCTTTGGGATAGACAACTTTGATATCCGGATTTTCCTCCATGGCAAGTGCGATTTCTGCGCTCCACGCAAACCCGGCAGAGCAGTCTCCCGAAATCAGTGCAGACTTGGGGCTGTCCGAATCATAGAGCTTGACGTTATCCTTGAGCTTCATCAGCTGGTCAGATACCTTTGCCAGCTTCGTCTTGTCTGTTTCATTCATACTAAGTCCCATACTTCTCTCCGTCATACCGATGACAGCACGGTAATCATCCAGCACCACAAGAGAATTCTTCAGGGACGGATCAAAAAGATCCGCATAGCCCGTAATCTCTTTTTTCACCACCGATGTATTGACTGCAATTGCAGCTACACCGCCCTGATAAGGCACGGAATACACATTGCCTGGATCATAGTCCGCATTCAGATACTGCGAGCCGATGTTGCCGAGGTTGGTCAGTTTCGTCTGGTCAAGCTTCTCCAGCATATTCTGTGCAATCATGGATTTCACCATATAATCACTGGGCAGTACAATATCATATGTTCCTGCAGCCTCGGATTTCACCTTTGCCAGCATATCCTCATTGGAAGAATAGGTCGATACATTCACCTTGATGCCGGTTTCCGATTCAAATTTCTTAAATACGGAATCCGGTACATATTCCGTCCAGACAAACACATTGAGCTGTCCTGCACTTCCGGAAGCTGTCTTAGCGCCTGCACCGCAGCCTGCCAGAACGGACGCCGTCAGCATCACCGTCATCACCATACAGATCAGTTTCTTTTTCATAATTTTTTCCTCCTCAGTTTAATAATGCCTGTGTTTAATGATCAGGTCGCTCTGTGTCAGAACAACGAGCAGCACGGTTCCGATCAGGATCAGTGTGGAAAGCGCATTCACATCCGGCGCCACGCCGCTTTTGATGCTCTCCATAACCTTGGGCGGATATGTCATTGTCTGTCCGTTTACGAAATAGCTGATGATGACATCATCAATGGACAGCGTAAATGCCAGCAGTGCGCCTCCTGCAATTCCGGGCGCCAGAATCGGCAGCGTAATCTCCATGAAGGTACGGATCCGGTTTGCCCCCAGATCCATGCTGGCTTCCTCTACCGAACTGTCATAACCGGAAAGTCTCGCCCTGATATTGAAGATGACAAACGGAATACAGAAGGAAACATGCGCCAGAATCAGCGTGATCATGCCCCTCGGGATATTGATTCTGGAAAACATGGTCAGAAGGGAGATTCCGACCACAATTTCCGGAATGACCACCGGAATATACAGCACCGCATCAATGAGTCCCTTTCCGCGGAATTTATACCGGTACATTCCCACCGCGCCAAGTGTGCCGATCATCGTCGACAGCAGCGTACTGACACCCGCCAGAATCAGCGTATTACCAAAGGCGCCGAGCAGGTCGGTATTGGTAAAGAGTTCCGCGTACCAGCTGAAGGTAAAGCCTTTCCAGGAAAGGTACGGCTTGGAAGTCGTTGCATTAAATGAATTCACGACAATAACCAGAATCGGCAGAAACAGGAACAGATACACCAGCACACAGAACAAAACACCGCCTCTTGCACGGGCTTTTTCTCTTTTCTTTCGTTTCATCTTGATTCACATCCTTTCAGACCCCAAGTGCGTCCATACTGCCGCCGATCTTCTGATAGCACTTGACCAGCAGAAGTGTAATCGCGATCAGTATAATGGACAGTGCCGCGCCGAACGGCCAGTTGTTGCCGCTCTGGAACTGCCGCTCGATCAGATTACCGATAACATCCGAATTTCCTCCGCCCAGAATATCCGATACAAAGAAATAGCCCAGACATGGGATGAATACCATGATGCTTCCGGAAAAAATACCCCCGCTCGTCAACGGCAGAATCACATGCAGAAAAGTTGCACTTCTCCTCGCACCCAGATCCGCCGAGGCTTCCAGAAGGTTCTGATCCAGCTTTTCAATTGATGTGTACAGCGGCAGGATCATGAACGGCATCAGACAGTAGACCATACCCAGTACTGTGGTCCCTCTGTTGAACAGAAAATTCACGGGCGCATCTGTCAGATGCAGGAACCGGAGTGCATTATTCAGCCAGCCGTTCGTTCCGAGAAAGGTTCTCCATCCATAGATCCGGATCAGCGAATTGGTCCAGAAAGGAATGATGACCATCATATAGTAAATATTCTTTTTTCTGCTCTTGGTTCTGGCGATCAGAAAAGAAAACGGATAGGCAATCAGAATGCAGAATACAGTCGTCAGAAATGCAATGAGCAGAGACTGCAGATAGATATGCGTATACTGGGCATCTGCCAGCATGGCATAATTTTTTAGCGTAAACCGGAACACAACATTATAATACTCATCAATGGAGCAGAAGCTCATAATGACCACATAGATCAGCGGTACAATAACCAGAAACAGCATGCAGACCGCGACCGGAGCTACTGTAACAAATGCAGGAAGCGTATTGGACTTCCATTCATGTCCTGAATGTTTCATGAACAGCCTCCTATTTCAATACAACATTTTCCATTGCCTGATAAACCACATGGCTCTGGCTGTGAATCAGTACTGCATCTTCGGGATTCCAGAACGGATATACCTGCGTGCCCGGTGCGGGAAGCGTATCCCCTGCGAATTTCTCCATCTTGAGTTCGTTTCCGTTGGGAAGAACCGCAATACATTTCACCACCGAACCGACATAGATATAATCCCGTACCACTGCATTCAAGGAAAAACCATCCTGCGGTGTCTGTGAGAACTTCATTTTTTCCGGTCGTACGGATACCGTAATATACTCGCCCTTTTCAAATCCTGTCCCGCATCCGCTGATGCTGCCGTTCTCCACCATTACCTGAACTCTGTTCTGGTCCATCTCAGAAATGCATCCGTCAAATACATTGGTCTCACCGATAAAGGTCGCCACAAATTTGGTTTTCGGTGCCTCATAGATTTCCGAAGGAGTACCGATCTGATCCATGATCCCGTCATGCATAATGACGATTCTGTCACTCATGGTAAGCGCTTCTTCCTGATCATGTGTCACATAGATGAATGTGATATGAAGCTTTTTCTGCAGACGTTTGAGTTCCAGCTGCATCTGTTTGCGGAGCTTTAAATCCAGTGCCCCGAGCGGCTCATCAAGAAGCAGTACTCTCGGTCTGTTGATCAGCGCCCGTGCAATGGCAACTCTCTGTTTCTGACCGCCGGAGAGCTGGCTGGGATAACGCTTTTCAAACCCTTCAAGCTGTACCATCGCCATCATCTCTGCAACACGCTTTTCTGTTTCCTTTTTAGGTACCTTTTTCATCTTCAGTCCATAGGCAATATTGTCATGAATTGTCATATGCGGAAAAAGCGCATAACTCTGAAATACCGTATTCACATCCCGTTCAAAGGGTTCCTTCTCTTCAATGGACTGTCCCTCTACCCGGATGCTGCCGCTGCTCGGTTCTTCAAAGCCTGCAATCATACGCAGCGTGGTCGTCTTGCCACAGCCGGAAGAGCCCAGAAGCGTCAGGAATTCTCCTTCCTCCACGTCAAGGCTCAAATCCTTTACCACGTGATTACTGCCATATATTTTATTTACACCTTCCAGTTCTACAATATGTCCCATGTAAATCACCTGCGTTTTCTTTCTGGCTGCTCAGAGAGCTCTGGATCCTCTCTCACCTGTTCTGATTCTGACTGCTTCTTCAATATTCCGGATGAAGATCTTGCCATCGCCGACATGTTCTGATGCACATACTTCACGGATCTTCATAATGATCGGTTCAACATACTGATCATCTACCACAATTTCAATCTGAATCTTGGGCAGCAGATTGATGGTCGTCTTATAGCCTTTGATTTCATTGACGCCTTTTTCTGCAGCCGCACCTTTCTGCGTGCCGCATCCCATTACGGTCGACAGCGTCATTCCGCCGCATCCGATATCATCAATGATCTTTTTGATTTCTTCCAGTTTTTCAGGTCTTACAATCATTACTACTTCTTTCATGATTTTTTCCTCCTTCAGTTTTATCAGACAGCAATACGACAAAAGGGGCTGTCTCCCGACAGCCCCTTCGCCACTTATGACTCTTATTGCTTATGTTATGTAGCATCATAGTCCGGAAAGGTTACCTTTTCAATTCACACTTCTTACCATTTTCGTACTCCTTTTTAAGTACTTATGGCATCTATTCCTTCTCCCGGATCATTTTAAACATCTGCACACGGTTACGGATCCCCAGCTTCCGGTAAATATTCAGAATATGTTTTTTGAGTGTGTTCACACTGATGGTCAGTTCCCCGCAGATCTGATCGTTGTTTTCTCCCGCCATCAGCATTTTCAGGATATTGTGCTCCTGGTGAGTCAGTTCATATTTTTCACAGGCCTGCGTTACCGTCAGTTTCTCTTCCAGCGGGCTTCCGTTCTTCATATCCTGATGCAGCCGGTACGCCAGATGATCCTTAAGCATATCCAGCAGAAAAATGTCATCATACTGAAAATTATCTTTTCCGATACACCGGTAAAGTGTAATCACGCCGACAAATACGCGGTCTCTTGCCAGAATCATCTGCAGTGAATAATGCCAGTTATTGGGACGATATACCTTTTTGTAGTATTCCGTTTCTTCCCTTTTTTCATCCGACATAATGTCCGTTTCTCTGTAGATCAGCGACTTGCCGCTGTACATGATTCCCCGGCTGTAGTCCAGCATTTCGTACAGCTGTGAATTATCCTGATCACAGTTAAAGGTAATCGGCGCAGTCAGACTCCTGCTGCCATCCCTTGAAGGCAGATAGAAGTCCGCACTGTCAAAATCAACCAGCATGCGGATCTGCTCCAGGAACTGCTCCCGCATTTCACGCATGCTTTCTGTTGTATAGATTTTGTAAATAATGCTGTTGAGTAAAATCCAGTCATTGGTCTCCAGTGTTCTCATGACGATTGCAATTCTCCTCTGAATCTGCTCAGGAACTCTCTGGTACGTTCCTCCTTCGGATTTTCAAAAATATCCTGCGGACTTCCTTCTTCTGCAATTACACCGTCTGCCATAAACACCACATGAGACGATACTTCCTTTGCAAACGCCATCTCATGTGTTACCACGATCATCGTCAGGCCTTCCTGCGCAAGTGCCTTCATGACATCCAGTACCTCGCCCACCATCTGCGGGTCCAGTGCCGATGTCGGCTCGTCAAACAGGAGTACCTCCGGCTGCATCGCCATGGCTCTTGCGATTGCAACCCGCTGCTTCTGTCCCCCTGACAGCTGCCCCGGCCTTGCATTCACATACGGCTCCATTCCTACCTTTTTCAGGTACCACATGGCATTTTCTTCTGACTCCTCTTTTCCCTTTTTCATTACCTTTTCCTGCCCGATCATACAGTTCTGCAGTACGGTCATGTTATTGAACAGGTTGAAGCTCTGGAACACCATCCCGACCTTCGCACGATATGCGGACTCTGTCATCCCCGGATTCTCCATGACATCTCTTCCATGGAAAAAGATATGACCGTCATCCGGTGTTTCCAGGAGATTGATACACCGCAGAAATGTGGACTTACCGGAACCTGATGCCCCGATCATACAGGTCACGTCCCCTTTCTGCACCACCAGATCAATATCCCGCAGTACTTCATGCCTGCCGAACGATTTTCCCAGGTGTCTTACAATCAGCAGATCCGATCCTTTCATCTGGCTACCTCCCCGATAACCGGTCCTTCTGCCAGAGCATAATTATCCGGTCCATCCATTTTCTTTTCCGCAAGACGCAGCAGCCTGGAGCAGGTGAATGTCAGAATGAAATATACGACCATTGCCACCGTAAACGCTTCAAAGTAGGTATAATACGCACCCGCCACCGAATTCGTCGTATAGAACAGTTCCACCACACCGATAACATTCAGTACACTGGTATCCTTGATGTTGATAATCAGGTTGTTACCGATCTGCGGCATGATGTTGCGGAGTGCCTGCGGCAGGATCACATAACGCATGGTCTGCGCATGAGTCATGCCGATTGCCCTTGCACCCTCCACCTGTCCCCTGTCGATGGAAAAGATGCCGCCGCGGACTGTCTCCGTCATATAGGCGCCCGTATTAATCGATACAATAAAAAGCGCTGCAAACATGGTCGTCATATGAATTTCAAACAACGCGGCAGCGCCGTAGAATATGAACATTGCCTGCACCATCATCGGCGTTCCGCGGAAGATTTCCACATAAGCCATGCACAGGAACTTCACGACTTTTAACAGTATTCTGCGGGCCGGATGTCCTCTGCCGGGTTCCGGAACCGACTGCACCACGCCGACCAGAAGTCCTATGATGCATCCGAATACCGTACCGATCAGTGCAATCAGCATGGTAAGCCCTGCTCCCGTCAGTATACTTCCTCCATATCTTGACAGAATCATTACGATCCTGCCGGAAAAACTCTGCGGCATAAGCACCGTCCCCTTTCTGACTTCTCCCCTGTCGGATTTTTTCCTTAATTTGATGTAGACATCGGCTGAACGGAAATGGCCTGATCCATCAGCTTGTTGAAATCATCCGCCGTCATTTTGTCTACAACCGCATTGATTGCTGTTTTCAGTGCTGTATTTCCTTTTTTCATGGAGCAGCCGATGTTAACGTCTTCATCTGATACCTTGTAGTCTCCGTCACTTCCTGAGAAATCCAGAAGTTTCAGATCCGGATAGGCAACCAGTGCAGCCTTGGCGGTCGGCATATCGGTCACGACAATGTCCGTTGCTCCGGAATCCAGTGCCACCAGCATCTGCGGCGCTGTCTTCTGCGCAGACTGCTTATCGACATCCGGAATCTGCGGAATGCAGGTGTCATACCAGATCGTATTGATCTGTGAAGTTGCCTTTGCGCCGGAGAGATCTGCGATCGACTTTGCTGACGCATACTTTGAATCACTCTTTGTCAGGGTCACAATGGAAGCATAGAAATACGGATCAGAAAAATCCACTGACTGCATCCGTTCTGCGGTAATGGACTGACCTGCAATGACACAGTCTACCGTTCCTGACTGTACTGCAGGAATCAGGGAATCCCAGTCCAGCTTGACCACTTCGAGCTTCAGTCCCAGTGAATCTGCAATCTTCTGCGCCATCATGACATCATAACCGTTTGCATAATCCTTGGATTCTGCAATCTGAACCGCTCCGTTGGAATCATCCGGCTGCGTCCAGTTATACGGTGCATAGGCACATTCCATTGCCACCCGCAGTTTTCCCGCCTGCACGGTCTGTACTGATGCAGACGCTGCTGCAGAATCCGCTGCGGTACTGCTGCCTGCGGCACTTTCCGTACTGCCGGATGTGCTTTGCGACGCTGCCGGCGCATCAGCCGTCGTATCGGAAGAAGCCCCTGTACTTTCGCCGGATGCAGCAGTGCCGCACCCCGCAAGGCTCATTCCCGTAAGGGTCATCAGTGTGGTACAGGTCAGTAACATGGTCATCAGTCTTTTTTTCATAAGCTCTCCTCTTTTCTGCCGGAAAATATGCGGCTGTATCCTTAATTATATTGAATCATACCTGCTTACATGGAAGCCCTCTTTGCTGTCCTTATACTCTCCCGGAATTTCAGAAGGCTCTCCGTCACCTTCTCCATTTCCCCCGCTGTTCCGATGGAAATCCGGACAAAATCTCTGATCCTCGGCTGATCATAATGTCTTACCAGTATTCCTTCCTCATACAGAAATTCTGTCAGTTCCTGCGCATCATAGCCTTCATGTCTGGTAAAGACGAAATTGGTAAAAGAGTCCAGTGTTTCATACCCCATCCGCTCCAGCTGTCTTGTGAACCAGATCCGGATTTTGATTTTTTCAAGTACGCTCCGTTCCAGTGTTTCAAAGTCCTGCATGGCTGCCACTGCAGCGTCCAGTGTCACCTGATTGATATTATTGGGATTAAAACAGTTCTTGAGATTGTTCAGTTCCCGCATCAGCGCTGCCTGTCCGATTGCATAACCCACGTGAATCGCCGCAATATTTCTGGACTTGGACATCGTGTGCACAACGATCAGATTGTCATATTCATGAATCAACGGAATACAGGATCTCGTCCCGAAGTCCACATAGGCCTCATCAATAACCACCACATGATCACGATTGGATTCAATGATTCTGCGGATCTCCTTCTGGCTCAGCTGAAGTCCCGTCGGTGCATTCGGATTGGCAATAATGATCAGCTGACCGGCCCGCTCATAGTCGGCTGCACGGATTCTGAAATTCTCATCCAGCGGAATCTCCCTGTAATTCAATCCGAACGCTCCGGATACCGTTTTATAGAATCCATAGGTAATATCCGGAAAGCACAGTCCTTCCGGCGTCATTCCATATGCCAGCATGATAAAGCTCAGCACCTCGTCCGCACCGTTTCCTGCAAACACCTCATCTGTGGCCACCCCATAATGCGTTGCAATCGCTTCCCGCAGCACAGTTGCATCCTGATCTGAATAGTGTCCGAGATCTGCATGGTCTGCGGCTTTCTGCAGACTTTCATAAACACCTTCCGAGGGCGGAATCAGTGTTTCATTGGAATTAAGTTTGATGAATTCCATGTTCTTTGGCTGTTCTCCCAGCCGGTACGGAACCATCTGTGCAAAACGTTTACTGATGAATCTGCTCATTTTGTCCTCCTTCATACGAAAAAAGACGCCTGCGCACATCTTCCCTGTGCTGCAAACGTCTCTGTTCTGCAATGAACTGCTTCTTCTATCACAAAAGGAGCAGAACCATAATGTTAACGGCTCTACTCCTTTGTATGCTTGAATTGTAATCATTCAGTTGTATTTAAAAATTGTATACATGTATGCTATCACTGCGAATGGTGTGCGTCAACTGTTTTTTACATATCTACCCAATTTGGTTCCATTCACCTATCTCTCGTCATATTCCAATGTC
>CAYMBY010000043.1:0-6206 GCA_964388815.1 uncultured Butyrivibrio sp. | reverse complement strand
GCCATGGAAGTCAGGGAGGATGATGAGGAGTTTAAGAATCCGGTGGACCTGATGTTTGAAGAACTGGCGCAGCGGGATCCGGAGCACTTTGCAGTCCGCCAATATGCCAAGTATAAACTTGCGGCGGGCAAGACAGCGAAGTCTATTCTAGTCAGCTGCGGTGCCAGACTTGCCCCGTTTGATATCAAAGAGCTGCGGGAGATCACAGCCTATGATGAACTGGAGCTGGATACGCTTGGAGATCAGAAGACAGCACTGTTCCTGATTATGTCAGATACGGATGCCACATTCAATTTCCTGATCAGCATGGTTTATACCCAGCTGTTCAATCTGCTGTGTGAAAAGGCGGATGATGTATATGGCGGCAGGCTTCCGGTACATGTAAGGTGCCTCATTGATGAGGCGGCGAATATCGGGCAGATCCCGAACCTGGAAAAGCTGGTCGCAACGATCCGAAGCCGGGAAATATCCGCCTGTCTGGTTCTGCAGGCAAAGTCGCAGCTGAAAGCAATTTATAAAGATAATGCAGATACCATTATCGGCAACATGGATTCCCAGATCTTCCTTGGCGGTTCGGAAAAGACAACCTTGAAGGACCTTACGGAGACACTGGGAAAAGAAACCATTGATATGTACAACACCGGCGAGTCCAGAGGATCCCAGCAGAGCTACAACATGAATTATCAGAAACTCGGCAAAGAACTGATGTCAATGGATGAACTGGCAGTCATGGACGGCAGCAAATGCATTGTGCAGGTAAGAGGCGTGAGACCTTTTCTCTCAGATAAATATGACCTGACACAGCATCCGAATTATAAGCTGACTTCCGATTATGACAAAAAGAACTGGTTCGATATCGAGAAATTTTTAAGTCACAGGTTAATACTGAAACCGGATGATGAATACGAAGTCATCGAAGTACCTGAATAAAGGCTCTCTGCATTGTGAATCACTTTGCAGAGGGCTTTTTGAAATAAATACCTGCCTGAAACCGTAACGAAATATTGGCAGAGGGCAGCATGTGGCCACATTTCCGGGAGCCGTGCACAGCTTCCGGAGCAGACAACAGACAACCAAACAAATCACATTTTAATACGGAGGAAAAACATTATGGCATTTTTTACCAGCGCAGTCGGCGTACTGCAGACACTTGTAGTAGCACTTGGAGCAGGTCTTGGCATCTGGGGCGTTGTAAACCTGATGGAAGGTTATGGCAACGATAATCCGGGCGCAAAGTCCCAGGGAATGAAGCAGCTTATGGCAGGCGGCGGAGTGGCCCTGATCGGCACGACTCTTGTACCGCTTCTTTCCGGACTTTTCTGATCTATGCGCAGGGCAGTGCCCTGCCGGATCAGATAAAACTTACAACTGAACAGCAGCAGGGAATGTGACCGGCATCCGGAAAAGATGGCCGGTCTTTTTTATTCCCATAAACAATCACATTTCAATAACGGAGGAAAAATATTATGGCATTTTTTACAAGCGCGGTAGGCGTATTACAGACACTCGTAGTAGCACTCGGAGCAGGTCTTGGCATCTGGGGTGTTGTAAACCTGATGGAAGGTTACGGCAACGATAATCCGGGTGCAAAGTCACAGGGAATGAAGCAGCTGATGGCAGGCGGCGGAGTAGCCCTGATCGGCACAACCCTTGTACCGCTCCTTTCCGGACTTTTCTAAAGAAAGGCAGGCCGGGGGCCTGCAGAAGGATCAAATGAAAAAGTTACCTGACAGGAACAGGGAGAACCAATGAAGCAAAAGAAAAACGGAGCCGGTCCTGCGGCTCCCGGAAAGGAGAGAGGCATTGGAAGAAATATTCAACCAATTTGGAGAATGGCTGAAATCCCTGCTGATTCCGGTCATTATGGATACCCTGTCCCATACCTTTGACATGGTAAATGACAAGGTCGGGGAAGTTGCCACACAGGTAGGTCAGACGCCGGCGGATTTCCAGCCGGGCGTGTTTTCCATGATCCGGACACTCTCGGAGAATGTCATCATGCCGATTGCCGGAATTATCCTGACATTTATCGCCTGTTATGAGCTGATCCAGCTGGTCATCAGCCACAACAACCTCGCAAATTTTGAGACATGGATCTTTTTTAAATGGGTATTTAAGACCTTTGTGGCTGTGGAACTGATCACAAATACGTTCAACATTACCATGGCAGTCTTTGATGTGGCGCAGCATGTGGTACTGCAGAGCGGCGGCATTATATCCGGAAGTACGGCAGTGGATGCCTCGGCACTTGCCGGGATGCAGTCAACTCTTGAAGCAATGGATGCCGGTTCGGTACTGATGGTCTTTCTGCAGACCTTCATAGTGCAGTTTCTGATGCGGATTTTATCGCTTTGTATTTTTGTAGTGGTTTACGGAAGAATGATTGAGATCTATCTGATGGTCAGCATGGCACCGATCCCGTTTGCAACCTTTGGAAATAAAGAACAGAGCATGGTCGGACAGAACTATCTGAGGTCACTGTTTGCACTGGGATTTCAGGGATTTCTCATCATGGTGTGTGTCGGGATCTATGCGGTACTGATCACATCCGTCACATTTTCGGATGACATCGTAGGTTCCCTATGGGGCGTTGTGGGTTACACCGTCCTGCTGGTATTTACGCTGTTTAAGACAGGATCCGTAGCAAAGAGCATCCTGCATGCACATTAAGGAAAGGAGCCACAGAAATGGCAAGTTATATAGCAGTTCCCCGTGATCTTACAAAAGTCAAAAGCAAGATCATGTTTAACCTGACCAAGAGGCAGCTGATCTGTTTTTCACTGGCAGCACTTGTGGGAGTGCCGTCTTTCTTTCTCTTGAAAAAGATCGGCAGCACCAGTATGGCGGCAATGGGCATGATGGTGATCATGATGCCGATGTTCTTTTTCGCTATGTATGAAAAGAACGGACAGCCGCTTGAAGTGTACCTTGGTCACTTCATACAGGCCAGTTTCATCCGGCCGAAGATCCGTATTTATCAGACGGATAACTATTATGCAGCACTGATCCGTCAGGCTGCCGCAGAAAGGCAAATACAGGAGGTAGAAAACAGTGTTCAACTTTATAAAGAAGCTGTTCCGGAAAGAAAAGAGGGAGATCGTCCTGCCGGAGCATCTGTCCGGAGAGGACCAGAAAAAAGTAAGGGAAATTATAAAGAACGCGCAGAAAGATGATGGTGTACCGAGGACCACACAGCAGAGTATTCCGTTTGACCGTATGTTTCAGGACGGCATCTGCAGGGTCGGTGCGGATTATTATACAAAGACCATCCATTTTCAGGATATCAATTACCAGCTGGCACAGCAGGAAGACCAGACCGAGATCTTTGAGGAATGGTGCAGCTTCCTGAACTTTTTTGACAGTTCCGTGCATTTCCAGCTGAGTTTCATGAACATGGCAACGGATGCAGAGGACTTTGAAAAGAGTATCGCCATTACGCACAGGAAAGATGATTTCAATGAAGTGAGGGATGAATACACCGGAATGCTGAAACGTCAGATGGAAGCAGGGAATAATGGCCTGACCAAGACCAAATACCTGACCTTCGGGATCCATGCGGATTCCATGAAAACAGCCAAACCGAGGCTCATGCACATTGAAATGGATCTGCTGAATAACTTCAAAAGACTTGGCGTACAGGCGGTAACCTTAAACGGCAGGGAACGCCTTGAACTGATGCATCAGCAGTTTCACATGGGAGATCCGGAGAAGTTCTGCTTTGACTGGAAATGGCTGGTGCCTTCCGGGCTGTCGACCAAGGACTTCATCGCCCCGTCCGGACTGCATTTTAAGAATGGCAGGGTATTTCGGATGGGCAGCATGTATGGGGCCATGAGCTTCCTTGCAATTACCGCATCGGATATCAGCGATCGGATGCTGGCGGATTTCCTTGGGATGGAGTCCAGCCAGATCGTGACGATGCATATTCAGTCCGTGGATCAGAATGAGGCCATCAAGACGGTAAAACATACCATCACAGAACTGGACCGCAGCAAAATTGAGGAACAGAAGAAAGCAGTCCGTTCCGGATATGACATGGACATCATCCCGTCCGACCTGGCAACTTACGGCAAAGATGCAAAGGCACTCTTAAAAGAGCTGCAGAGCCAGAATGAGAGAATGTTCCTTTTAACGTTCCTCATTTTAAATACCGGCCACACGGAGCAGGAGCTGGAGAACAATGTATTCCAGGCAAATTCCATTGCACAGAAGCATAACTGCAATCTGACGCGGCTTGATTTCCAGCAGGAACAGGGGCTGATGAGTTCGCTGCCGCTTGCAAATAACCTGATCGGGATCCAGCGCGGGATGACCACCAGCAGTACGGCAATCTTTGTGCCGTTCACAACGCAGGAGCTGTTCCAGACAGGTGACGAGACATTGTATTATGGGCTGAATGCCCTTTCCAACAACCTGATCATGGTAGACAGGAAGAAGCTGAAAAACCCGAATGGCCTGATCCTTGGCACACCGGGTTCCGGCAAATCGTTTGCTGCCAAAAGGGAGATCGCAAATGCATTCCTTGTAACGGATGATGATGTGATCATCTCGGATCCGGAGTCTGAGTACAGTCCACTGGTTGAACGTTTCGGCGGGCAGGTCATTAAGATCAGTCCGACCAGCGAGCAGTATATCAATCCCATGGATATCAACATGAATTATTCCGATGATGACAACCCGATTGCCCTGAAAGCAGACTTTATTCTGTCTTTGTGTGAACTGATCGTGGGCGGGAAAGAAGGACTGAAACCGGTGGAAAAGACGGTCATTGACCGCTGTATCCATCAGATCTATCAGAAGTATTTTGAGCATCCGGGACCGGAGAACATGCCGCTTCTGGAAGACCTTTACAATGCCCTCCTGAAGCAGGAAGAGTCGGAGGCAAGGAATGTTGCGACCGCACTTGAAATCTACGTCACGGGCTCCCTGAATGTGTTCAACCACAGGACAAATGTGGATATCACAAACCGCCTTGTCTGCTATGACATCAAAGATCTCGGCAAGCAGCTGAAAAAGATCGGCATGCTGGTCGTACAGGATCAGGTATGGGGGAGGGTTACAGAAAACCGCAGCCAGGGGAAATCCACCAGATATTACATGGATGAGATGCATCTGCTCCTCCGGGAAGAGCAGACAGCAGCCTATACCGTAGAGATCTGGAAGCGTTTCAGAAAATGGGGCGGCATCCCGACCGGCATTACGCAGAACGTAAAGGATCTGCTTGCATCAAAGGAAGTGGAGAACATTTTTGAAAACTCAGATTTTATCTACATGCTGAACCAGGCTGTCGGGGACCGGCAGATTCTGGCAAAACAGCTTAACATCAGTCCTCACCAGCTTTCGTATGTGACACATTCGGGAGAAGGCGAAGGGCTTTTATTTTACGGAAATGTCATCCTGCCGTTTGTGGACCGGTTCCCGAAAGACCTCGAACTGTACCGGATCATGACAACAAAGCCAGATGAAGTTGCAGCTGTGAAGGAGCCCTAAATGGAATGGAAAGATACAGATGGCCTTCATGAGAAAAAGAAGGCGGAGAAGTCCTCCGGGAGATATAAGACCAGATCTCCCGGAAAAAAACTGAAAAATGAAACTTCTGCCAGAAAAGCCATGCGCGGCAAGATCCGTCATGGAAAGGCAGATGTGGAAATGAGCGCTGCAGAGAAAAAGGCTCTGAAAAAGCTGCAGGTGCAGGGACGCAGCAAAATCCGGAGCAGGGCAGCGGCTGCAGAAATCCACCAGAGCATTTCTGAACAGAATCAGGATGATAATGTGGGGACAAAAGCACTGAATGACGGCACGGAAGCTGCAGAAAATACGGTATCTGCAATGAGCCGCCGGAGATATTCCGGAAAGCTTCAAAGCAGTACGGGGGCAGACGGCCCCAGCGTACTACGGGATGAGAGTGCGTATTCCGGAAATGGCGGGAAACTGGCTGGGAATGCAAGGGCAGCAACAGCTAAAACAGAAGCTGCAGAGTACGGAAATGCAGGGAAGGCATCCAGAGCAGCGCAGAAGAACCTGATGAAAAAAGAATTTCAGGCGGCAGCCAATAAGAAATCTAAGGCAGAAGCAGCCAATCAGGTCGGAAGCAAGACGAAGAAATTTGTGGATAAAGCGGAAGATCTGATGGGACGTTTCGGGGAATGGGTCGCGGAAACACTTGCAGAGCACCCGATGATCGCAGTAGCTGCTGTGATTATCCT
>CAYMBY010000042.1:0-64279 GCA_964388815.1 uncultured Butyrivibrio sp. | reverse complement strand
GGTGGGAGATACGTTTCTGGTTCATATTATGGATCAGACCTTTGCCTATCAGGTCGATCAGATCAATATCGTTCTTCCGGATGAAACGGAAGGACTGGCAATCACCAAGGGCATGGACTATTGTACCCTGGTTACATGTACACCATATGGAGTGAATACGCACAGGCTTCTCGTAAGAGGGAAGCGTGTTGACTATAAAGAGGAGTCGAGACTGATTGTTCCTGCTGATGCATCGAAATACAGTCCGCTTCTGATTGCACCTTTTCTGGCAATACCGATACTTGTCATTCTGTTTATATACGTGATGATGGCAACATCAGAACATCATGCCGGTAAAAAAGAATGATTTTAAGCTGCGAGGGGCTATAAAAATTTGAAAAAGAAAGCATACCAGCTGATCAAAAGAATATTGATTACATTAAGTATACTGATGCTGACAGCAGCTTCTGTTCCGATCGGCGTTCAGGCGCGCGGGACGGTTGACCTGGATAAAAAGGGTACTGTCGGCCTGACTTATCAGTATGATACGACGATACTTCCCGGTGTAAAGGTACACCTGTATCGCATTGCGAAGATCAATGCATCAGGTGAGTTTACGCTTCTGTCCCCATATGATGACAACAGCAGATTTCCGGTAACGGACATTAATCATATTACGGATCAGCAGCAGTGGGATGCACTGATCAAACCGCTTTCTGCCTATATATACAGTAATGGTGTAACAGCAGATGCGGAAGGCACTTCTGATGCAGACGGCAAGGTATCCTTCAGCGGTCTGGAACTTGGACTATACCTGATTGTTTCAGATACACTCAGGCAGACAGACTGTACCTATACTTTCAGCTCTTTTCTGACATCAGTTCCCGGGCTGGATGCTGATGACAACTGGACAGACAGCGTTTATGATGTCGTGGGTGTGCCCAAGTGCGAGAAAACAATCAATCCGAAACAGGTCAGCTACAATGTATATAAAAGATGGAATGACAGCGGCTACGAAGGTCAGCGTCCGTCCTCCATTTCGGTCAGTATTTATCTTGATGGCACGCTTTATCAGACACAGACGCTTTCCGCTGCCAATAACTGGACCTATTCCTGGACTTATCAGGAAGGGCACGTATTTACAATTGCAGAGAGTACCGGCGGCTCATACAGTGTGGCGCTTTCCGAAAGCGGTAATGACTTTATTCTGACCAATACTTATAATCCGAACTATCCGGATTATCCGCCGGACAACCCGGATAACCCGGGAACACCGGATAACCCTGTGACACCTTCCGGGCAGGTTGCAGGTGCAAACCGTACTCCTGTTTCGACTGCAGGAACCGGCGCGAAGCCTGCTGTTCTGGGTGCGAAGAGATTGCCGCAGACAGGACAGCTCTGGTGGCCTGTTCCGATACTGGCGCTTGCCGGGATGGCACTTTTTGGCACAGGCTGGTACGCTGACAGAAAAAAGAAATCATGAACGGAGCCGAATGAAACTGAATCGTAACAAAATCATGATGACCATAGGTGTTCTCTGCATTCTGTGTGCAGGGGCACTTGTGGTCTATAATAATCTGGATGATGAACGTGCCGGGAAAGATGCGGCAGCGGATCTTTCTGCAGTGGAAGCACAGTTTCCGTCCAATTCAGCAGGAGAGGGGAATACCTCCGGAGATATGCCGGCGGTGGATGTTGACGGGCATTCCTATATCGGGGTGGTCTCAATTCCTTCACTCGGGCTGCAGCTTCCGATCCAGCGGGACTGGTCGAAAATGAATCTTCGTGTTTCTCCCTGCAGGTACAAAGGATCTGTTTATGAGAATAATCTGATTATTGCCGGGCATAATTATACAAGGCATTTTGGCCTGCTCAGGAATCTTCAGAGCGGAGACCAGGTCATTGTTACGGATATGAACGGAAGAAGCTTTTATTATGAAGTAACCGGAACGGAAATTATTGACACGTTTGACGTGGATGCCATGGATGCAGGAGACTGGGATCTGACAGTATTCACATGTACAATCGGTGGTAAAAGCCGTGTGACGGTGAGGTGTGCATTTACCGGAAAGACTTCCGATGACTGGAAGAATGTTCTGACAGGTTTGTCAAAAAACGATTGACACGGAACAGGTTTCCGCGGTAATATTGATAACGTTCTGCAACGGCGCACTCGCTTTTGGGTGCGCCATATTTTTACATGAATAGCAATGCATAAATATACATAATTATGTCAGCAAAAAGTTGTCCTGCCGTTACATTTAGGATGACAAATTCTGGGGCATGTTTTATAATATAAATATGCAAAATTAAGAAAAATCAAGAATGAATAAAATTGATCAATCAGAATATAGTATCTTTTACAGGTCAGCAGTTGAATTTATGATTGGTTATGGTTAATATAGCAAAGGAGTTTCCGGATGGTTGATTATACAGAAGGTTCAGGAGTTCAGTATCACACACATACCAACTCTGATATGGTTGGAGAATATGTGATTCTCCCCGGAGATCCCGGAAGATGTGCCAAAATCGCAGAGCTTCTTGACGA
This sequence comes from uncultured Butyrivibrio sp., assembly GCA_964388815.1. Lineage (GTDB taxonomy): Bacteria > Bacillota > Clostridia > Lachnospirales > Lachnospiraceae > Butyrivibrio. Next base: position 61,752 of record CAYMBY010000042.1, on the reverse strand, counting down.
TGCCAGACTGATGGCGCAGAATCGTGAATTTACGACATATACGGGAACACTTGACGGCGTTCGCGTCAGTGTGACTTCAACCGGAATCGGCGGACCGTCAGCTTCTATTGCAATGGAAGAACTGTACAGAAGCGGCGCGAGAACATTTATCCGGATCGGAACCTGCGGTGGTATGCAGGAAGATGTGATGGGCGGTGATATTGTAATCGCAAACGGTGCAATCCGTATGGAAGGCACCAGTAAGGAATATGCACCGATCGAGTATCCTGCAGTTGCGGATTTTCACGTGGTGAATGCTCTTGAGCAGGCAGCACGGCAGCTGAAATATCCTTATCACATCGGTGTTGTTGAATGTAAGGATTCTTTTTATGGTCAGCATGAGCCGGAGAAAAAGCCGGTCGGCTACGAACTTCTGAATAAATGGGATGCGTGGATCAGATGCGGAGCACTTGCATCCGAGATGGAGTCTGCAGCATTGTTTATTGTCGGCAGTACACTCAGAGTCAGGGTCGGAACCGTTCTTCTTGTTGTAGCCAATCAGGAAAGAGCGAAAAAAGGCCTTTCCAATCCGCAGGCGCATGATACGGAAATCGCAATCAGAACAGCAGTAGAGGCAACCAGAATTCTGATCAGAGAAGATCAAAGATAGTTTTTTACCGGATAAAACCCAATCAAGGGTTTTACATATTACAAGGAGGATTTCTTTATGAAAAAGAAATTATTTGCAGTACTGATGAGCACCATGATGGTCTGCTCTCTTGCCGCATGCGGTTCATCCACAAGCAGCACTGAGACATCTACGGCAGCTGCCAGTACAGAAGTATCAGCAACAACAGAAGCTGCATCCACAGACGCTGCTTCAACAGATGCAAGTGCATCAGATGCATCCGCATCAGTAAACAAGGACTTCAAGATCGGTATCGTAACAGATGTCGGCGGTATTCATGATGGTTCCTTCAACCAGTCCGCATGGGAAGGCGCTGAAAAGGCAGCTTCCGAACTGGGAATCACAGCAAACTATCAGGAATCCAAGACAGATGCTGATTACAAGCCCAACATTGAGAACTTCATTGACCAGGATTACGATCTGATCGTTTGTATCGGATATCAGCTGGCTGATGCGCTGAAAGAAGAAGCAACAGCCAACCCGGATACACATTTCGCAATCGTTGATGATTCTTCCAATGCAGATCTTCCGAATGTAACATGCCTGATGTTCGAGCAGTCCCAGGCTTCCTACCTTGTAGGTTATGTTGCAGGTCTTACAACAAAGAGCAATACAATCGGTTTCGTACTTGGTATGTCAACAGACACCATGAACGAGTTCGGATATGGCTACCTTGCAGGTGCTATCGATGCCAACCCGAAGGTAAAGGTTCTGCAGACCAATGCAAACAGCTTCTCTGATACAGCTGCCGGCAAGACTGCTGCAAACAACATGGTTGCACAGGGCGCAGATGTAATCTTCCATGCAGCCGGTGGTACAGGACTTGGTGTTATTGATGCCTGCCAGGAAGCTGGAATCTGGGCAATCGGTGTTGACTCCGACCAGAGTTCCATCGCTCCCAAGACTATCCTGACATCTGCCATGAAGCGTGTTGATAATGCAGTATATGATGCTGCAAAGCTTGGTGCTGAAGGATCATACAAGGGCGGCGTTGTTACCTATACACTTGCTGATTCCGGTGTTGATATCGCTCCTACAACAGATAACATCCCTGCAGATGTTCTGACAAAGGTTAACGATGTAAAGGCCAAGATTATCTCCGGAGAAATTACTGTTCCGAAGACAAAGGCTGATTTCGAAGCTAAATATGGCGATGTATACGAACTTGATGACTGATTACTGTAACTAAAGTCAAATCAATAAGCTATTTGATGCGGGGCAGGACAGATAATGTTCTGCTCCGTTTTTCCCAGAAAAAAAGAAAGTGTGGTGCATATGATGAGAGAAATCAGTATGGAACGGGTGGAAAGAACCAGAAAGCAGATGTTGGAAACGGTGGAAAGTCCGGTTCTGACACATGAACAGAAAGTTGCCACAATGGCAAATCTGGCGGATTCTCTTCTGGAAGTACTGAATCTTCCCGATGGACTGGATGAACTGCTGAATCAGCCGATTGACAGACAGTGTATCTGTGATCTTTCAGAGGGACATGCACCGCTTCGCCCGAGATATATCGTGCCGGATTATGAGAAGTTTCTGAAGGAGGGCAGTACATTCCTTCAGCTGGATCCGCCGAAAGATCTTTACGAAGCAGTTAACAGCCTTCTTATTTTCTACAAACATGTTCCAAGCGTTACCAATTATCCTGTTTATGTCGGCGCGCTCGATCAGCTGCTTGATCCCTACGTACAGGATATGGATGAAAAAGAGGCAGAGAAGATCATCCGTCTGTTCCTGATTCATATGGACAGAACAATTCTGGACTCCTTCAGTCATGCCAACATCGGACCGAAGGCAACCAAAGCGGGCAGTATCATTCTGCGGGTGATCGGTCAGATGCAGGACGCTGTCCCGAATCTTTCCATGAAATATGATGCAGATCTGACTTCGGATGAATTCCTTCGTGAATGCGTTGTTACTGCGCTTCACAGTGCAAAGCCGAGCTTTGCCAATCATAAGATGTTTGTCAGCGAACTGAATGAGGATTATGTGATTGCCAGCTGCTATAACGGACTTAAATATGGCGGCGGATCCTATACCTTATCCAGGCTGATTCTTGGAAATATTGCGAAGAGAGCATCCGGAATTGATGACTTTCTTGACAGAGAACTGCCGTATGTCTGCCAGGTAATGGCAGATTACATGGATGAACGGATCCGTTTCGAAGTGGAGGAAAGCGGATTCTTTGAGAACAGCTTCCTTGCAAAGGAAGGCTTTATTCACAGAGATAAATTTACGGCAATGTTCGGACTTGTGGGCATGGCAGAAGCGGTGGATATTCTGATGGAGAAGGAAGGCAGAAATCTTCGTTACGGTCATGATCATGAAGCTGACGATCTGGGTGTCCGTATTATGGACCGCATTGCACAGTTCAATCAGAATCATGAAAATAAATACTGTGAAGCAACCGGAGGTCATTTCCTGCTGCATGCACAGGTTGGCATTGCTTCTGATGAAGGAGTCACGCCTGGAACCCGCATTCCGATCGGTGAGGAACCGGAAGAACTCATTGATCATTTACGTCACTGCGAGAGATTCCATAAATACTTCCCGTCAGGAACAGGCGATATTTTCCCGATCGATGCAACGGTACACAGAAATCCGGAATATGTCATGGACATTATCAAGGGCTCGATGAAAGAAGGAATCCGATACCTTTCCTTCTATGGCTCAGACAGTGATGTGATTCGTATTACCGGTTATCTTGTGAAAAAATCCGAAATTGAGAAACTGGAGCATGGCGAAAATGTAAAGCATGATACCACGGCACTTGGTATGGGCGCAAAGCATAACGGTCATATCCTGGAAAGGAAAGTACGCTGATTTGACTGATACTGAAAAAGCAATACGGGTTCCGGTCAACAGAATTCTTCCATTCAGTTCAGTTGACGGACCTGGAAACCGTTCCGTGGTATTTCTGCAGAGCTGCGGGTTTGACTGTAAATACTGTCATAATCCGGAGACCAGAAAAATGTGCACGGACTGCGGTGCCTGCGTTCCGAAATGCCCGACGCATGCGTTGTCGATACAGAATGGTAAAGTAAAGTATGATCCTTCGCTCTGCTGCAGATGCGATACCTGTATCCGAACCTGCAGAAATGATGCAAGTCCGAGAATTCAGTGGATGACTTCAGATGAAGTGTGCAGAGAAGTTTCCGCACAGATGCCTTTTATTCGGGGAATGACGGTATCCGGGGGAGAATGTACAACTTATCCGGAATTTCTGACGCAGTTGCTTGGCAAATGCAGGAAAATCGGCCTGACAACACTTCTGGACAGTAACGGTTCACTTCTGTTTCAGGAGTACCCGGAACTTCTGGATGTAACGGATGGTGTCATGCTGGACATCAAGGCCTGGAGCAGGGAAGACCATATTCGTGTGACAGGCACGGATAATGGTACAGTACTGAAAAACATGATATACTTAGCTGAGAAGAAAAAGCTGTACGAAGTGCGCACAGTGGTTGCTCCGGACCTGTTTGACTGTGAACAGACGATCCGTGAAACTGCGCATGCACTTAAGCCATATCTGAATTTTTCACCGATCAGATATAAGATCATCAGCTACAGACCGATGGGTGTCCGTAAGGAGTATTCGCATCTTACGGTTCCATCGGCAGCTTTTATGCAGCAGCTTGCAGAAACAGCACGAAGTGAAGGTATGAGGGACATCATAATAATCTAACCATTGGGAGGCACAGACGTGGCGAAAAAAAGCAATCAGGATGCAAGTCAGATTGTCATCCAAATGAAAGACATCGTCAAAAAATTCGGCGATTTCACAGCAAATGATCACATTAATCTTACAGTTCATAAGGGTGAAGTTCATGCCATTCTCGGGGAGAACGGCGCCGGAAAAAGTACACTTATGAATGTACTGTACGGTATGTATCATCAGACATCAGGTACCATTGAAATCAATGGCAAAGAAGTGGATATTGATAATCCGCAGAAGGCCATTTCACTCGGTATCGGTATGGTACATCAGCATTTCATGCTGGTGCAGCCGTTTACTGTTACTGAAAATATTATTCTCGGCATGGAACCCATGAAGGGAATGGTGGTAGATATTCCGACGGCAAGAAAGCAGATTATGGAGCTTTCTGATAAATATAATCTGAAGGTTGATCCTGATGCCAAAGTTGAGGATATCAGTGTCGGCATGCAGCAGCGTGTCGAAATTCTGAAGGTGCTGTACAGAGGCGCCAACATTCTGATTCTGGATGAGCCTACGGCATCACTGACGCCACAGGAAATCACAGAGCTGATGGAGATCATTCAGAATATGACGGCCGATGGCAAATCTGTCATCCTGATCACCCATAAGCTGAAGGAAATCAAGATGGCGGCAGATAACTGCACCATCATCAGACGCGGTAAATATATCGATACGGTAAACGTCGAGGAGACAAGTGAAGATGAGCTTGCATCCATGATGGTAGGCCGTAAGGTTAACTTTAATGTGGAGAAAAAAGACCAGCAGCCCGGTGATGTGGTTCTGGAAGTCAGGGACCTTCGCGCAAAGGATTACCGCGGTGTTGATATCCTCAAGGGCCTGAATCTGAAAGTCAGAAAAGGTGAAATTGTCGGTCTTGCCGGCGTTGACGGAAACGGTCAGTCAGAACTTGTTGAAATCCTGACAGGTCTGGCAAAGGCAGAATCCGGAGAAGTGCTGATGAACGGCGAAAACGTGGTAAACAAGTCCCCGAAGTTTATTTTTGAAAAGGGCATTACCAGTATTCCCGAGGACAGACAGAAGCACGGACTTATTCTGGACTTTACCGTTGCGGAAAATCTTGTACTTCAGAATTTCGAGAAAGAGCCGTTTGCCAAAAAGGGAATCCTTCAGAAAGATCAGATTTCTGCACATGCAACAGAACTGATCAAGGAGTTCGATATCAGACCTGTCGGATGTGAAACAAGACTTGCCGGTCAGCTTTCCGGTGGTAATCAGCAGAAGGTGATTATTGCACGTGAAGTCACCAATGATTCGGAACTGATGATTGCATTTAATCCGACAAGAGGACTTGATGTCGGCGCAATTGAATTCGTTCATAAGTATCTGGTACAGCAAAGGGATAAAAACAGAGCCATTCTTCTGGTTTCATTTGAACTTGATGAGATCATGGGCCTCTCGGATATCATCGACGTTATCTTTGACGGTCAGGTCGTAGGCAGCATGGAAGGTAAGAATGCAGATGAAAATACACTTGGCTTTATGATGGCGGGAGGACACAAAGATGAATAAAAAATCAGGAAGCATACTTGAGAGTAATGCCCTTTATACGCTGATCGCAATTGTAATCGGGTTTCTGGTCGGAGCAATTCTTCTTCTGATGATCGGAGATAACCCCGGAGTTGTTTATTCCACACTTCTTGCAGGTGTTTTCGGCAAACCGAAGTTTATTGTTTACAGCATAATTTACGCGAGCCCTCTGATTCTGACCGGACTCAGTGTTGCATTTTCCTTCAAAACCGGCGTATTCAATATCGGTGCAGAAGGCCAGTTTGTAGTCGGGTCCCTTGCAGCCTGCATCGTTGGTATTTTCGTTGATGTACCGGCACCGCTTCATATTCTGCTGTGTCTTCTTGCTGCAGCAGGAGCAGGTGTGATCTGGGGCGGAATCGTTGGATTCCTGAAAATCAAAAAAGGAATCAACGAAGTTCTTTCTTACATTATGTTTAACTGGATTGCATTTTATCTTTCCAATTACGTGGTTAATCTGGAAGCGGTTCACCGTACCGGTGGCGGAGAAGCAACAAAGGATATTCTGGACAGTGCACATATGTCTGTTCCGCTGTGGATCACGGCACTGACCAAATGCACGGATTCCAACTGGGGTATTCTTCTGGCAATCGGTGCTGCAGTTCTTGTCTGGTTTATCATGGAGAAGACGACACTTGGTTTTCAGCTGCGTGCAGTCGGCTACAGCAAAACCGCAGCAGAATATGCGGGAATCAGCTCCAACCGGATTTTCATGATCTCCATGATGATTTCCGGTGCCCTTGCAGGTCTTGGCGGAGCAACACAGGTTATGGGTATGGGAGACAGAATCTCTCAGTTTGCTGCACAGGAGCAGTACGGATTCCAGGGAATTACCGTTGCTCTGATCGGTGCATCCAATCCTGTCGGATGTATTTTTGCAGGACTGTTCTATGGTGCCATGAAGTATGGCGGAAATAAACTTACGATGGTAAACGTGCCGTCAGAAGTAATCAACATTATCATGGGTACGATTATCGTATTCATTGCGATCTCCCATGTTTTCAAAGCATTACTCACAAGGGGAAAGGGAGGTAACAACTGATGAATATTACTACAATTCTCGGACTGATGATTAATGCAATGCTGGTATGTACGCCGCCTCTTTTACTGGCAGCACTCGGATCCTGCTTCTCAGAACGAAGCGGTGTCATCAATATCGGTATTGAAGGAATGATGACCATCGGCGCATTTGTCGGCGCTGTTGTCGCATATTATACAGGAAACGGCTGGCTTGGTTTCTTATGCGGAGGCCTTTCCGGCGCGGCATTCGGCGTACTGCATGCCGTACTGTGCATTACCTATAATGCAGATCAGACCATTGCCGGTACAGCCATTAACTTTATCGGCCCCGGTCTTGCAGTATTCCTCTGCAAGGCGATGTTTGACAATTCCTCGGATTCACCGTCACTTGATCCGGCCAGCAAGCTGCCCAAGATGTTTGATGGTGTTTTCCCGGCAGGATCCTTTGGCTATAATGTTATTTCCACTTATTCCGCAGCATATTTAAGCTTCCTGCTGGTACTGATTGTATGGTTCATTTTCTTCAAGACCAGATTCGGAATGAAGCTGCGTGCAGCCGGTGAACATCCGGAAGCCTGCGAAACGCTTGGTATCAATGTGCGCAGAGTACGTTATGTCTGTGTAATTACCTCAGGCTTTCTTGCAGGACTTGGCGGTGCATTTGTTACACTTTCCACTGTCAGCCAGTTCCGTCCGAGCGTTATCGTAGGACAGGGCTTTATCGCAATTGCTGCTGTTATTTTCGGCAAGTTCAACCCGCAGGGCGCCCTGATCGGATGTCTGATTTTCGGATTCTGCAACGGACTTAAGTCACTGATCGGACAGAACAATATTGTTTCTCCGAATATCATATCCATGATTCCTTATATTGTGACAATCCTTGCGCTGGTTCTGTTTGTCGGCAAGTCAAGAGTTCCTGCTGCAAACGGCAAACCGTTTATCAAATCCAAATAATCAGGAGCCTGAAGCTTCCGGAAAGACTGTGTTGTCAATACAAAATACTTGACGGTATGGCCTTTCCTGTGATATATTATAATGCGTTGTGATTATAGACGGTCCTCTGTTACTGATTACGGGTATTAAGAACGTCCATCGAATAGGAGAAAAGATATGGGAACAATTATTGAAGACATCGAAAAAGAGCAGTTAAACGCAAACGCACCTGAGTTCAACACTGGCGATACAGTTAAGGTATACGCTAAGATCAAAGAAGGAAACCGTGAAAGAGTACAGGTTTTCGAAGGAACAGTTAAGAAGATTCAGGGTGGTGCAAACCGTGTAACCTTCACAGTAAGAAAAGAAGCTTACGGTGTCGGTGTTGAAAAGACATGGCCGCTTCATTCCCCTCTCGTTGAGAAGGTTGAAGTTGTAAGACATGGCCGCGTAAGAAGAGCTAAGCTGAATTACCTTAAGGGTCTGACAGGTAAGAAAGCAAAGATCAAGGAAGTTATTAAATAAGTTTCCGAACGATAAGGGCAGTTACTTCACGGTAATTGCCCTTTCTGTTTTAATGGGAGTGATCATGTTCAGGAGCAGAAGAAAACAGTTATTGTATTATAAAAAGAAAAAGACAATTACACCGGAAATGATCCGAGAGGTCTTTTCCTGGATTTTCTATACATTTGTAGCAGTATTTGTTGCACTTCTGGTGGTAATGGCTTTCGGAACGAAAACGAAGGTAATCGGAGATTCCATGGAGCCGACACTTTATCACGGGCAGAGTGTCCTGATCAACCGGATTGCCTATAAACTTTCTTCTCCGAAAAAAGACGATATTATTGCCTTTTTACCCAACGGAAATGCCAATTCTCATAATTATATCAAGAGAGTGGTTGCTGTTCCGGGGGATACGGTACAGATCAAGGATGGTATTCTTTATATCAACGGAACAGAGCAGAATACGGAAAACTCCATTTATGATAAAATGGAAGATGCAGGAATTGCATCAAATGCAATAAAACTTGGCGATGACGAGTATTTCGTGCTCGGAGATAACCGGAACAGCAGTGAGGATTCCAGAAGTGCCAATATCGGTGCGGTGAAACTGTCTGCCATCATCGGAAAAGTCTGGTACAGTTATGGCGGAGACGAAGGCAGCAGCGGTTTTGTAAAGAAATGAGGTAAACATTGAATTATCAGTGGTATCCCGGACATATGACGAAAGCCATCCGGATGATGCAGGAAAACATCAAACTGGTGGATATGATTATAGAAGTGACAGATGCCAGAATCCCTCTGTCGGGGAGAAATCCTGACATTGACGAGCTTGGCAGAAACAAATCCCGTCTGATCATTCTGAACAAGGCGGATCTTGCAGATCCTGTGATGAACAGAAAGTGGGCGGATTATTTCTCGGCACAGGGCGTGCTCGTTATGGAGATGAACTCCAGACAGAGCGGCGGTGTCAATGAGATCAGGAACATGATGAGAAATGCCTGCGCGGAAAAAATCGAACGTGATAAGAAGCGCGGAATCATAAACAGACCGATCCGGGCCATGGTGGCAGGGATTCCCAATGTCGGAAAATCTACCTTTATCAATCATCTGGCAGGAAAAAGTTCAGCAAAGACCGGAAACAAGCCCGGTGTTACCAAAGGCAAACAGTGGATCATGCTGGGAAATCAGATTCAGCTGCTCGACACCCCGGGGATTCTCTGGCCGAAATTCGATGACGAAACTGTAGGTCTGCATCTGGCACTGGTAGGCTCCATGAATGATGAAAATCTGGACTCCGGTGAACTGGCCATAAGCCTGATAAAGCTGCTTGACAGAAATTATCCTGATGCAATCGAAAATACCTATCATGTCACACGGGAACAGATCCTTAACTGTAAGGAAGAGGAAAATCTGATCAGTGAAGAAGCGGCATGCCTGGATGCAATTGCAATCAACAGAAACTGTTATGCGCAGGGAGCAAGGCCGGATATGATGAGAGCTGCGGCACTTCTTCTGGATGATTTCAGAAACGGAAAACTTGGACGGATCACACTGGAAAAACCGGAATGATAATCACCGGAATTATGCTATAATGTTTTTATATTCAACGCGAAAAGAGGGCAGGCCTTCCTGTATAAGGCGCATATATCATGAAAAAAGTGCTTAAGGAAATTTTCAGTACAATAATCTATCTGATTGTCATTTTCTGTCTGACATTTCTCTTTATCCATTTTGTGGCACAGAGAACGGAAGTCAGCGGCAGATCCATGGAACCGACACTTCAGGATGGAGATTCACTGATTGTAGATAAGATATCCTATCGTTTTAAAGATCCGCAGAGATATGATATTGTTGTTTTCCCGTTTGAATATGAAGATCATACCTATTTTATCAAGAGAATCATCGGTCTGCCGGGAGAAACCGTTCAGATCGACACATCAGGAAATATTTACATTAACGGCAAGGTCCTGAAGGACGATGTCTATGGCAAGGAAGTCATCGCTGATCCGGGGCGGGCGGTTGAGCCGGTCAAACTGGGTGCGGATGAATATTTTGTTATGGGTGATAACCGTAACAACAGTATGGACAGCCGTGATCCGCAGGTAGGCAGTATAAAGAGGAAGGATCTGATCGGCCGTGCGTGGGTCAGAGTATATCCGTTTCATACGTTTGGAGTACTGAACTGATGGAATCCATATCGAGCATAAGAGACAGAATCAGAAATACACAGACGCAGGAGCTGGCACAGCTGATCGCCGGATATGAAGCGGATCCGCGGGATGGTGTTCAGAAGCTCCTTGGCAGTGCGGAAAAGAGAATTGAGGCACTGCATAAAGAGCTGGAACGCACGGAGAAAATGAAGCTGTATGAGCATCAGTATGCAGCAAAGGGCTATATCTGCGGAATTGATGAAGTCGGCAGAGGACCGCTTGCAGGGCCTGTCATGGCAGGTGCTGTTATTCTGCCTGCAGATTGTGACATTTTATATCTGAATGATTCCAAACAATTATCCGAAAAAAAGAGAGAAGAGCTTTACGATATCATCATGGAAAAAGCGGTGGCAACCGGTATCGGTATGTCGGACCCGCAGCGGATTGATGAGATCAATATTCTGCAGGCTGATTATGAGGCAATGGCACAGGCAGTCGGCAGATTATGCGTGCAACCCGATGTCCTTCTGATTGATGCCGTACATATTCCTCAGCTGGAGCGCTTTGAGCAGGTGTCGATTATCAAGGGGGATGCAAAGAGCATTTCAATTGCGGCAGCGAGTATTATTGCGAAAGTGACAAGAGACCGTCTGATGAAGGAACTTGATGCAAGCTACCCTGAATATGGCTTCGCACAGAATAAAGGATATGGCTCGGCAGATCACATTGCGGCACTGAAAAAATATGGTCCCTGTCCGATTCACAGACGCTCTTTTATCGGGCATTTTATCCCTCAGTAAACAAATCACGGTAGTGGGGTAAGCTCATGGATAATAATCTATATATTGGTGTCAGACAGACAAACGGAACTGCACAGATCCTGAGTCCTGCGGAAAATGCGGGCGCTCAGGCAAAGCTGATGACCTTAAGCACAGGACAGACGATACAGGGCAAGGTGGTATCGGTCGGTACAACTGCGGATGGCAACGGTACTGCGCAGATTAATCTCGGAAATAATATTGTGGTATCTGCAAAGCTGCAGGGCAACATGGCATTAAGCGCCGGGCAGAACATATCTTTTGAAGTCAGAAGTACTTCGTCAGGAACCGTCACATTAAGTCCCCTATATGAAAATACCGCTGCGGACAGCAGTGCCATGAAAGCACTGAATGCTGCAGGACTGTCGGCAAATAATACTACCCTGGAAATGGTCAGGGATATGATGGAATCCGGAATGTCCATAGACCGTTCATCTCTTCTGGAGATGAGCCGGAATATCATGGATTATCCGTCTGCTGATGTCTCGTCTCTTGTGCAGATGACGAAACTGAATATTCCGATTAATGATGCCAATGTTCAGCAGTTTCAGAACTATCAGAATTATCAGCACCAGGTTGTCAGCAGTGTAAATACCATTATGAATGAACTTCCGGAGGCTTTTTCACAGATGCTTCAGGATGGAAATCAGATCGGGGCGCGCAGTCTTTACGGCGAAATGCTGAATCTTTTTTCCGGGGAAGGTACATCAGATGCGTCTGCAACGTTACCGGGAGCTGTAACAGGGAACCTTCCGGCAGGCGCTGATAATACGTTACTGCAGGGAAATTTACCGGCAGGAAGCGGAGCGCAGACAGGTACAGTACAGGCAGACAGTACCGCCGGCGGACAGATTCTGAGCGGCGAAGGAACGCTGCAGCAGGTCAGCCCGGAGAATGTGAAATCGGCGGTTCTGCAGGCACAGACACAGGTACTGAATGCCATGGGTGCGGGGAATGAAACGACGGCAGAGACCATAGATACTTTCAACGCATCAGGTATCCTGCCGGATGCAGCCGGCAGCGGGACAGCAGCGGCGTCTCTGAGTGGAGAAACGTCCGGTCAGAGCACGCTTTCGGACCATTTTCTGCAGCTTCTGAAGTCAGTCGGTGTGCCGGAGAACATGCTGAACCAGCTTTCGCAGGCGCAGGTACAGGAAAGTCTGCAGGCGGATCCTTCAGCGCTGATGAAGACACTTTCAGATCTGTATGCGCAGAATGCGGATACTACAGCAGAAATGGGAAAAAACTGGACAGATCTCTTTTCCTCCAGAGATTTTACCAGACTGCTTCAGAATGCCATATCGAATGAGTGGCTGATCAGTCCTGAGAATGTTGACTCCAAGGATAATGTTGAAAATCTGTATCAGCGTCTTCATGACCAGACAAAGGAGCTGGCGCAGATCATTTCGGATACGGCAGGATCCGGAAGCAAGGTTGCGCAGAGCGTTAATAATCTGTCCGGGAATGTGGATTTCATGAACCAGCTCAATCAGATGTTTGCCTATGTGCAGCTGCCGCTTAAGATGAGTGATCAGGATGCCCACGGAGATCTGTATGTATATACCAACCGTAAGAATCTGGCACAGAAGGACGGGCAGGTCAGTGCGATTCTTCATCTGGATATGGAAAATCTCGGGCCGCTGGATGTCTATGTGAAAATGAAGGATCAGAAGGTCAGTACCAATTTCTACGTGGCGGACGATCAGGTGCTGGATCTGATTGCTTCACATATTGATGAACTCAATCAAAGACTTCAGAAACGGGGCTACACTCTGCAGGCTAAAATGATGCTGCAAAGTGATCACAGTTCTGAAAATACGGTGCTGGATGAGCTGTTACAAAAAGGAGAAAAGCTGTCGCTGGTTTCAGAAAATTCATTTGATGCCAGAGCCTGAATGAGGGGAAAAATGGCTGAAGAACGCAGAACAAAAGTGAAACAGGCAATTGCACTCGGTTATGATCCGAATGAGGATAATGCGCCTAAGGTAATTGCCTCCGGGAAGGGAATTCTTGCCGATAAAATTATTGAAAAGGCCAAAGAGGAAAATATTCCGGTGCATCAGGACAATAAGCTGGCAGATACGCTTTCCCGCCTGGATATCGGAGAAATGATTCCGCCGGAACTGTATGAAGTTGTTGCGGAGATTCTGGTATTCGTTGATGCCATGGATAAAATCAGATCCAGAGACAGAGGCGGTTCTGATTTCCTGAAAAAATAACCTGAGAGGAATATTTTTTGATTAATAAACGAAAAACCGGCGATAATTATGAAACACTGGCCTGTGCGTATATTACGGCACAGGGCGGGTGCATTTTGCAACGCAATTTTCGTATCAGGAGCGGCGAGATTGATATTATTGCCCGGGACGGCAGATATCTGGTTTTTGCAGAAGTCAAATACCGGAGCGGCGAGCGGTTCGGAAGCGCAGAGGATGCTGTGACACTGAGTAAACAGCGGGTGATCTGTAAATGCGCGGATTATTACAGGCTCATCAATCACATGGACGAATTTACGCCGGTCCGTTTTGATGTACTGGCAGTCAGTCCTGACGAAGACGGCATGTTGCAGGTAAAATGGATCAGGGATGCATTTTCATACAGACGATAAGCAGCAGGAAGGAAAGCACATTCATGTATAAGGTAATCAGAAAAGGTACGCTGCCGGTCATGGAGCAGCGTATGAACGATGGTATGGAATATCTTGTTTTTCCGGAGCTGGAAAAAACGGGAATTGTCAGCCACCTTTTTTCAACAAGGCTGGGAGGTGTCAGCAGGGGCTGCTATGGAGAAAGTAACTTCAGCTATACCCGGGGAGATCTCAGGGAAGCAGTGGATGAGAATTACAGGAGAGTGGCACAGATTCTGGGGCATGGAAGAACGCTGGATGATTTTGTCTCCACCTATCAGACGCATACGACAAATGTCCGTCTGGTAACGGAAGAAGATCGCGGCAAGGGTACTGTCAGACAAAGAGATTATACAGATACGGACGGTCTGATTACGGATGTGCCGGGGATTATTCTGGTCACCTATCATGCAGACTGTACGCCGCTGTATTTCGTTGATCCCGTGCACAGGGCAATCGGGCTGTCTCATTCAGGCTGGAAGGGAACGGCAGGGCGCATGGGACAGAAGACGCTGGAAGCCATGAACCGGGCATTCGGAACGAGACCGGAGGACTGCATCTGCGGAATCGGGCCTTCTATCTGCGGCGACTGCTATGAAATCGGCGAGGATGTTGCACAGATTTTCAGAGACTCTTTTGCAGATACGGATTTACTGCAGAAGCAGATATTAAGAGCAAAGGGAAATGGAAAATACCTGCTGAATCTGTGGCAGGCCAACCGGATGATTCTGGAAAATGCAGGCGTTCCGTCCGCGCAGATCAGTGTGACAGACATCTGTACCTGCTGTAACCCGGAGTATCTTTTTTCACATCGGAAAGCACATGAAAAGAGAGGCAATCTGGCAGCATTTCTGACCCTTAGGTAAGGAACCCTGTTTTTATTAAGAATTATCCATATCAGTTCTTAATAAATATATGTTTCAATAAAATAAGATAATCAGCGGAGGATACTGAGATGCCGGGAATTCTGGTGTGTGATGATGACAGAGAAATTGTAGATGCAATTGAAATTTACCTTCAGCAGGAAGGTTTTGAAGTATTTAAGGCATATGACGGGATTCAGGCGCTGCAGATTCTGCAGGAGCATGAGATTCAGCTGGCAATTATTGATGTCATGATGCCCAAAATGGACGGGATTCACTGTACGATGAAGATCCGGGAAAAGAGCAGTATTCCGATCATTATCCTGTCAGCAAAGTCGGAGGATACCGATAAGATTCTGGGGCTGAACATCGGCGCGGATGATTATGTTGCAAAGCCGTTTAATCCGCTCGAGCTGGTGGCAAGAGTAAAATCAAATTTAAGACGTTATACAAAGCTTGGAAGTATTCCGGAACAGGATGATTCACAGACCTTCACTGTAGGGGGGCTTGTAATCAATGACGCGTCCAAGGAAGTTACAGTAGATGGCGAGTCAGTGAAAATGACGCCGATGGAATATAACATCCTTCTTTTCCTGGTAAAAAACAAGGGGAAGGTTTTTTCCATCAACCAGATTTATGAGAATATCTGGAATGAAACGGCGGTTGGCGCAGATAATACCGTAGCGGTCCATATCCGGCATATCCGTGAAAAAATTGAGATTAATCCCAAAGAGCCAAGGTATCTGAAGGTAGTATGGGGTGTCGGATATAAGATTGAAGCTGATGCTTGATTTTACGGAGGAAATTCCAGGTGGGGAAAAAGCAGATTGCACGTAAAAAAAGAAATATGCTCAGACTGATCCAGCATGTGATGCTGGCAATTGCAGTCGGTGTTCTTGCCTATACCGTAACGGGCTCAAATGTCATTATATCGGGTGTAAACGGTGACTTTTCCTATGAATTGCATGAAGCGGACAAGGACAGGGATTATGAGGATTCCTATCTTTTCAATAATATCATGGGAAACGGAATATCGAACATTGTCAGACTGACAGCCATCCGTTCACAGATCGAAACGAATGGCGCCTATGACGGAACCAAGAAAATCGATGTTACGGCGTATGTGAACCGGGGAACCATGCTTCCCGGAGATTATATTACGGCAGTTTATTCTGTATCGGATCTTCTGAAATGGGCACAGAGCGGATTTGAGTATCAGGAAAAAGATTTTACGAATGCACAGTCATTTCTGAGTACCTCAACAACCTATACACATCTTTTGAATAATACCTTTTCCGGCGGGATGAACAGTTTCCTGAATTCTCAGATGGACGACAACACTTCTTCACGGACGGTTTCCGGAAACGGAACGGACGGTTCTTCTGACGGCGGAAAGCATACGGTTCTGATCGACCGTTACAGAACGGTTGACGGTAAGAATATCGAGGATCTGGTTTCAAGCTGGCAGGAGTATCAGGATCTGTGCCGGAATGTGGAAGAAGCGGCTTCTGACCTGAATCAGAATTATTCGGAGTATCTCGATTATACTAAATATTATGATTACCAGAATACAAATCTGCGTTATTACATCACACGGACCATCGGAGCCAAAACAGAGATATATACCAATGTCAGCCAGCTGATGGGTGAGACGACGGGAATTGATATTAAATCCGAATTTGAAAAATACGGAAAGTATATCTATTACTGTCCTTATGAACTGGCTTATGACACCAATACCATGCTGGATGAGGAGACGCTCCGCAATATTCTCAATGACTATGAATATGCCTATCCGGATCAGATCCGGATCTACATCGGCGTAGATACGCAGAATTATCCCTGCAAGGACGATTTTACACAGGGGAAAACGGTATTCGGAAAATATGTGCCGTATTCAAATCAGATGATGATAGCGGGCATCAGCGCAGCATTTGTCTATCTGCTGATTCTGATGTACCTGATTGCCAGAGAAGGGCATGTTATTCCGGCGCAGGTCATGCCGGCGAAAAAGAAAGGAGCATCGCAGAAGGGGGAAGATACCACATCTCCTTCCATTCTGGAAATCAACGGCATCTATATGGAGCGTACAGACAGAATTTATACGGAGATTCTCATTCTCGTATGTGCGTTGCTGATTGTGCTGCTTGCGATGATGGTTTATTATCTTTCCGGCAGTTTTGATGAATTTACACAGCAGGTCTTTTATCCGGTACTGATTGCAGCAGTGGCCTTTTTATGTGACATCATATTCAGTGCGGGGTTCTACAGCTTTGTCAGAAGAGGCAAAGCGGGAACACTCTGGAGCAGCAGCTTTTTACAGCAGCTGGTTTCCGGCGGACGTAAGCTGCTCTTAAGATCAATGGATAACGGGAATGTGATCATCCGGACATGGATTCCATATATCCTGTTTCTGATTGTAAACGGATTGCTGTTTATGGTCGGGGTACCCGGAATAATTCTGGCTGTTCTGATGGATATATATGTAGGATTCATGCTGTACCGTTCAAATCTGGACAGACAGGACATTGTAAAGGGCATCCGGAAAATACGTGATGGAAACGTCAACTACAAGGTGGATACCTCACATCTGCATGGAGACAATATTATTCTGGCAGAAGCAGTCAATTCCATCGGTGACGGAATTGAGAAGGCAGTCAGCATCAGCATGAAAGATGAGAAAATGAAGGCGGATCTGATCACCAACGTATCTCACGATATCAAAACACCGCTGACGTCCATTATCAATTATGTGGATCTGATCAAGAGAGAAGATATTCAGGATCCGAAGATCAGAGGTTATGTGGAGGTGCTGGACGAGAAGTCCCAGAGGCTGAAGCAGCTGACTGTTGATCTGGTCGAAGCATCTAAAATTTCTTCCGGGAATATTTCGCTGACACTGGAACGGATCAATTTTGTAGAACTGATCAATCAGACCATCGGAGAGTTCTATGAGAAGTTTGAGCAGAAGGGATTGCATCCGGTGTTCAAACCTCAGGAGAATGAGATTTACATTATGGCGGACAGCCGTCATCTCTGGAGGGTGATTGAGAATCTGCTGAACAATGTATTCAAATATGCACTTGAAAACACGAGAGTATATATGGATCTGGATCTGCGGGATGATAACGGAACGGAAAAGGTGGTATTTTCCATAAAGAATATTTCTGCAAATGAGTTGAATATCAATGCAGATGAACTCACGGAAAGATTTATCCGCGGCGATGTGTCCAGAAGTACGGAAGGAAGCGGCCTTGGGCTATCCATTGCAAAGAGCCTTACCGTTGCACAGAACGGAACGTTCAACATTGTACTGGACGGAGATCTGTTTAAGGCAATTCTGGAATTTGACCGTACCAGATAAAAATAAAATGAACTGCAATGGCAGTTCATTTCAAAGGAGCCTGTTTCGCGGGTTCTGTATGAAAATGCCGTACCTCTGAAAAAGGGTACGGCATTTTTTAACAGCATGCAAAGCTGTTTCTGTTGTCCGGATCAGTCTTTGAGTACATCCTCGGCACGTTCTCCGTTATTATATTTGCTGACAATTTCATGAATCTTTTCTGTTGGTGTGATTACATTGGAAATGGAAGCGTCATGGTTTACGAAATCAATAATGGTAGCAAGGAATTTTCCCATATCTGCCACAATATAGTATGGACGTTTGACCACTTCGGGATCCTGATAAATCAGATTGGTGGAGATGACACGGTCAAAATAGCCCTTTTCATAAGCTGCATCAAATTTATCCATGCCGTCTGTGAACAGGCCGAATGTTGTGCAGATAAATACACGCTTGGCATGCATTGCCTTCAGCTGTTTGGAAGTATCAATCATGCTCGAACCGGAGGAAATCATGTCATCCACGATGATGACATCCTTGCCTTCAATGTTGGAACCGAGGAATTCGTGTGCAACGATCGGATTGGTGCCGTTTACAACATGTGCATAGTCACGGCGTTTATAGAACATACCGGTATCAGCACCGAGAACATTGGCAAAATATACTGCACGGTCAAGTGCTCCTTCATCCGGGCTGATGACGGTCAGATGATCCTTATCCACGATCAGATCGTCAATATTATAAAGAAGTGCTTTCATGAACTGATAGGAAGCCATGAAGTTATCGAATCCGCCGAGCGGAGCTGCGTTGGCAATTCTCGGATCATGTGCATCAAAGGTGATAAAATTGGAGATTCCCATGTCATGAAGTTCAGCAAACATTACTGCGGCATCGAGAGATTCCCAGCCGGTTCTTTTATGCTGTCTGCCTTCGTAAAGAAACGGCATGATGACATTGATTCTTCTTGCTTTGCCGTTTACTGCGGCAATGACTCTTTTCAGATCCTGATAATGATCGTCAGGAGACTTGTAGTTGACAAATCCGTTCATTTTATAGCTGATGCTGTGGTTGCAGACATCGAGAAGAATATACAGATCCTTTCCTCTGACTGTTTCATTAATGACAGCCTTTCCTTCGCCGCTTCCGAAACGATCCGTTTCCACATTCAGAAGGTAATTATCCTTGACGTAACCTTTGAATGCAGGGTCTGTGGACGGAACCGTATGCAGCGTATGACGGAATTCTGCAAGATACTGATTGACGCTTGTCCCAAGCTCTTTTGCGGAATCGAGGGCGATAAGACCCAGCGGCGCAACGGGCATGGTAGCTTCCAGTTTGTGAAAATCAGGCATGATATACTCCAATCTGTGATGAATTGTTTTTACCTCTTTGTTTTATCATCCTGCTAGTGACACGTCAAGGAATTTCATGGTATCATTAAATAGAGGTGCAATAGCACCTCTATTTAACGGAGCCCGCTTCGCGGGTTCCGTAATTAATAGAGAATCTCTGTACAGAAAATGAGCAGGAACTGCTGCGCAACCTCTGTATAGAAAATGTGTAGGAATTGCTGCGCAACCTCTGTATGAGAATTAATGAATGAATTTTTTTAAGTTTTATGTTATAATGTCATCCTGTCTGGTTTTGGACAGGAATTTCGTACATGCAGCTGCTGTCTTACAGACAGCTTTATTTCAGAAACAGTATTGGTGGTAAAATGAAAAGAAAAAATATTGTAGCAGTAGTAGGAAGACCAAATGTCGGCAAATCCACACTGTTTAACGCGCTTGCCGGTAAAAATATTTCCATTGTAAAGGATACGCCCGGTGTGACAAGAGACCGGCTTTATCGTGACGTGGAATGGCTTAATCATACTTTCACACTGGTGGATACAGGCGGTATCGAGCCGGATTCCAGAGATGTGATTCTGTCTCAGATGAGAGAGCAGGCACAGATTGCCATTGATACGGCAGATGTGATCCTGTTTATGGTGGACGCCAAACAGGGTGTTACGGATGCGGATGCCAAGGTTGCAGATATGCTCAGACGTTCAGGAAAACCTGTAATTCTGACTGTCAACAAGGTAGACAATTTCGGCCGTGACATGCTGGATGTTTATGAATTCTATAATCTGGGAATCGGCGATCCGCATCCGATCAGTGCAGCCAATCAGATGGGAATCGGCGATCTGCTTGAAGAAATCGTATCGCATTTCAAGGATCTTCCGGAAGTGGAAGAAGATGATGATTCACTGAAGGTTGCTATTATCGGTAAACCGAATGTTGGTAAATCATCCATCATTAACAAACTGATCGGGGAAAACCGTCTTATTGTATCCGATGTTGCAGGTACCACCCGTGACGCAATTGATACAGAGGTTGTTTATCATGGCAGGAAATATACCTTTATTGATACGGCAGGTCTTCGCAGGAAGAACAAGATCAAGGAAGAACTTGAAGAATTCATGATTCTTCGTACCGTTACTGCGGTAGAACGTGCAGATGTTGCCATTGTGGTGATCAATGCAGAGGAAGGCGTTACCGAACAGGATGCAAAGATCGCAGGAATCGCCCATGAGCGCGGTAAAGCAGTTATTATTGCCGTAAACAAGTGGGACCTGATTGAAAAAGACAATAAGAGTGTCGGCGACTTTACAAAGAAGGTCAGACAGACACTGTCCTTCATGCCATATGCAGAGATCCTTTTTGTTTCCGCGCAGACCGGACAGCGTCTGACCAAACTGTATGATCTGATTGATGTGGTCAGTGAGAATCATGCAATGCGCGTGGCTACCGGTGTCCTTAATGAAATTCTGACACAGGCACTTGTCATGCAGCAGCCGCCGTCGGACAAGGGCAGAATGCTGAAGGTCTTTTATATTACGCAGGTTGCGGTAAAACCTCCGACTTTTGTTATTTTTGTCAATGATAAAAAGCTGATGCATTTCTCCTATACAAGATATATTGAGAATCAGATCCGCGAGGCCTTTGGATTTAAGGGTACTCCGTTAAGGTTCATTGTTCGTGAACGCGGAGAAAACGAACAGGATTAATCTGTATTTGGAAGTATGAAAGGAAGGTTTAAAATGATCAGGATTGTCTGCATATTAATCGGATATGCATTCGGATTGTTCCAGACAGCATATATTTATGGAAAGATCAAGGGCATTGATATCAGAAAATACGGAAGCGGTAATGCGGGAACAACCAATACGCTTCGGGTGCTTGGGCCCAAAGCGGGAATTATTGTTCTGCTTGGGGATATGATTAAATGTATTCTGGCAGTTCTCTTTACCACATTTCTTTTCGGAAAGAGTCATCCGGATATCATTTATCTGCTGAAAATCTATACTGCGCTTGGTGCTGTTATCGGTCATGATTTTCCGTTTTATCTGAATTT
Organism: uncultured Butyrivibrio sp.; assembly: GCA_964388815.1. Classification (GTDB taxonomy): domain Bacteria; phylum Bacillota; class Clostridia; order Lachnospirales; family Lachnospiraceae; genus Butyrivibrio. The sequence goes on along the minus strand of CAYMBY010000042.1, from coordinate 40,163 downwards.
TAAAGGGGGAAAGGGTATTGCAACCACCAGCGGACTGCTGATTGCGTTTCACTGGTCATTTATTCCGATGTTTCTGACAATGTTCATGGTACCCTTTTTTACCACGCATTATGTTTCCCTCGGGTCATTAATGATCTATGTAGGATTTCTGATCGAACTGGTTATTGAGGGTCAGAATGGCGTTTTCGGAATGAGTCAGGGACATCTGATTGAAATGTATCTGATTGCAGTCATCATGGCAGCGCTTGCCTTCTGGCAGCATCGTGCCAATATTGTAAAGCTTGCAAAGCATACGGAAAGAAAAACATATATTTTTAAAAAGAACAATACGAACTGAAAAAAGCACGGAGGCATGAATTGAAAGAAAAAGTCGGTGTGATTGGAGCCGGAAGCTGGGGCATTGCACTTGCATACCTGCTTTCCTCAAATGGACATGACGTAACGGTGTGGAGCAGAACGCCTGAGAAGGCGGCTCAGTTTAACCGGGATCACGAAAACAAAGATAAGCTGCCGGGCGTAATCTTAAATGAAAATGTAATATTTACATCGGATATGCAGGAAGTCATGAAAGACCGGAAAATACTTGTTCTGGTGGTTCCTTCCGCCCATATCCGCAGTACATCGGAAATGATGAAGCCATATCTTCAGAAAGGTCAGATCATTGTCAACTGTGCAAAGGGCATTGAAGAAAGTACACTGATGGTAATGTCAGATGTTATTCGTGATGTTCTCCCTGAAGCAGACGTTGCAGTGCTGTCCGGACCTTCACATGCGGAGGAAGTGGGACGTGGAATGCCGACTACCATTGTTGTCGGCGCAAGGAAGCGTGAAACAGCGGAATACCTGCAGAATGTATTCATGTGTGAGGTATTCAGAGTCTATATCAGCCCGGATATGAAGGGAATCGAGATCGGTGCTGCACTTAAAAATGTCGTTGCGCTTGCAGCCGGAATTGCAGATGGCCTTGGTTATGGCGATAATACAAAGGCTGCACTGATTACCAGAGGAATTGCGGAAATTACACGTCTCGGCGTTGCCATGGGCGGTAAATTTGAAACCTTCTGCGGACTGAGCGGAATCGGCGATCTGATTGTAACATGTGCGTCCATGCATTCCAGAAACAGACGCGCAGGTATCCTGATCGGACAGGGCTACAGTATGGAAGAAGCCATGAAAGAAGTAAAAATGACCGTTGAAGGCGTTTATTCTGCAAAGGCGGCACTGATACTTGCACATAAATATGATGTCGACATGCCGATTGTAGAGCAGATCAATGAAGTACTTTTTAACGGAAAATCTGCAGCGGATGCAGTAGGAGATCTGATGCTGCGGGATAAGAAGATCGAAATACATAATCAGGATTGGAATTGAATACAGATGCAAAAACGGCATGGCCGGGATTAACCCGGTCGTGCCGTTTTTTTGTCATCAACAGAAAGAACAGATAAGCTCAGTTTTTACTGCCCAGGATGGTATTGATCCGTTTCTCATTGAAGAATTTCAGAATCACACCGCCGCATGCGCACAGAACAAATGCAGTAATGGCAACGATACGATAGCCGGAGCCATCGGAAACATTGGTTACCGGGTCTCTGCCGATGGTGGCAAGAGACGTGAAGATCAGCATGGATGCACTCTGACCGAGTTTGAATGCAAAGGTACGTGCGGCGAAAAACATTCCTTCACGGTTTTCACCGGTTGTCTTTGCATCAGCCTCTGCCACATCAGCAACCATTGCCTGCGGCAGAATTCCGAAAATTGCCATTGGCAGGGATGCCAGAAGAACAAGAATATAGCCCTGAACCATTGGCGGAATCGGTAGATTTTTTCCAAGGAATGCAGTGTACAGGTAAACCAGGGAAAAGAGCAGAAATGCAAAACGTACCAGTTTCTTTTTGCCGAATTTCGGAACGAGCTTATTGATCGGAATGTAGAACAAAAGTGAAAGCGCGGTCATCAGAACGAACAGGGTTCCGGCTACGCTTTCATCCAGTCCGAGGAGCGAAGTCACGAAGAAGGTCAGTCCGGTCTGGAACATGGTCAGAGCAACGAAATAGAGAATATCTGAAGCGACAAAGACACGGAAATCCGGGTTTCTGAAGGTTTTCACCAGGGAGGCACCTGCGCCTGCCTCAGAAGGCTTTGTGGTAACATAATCTTTTTCTTTGATGGTCAGCGGCGGAACCAGCAGACAGATCAGTGCGATGACGGCGAAAATAACAAACGTCAGGCGGATTGCAGTCATTCTGGCCATTCCGTTACTGATGAAGATACCCCATACACTTGCTGCCTGCATGGAGATTGCAGTGCCGACAATGAAGGTAAAGGAGATCGCAGTGGAAATGGCAAGACGATCCTGCTGTGTATGTCCGAGTTCAGAAATCAGCGCATTGTAAGGTGTGCAGTACGCTGTGATTGCCAGGTAATAGCAGGCGATAAATACCAGAAGCCACACGGTATTGATCCAGGAGATTCCGCTGACCGGTGCGCAGAAGACAAGTACTGTGCTGGCAGCAAGGGGAACAGATGCCCATTTCAGAAACGGAATACGTCTTCCGCTTTTGGATTTGCAGCGGTCAGACAACGATGCGATCCACGGATCTGTGATGGCGTCAAAAATACGTCCGAAGGCAGTTATGCCGCCGATGATGGTGAATATGCCAAAGACTACCCTGGTCTGCGGAATAAAGAATGTGGAGCCGGCCGCATCAGGCTGATAAATGTATACCATCCAGTTTGAAATTATTCCGGACAGAAGACTCCAGCCAAACTGACCGATTGCAAAAAACCAGATTTTGCTTTTTGTTAAAGATTTCATAGAACCTCCCATAATTTAACTCATGTCATAGAAACTATATTTGACATTTTAGTTTCCTGTATGAAAAATCGTAGCATTATTTGCCGGAAAAATAAATTGATAAGCTGAACAAAAAGAACGCGGGAAATTTGTTCATTATTACATTGTAACTTATGGTACAGATCAGAGGGCAGTTCGGAATATAATAGAAACGGTAAGGAACATAAATCAGAGCTCAGAAAGAGAGGATCTTTTTTATGAAAAATCTTGAGATTGAAAAAGTTACCGGCCGTGAAATTATTGATTCCAGAGGCAATCCGACAGTAGAAGCGGAAGTGACCTTAAGAGACGGAACGACAGGGCGCGCATCTGCGCCGAGCGGAGCTTCTACCGGTGAGTTCGAGGCACTTGAACTCAGAGATAAAGACCCGAAGCGGTTCGGTGGTAAAGGTGTCCGCAAAGCCGTTTCCGGTATCAACCATGAGATTGCAGAAAGGATCACAGGGATGGATGCTTCCGATCTGTATGCAGTCGATCATGCGATGATCGGGCTGGATGGGACAAAGGATAAATCAAAGCTCGGTGCAAATGCCATTCTGGCAGTGTCCATTGCAACTGCGCGTGCTGCCGCGCAGAGTCTGCAGATACCGCTTTACCGGTTCCTGGGTGGCGTAAACGGCAATCATCTGCCGGTGCCGATGATGAATATTCTGAACGGCGGTGTACATGCTGCCAACACGGTAGATGTGCAGGAGTTCATGATTATGCCTGCGGGTGCCGTCAGCTTTCATGAAGCCCTCAGAATGTGCACTGAGGTATTTCATTCATTACAGGCAATTTTAAAAGCGGATGGCCTTTCCACTGCGGTCGGTGATGAAGGCGGGTTTGCTCCTGATCTGAAGAACGACGAGGAAGCAATTACCTATATTATGAAGGCAATTGAAGCAGCCGGATATCGTCCGGGCATCGATTTCGTGCTGGCGATGGATGCAGCTTCAAGTGAATGGAAAGGGAAAAAGAAGGGCGAATATATCCTGCCAAAGTCCGGACAGAAATATACATCACAGGAGCTTGTCGCCCATTGGAAAGAACTTGTGGCAAAGTATCCGATCTGTTCCATTGAAGACGGGCTGGATGAAGAGGATTGGGACGGCTGGAAGTACATGACGGCAGAACTGGGCGGAAAAATACAGCTGGTCGGAGATGATCTGTTTGTTACCAATACGGAGCGCCTTCAGAAAGGAATCAGTAACGGCTGCGGAAATGCCATTCTGATCAAACTCAACCAGATCGGCACGGTGACGGAGACACTCGATGCCATCAAGATGGCACATCAGGCAGGGTATACGGCGATTACTTCTCACAGAAGCGGAGAAACAGAAGATACGTCGATTGCGGATCTGGCTGTTGCACTGAACACGGATCAGATCAAGACCGGTGCCCCGAGCAGAACAGAGCGTGTGGCCAAATACAATCAGCTGCTGCGGATTGAGGAAAATCTTGGCGAAAGTGCTGTTTATCCCGGCTTCAAAGCTTTCCATATCTGAATACTGATCATCTGATCAATGATTTATTTCCTTTGATAATTTGTGATGTCTGTAATACAATTAATAAAAATACATCGTTCTGCAGCGGAGGAATTCACTATGGAAGAAAGAAATACAGATATTACAAAATTAAAGGATAAAGATGTGCAGACAGCGCTGGTAAACCGGATTCTGCTGACCGTTGTCATTGTTCTGACAGCTGTTCTTCTGGCCGGAATGCTCATCAGCAGCCACGGGACCTATATTTATGCCTATATGGTGACCTGCCTGATTACCTGGGGCGGCGGAATCTATCTGAATTCGAGAAGCAGATCTGCACAGATCAGTCGCTATTTTATCTTTATTATGGTTTTTATAGCCTATTCCATTGTTCTGATGCCGGCAAATATGATTTATTCCAATACCTACATTTTTCCCATCATGATCATCGGAATTCTGTATTTCGACAAAAGGTACTGCCTGATGCAGGCAGTACTGGCAGCACTGATCAATATCATCAAGCTGATCTATGATATGGCACTCGGTAAAACACTTTCACTTGAAAATTATACGGCAATGATGCTGGCTGTTGCATTTGCCATCGTTACCTACGTGATGTTCAACCTGGCAGACCGTTTCCAGAGTGCTTCCATGGAGGCCATCCGGAATGAAGAGCATGCACAGAAGGAAATTCTGAAGGATGTCATGCAGATTGCGGATCATGTACAGAAGGGAACCAGTCAGGCAGGAACACTGGTCAATGATCTGAAGGATTCCACACAGACGGTAAATTCTGCAGTAGAGGAAATCACGGCAGGAACCAGAAATACAGCGGAGAACATTCAGGAACAGACCAGCATGACCAATAATCTGCAGAATGCGATCACGGATACCGTGGAACGTTCAGATGAAATTGTAAAGGTTGCCGAGGATTCCATGAAGACTGTAGATACGGCACTTGCAAGAGTCACAGAACTCAAACAGCAGGCGGAAAGTATCAACCGGACCAACGGAACCGTTATGAGTACCATGGAACAGCTGCAGGATAAGATGAAGGAAATGGAAGGCATTATTGCGACCATCAGCAGTATTTCCAAACAGACCAATCTGCTGTCACTGAACGCTTCCATTGAAAGTGCAAGGGCAGGCGAAGCCGGGAAAGGCTTTGCAGTTGTATCAGGACAGATCCGGACACTGGCGGAAGAAACCAAGAATTCCACGGAAGATATCCGTGTCATCATTGATGACCTTTCTGCAAAGGCGAATGATGCCGCAGATACGGTAAGAAGTTCTCTGGAATCTGTGGGACGGCAGAATGAGCTGATTGAATCCACAAGTCAGGATTTCCATGAGATCAGCAAGAGCTTTTCAAATCTGTCTGACGGAATCCGTGAAATCAGCAGTATGATTTCAAAACTGGAAGAGGTCAACCGTACCTTTGTAGACAATATCAGTCAGCTTTCTGCCACAAGTCAGGAAACAACTGCCAATTCTGAACAGGCAGCTGAAATCAGTGCCAGAAATCTGGAGAATGCAAATACAGTCAGAAAGCTTCTGCAGGATATTCTGGATACGGCAGGTGCGCTGGAAAAATATAATCGTTAAAAATTTCTGTTGCAATCTGACAGACAGATGCTACAATGTGTAAAGAACTGCAGATGCAGTTTAAAAAAATTAAAGAAGCAGAGTAGAAATCGGTGCGTGAAGTGCCGGCTGAACAGGGAGTTGTCAGTCGGACGAAAAGATCCATTTATTGGACTTGCGGTACCGGATTCGCATCCCGCTGCTACATTATAATGATGATGCTGACGAGCACCTCCTTATGCTGTAGTAAAGGGAACTACTGCAAAGGAGGTGCTTTTATGTCACAGACAACAACAGCAGATGCAGAAAACGGGACATTACACACAAACCTTTGGGTAAGTTCACTGAACGAATTCAAAAGTCTGAGAGTTGTCATTTTCTGTGGTATGATGTGTGCATTCGGCGTCATACTGAACTATGTTGCGACCATCAGAATCGGAGACTTCATCAAGATCGGAATCTCCGGAATTCCAAATCAGGTGGTTGCCTATCTGTTCGGCCCGGCAATTGCCGGAATCTTCGGGGGCGTCCTGGATATCATCAAATTCATGCTTCGCCCGGACGGAACATTTTTTCCCGGATTTACCATCAGTGCCATTCTGGGCGGACTGATCTATGGAACCGTTCTTTATAAGAAAACGGTGACGGTATGGAGAGTGCTCCTGGCACAGTTTCTTGTAAAGCTTCTGGTCAATATCGGGTGCAATACACTCTGGCTGAACATGCTTTATCAGAAAGCGATTCTCGTTATTCTGCCGGAAAGAATTCTGACCAATCTGATCATGCTGCCGATTGATACCATCATCTGCTATGCAGTACTCAAAGCAGCAGACCGTTCCATCCGGCCGCTGTTCCGGTCAGGCGAAAACGGTTGACAAAAATGCAGCTTCTTTTTATAATGCATTTATGTTAAATGCTTTGATCGGAACAAGTAGAATCTGAAAGATCGTAACAGAGAGCGGCCGGCTGGTGAGAGGCGCATGCGGGAGATCAGATCCGAATACATCCGTGAGCTGCAGACTGAAACGCTGCGTGTGCAGTGCAGTAGGTTCCGCCGGGCGTGCCCGTTACAGCAGATAAGTATCGCCGCAGGGCTGTACTTACAGAGGTATATGGTGTGAATCATATACGAATAAAGGTGGTAACACGAGATGAATATTTTATCCCGTCCTTTGCAGACAGATGCACAGGGCGGGATTTTTGCGTATATCGTAAAAAAATGCATGCCCTGAAAGAACAGACAACGCAGAAAGGAAAAGGAAAAAATGACAGTATTTGATGAACTTAAGGCAAGAGGACTTCTTGCACAGCTGACAGATGAGGAAGAGATCAGGGATCTTGTAAACAACGGAAAGGCAACTTTCTATATCGGGTTTGACCCTACAGCGGATTCTCTGCATGTCGGACATTTCATGGCACTTTGCCTGATGAAACGCCTGCAGCAGGCAGGAAACAAGCCGATTGCACTGATCGGCGGCGGTACCGCAATGATCGGAGATCCGTCCGGACGTACCGATATGAGAAGCATGATGACAAAAGAAACCATCCAGCATAACTGTGACTGCTTCAAGAAGCAGATGAGCAGATTCATCGATTTCTCTGACGGTAAGGCAATGATGGTCAATAATGCAGACTGGCTGATGGATCTGAACTACATTGAATTCATCCGCGACATCGGTTCACAGTTCAGCGTCAACAAGATGCTGGCGGCAGAATGCTACAAGCAGCGTCTGGAAAAAGGACTGAGCTTTCTGGAATTCAATTACATGCTGATGCAGAGTTACGATTTCATGATGTTATACCAGAAATACGGCTGCAATATGGAATTCGGCGGAGATGACCAGTGGAGCAATATGCTGGGCGGTACAGAGCTGATCCGCAAGAAGCTGGGTAAGGATGCTTATGCCATGACCATTACACTTCTTCTTAACTCTGAAGGCAAGAAGATGGGTAAGACACAGAAGGGTGCTGTATGGCTGGATCCGGACAAGACTTCCCCGTTTGAATTCTACCAGTACTGGAGAAACGTTGCCGATGCCGATGTGGAGAAGTGCCTGCGTATGCTGACATTCCTGCCGCTTGAACAGATCGAGGAAATGAGCAGATGGGAAGACAGCAGGATCAATGAAGCAAAAGAAATTCTTGCTTATGAACTGACTGCACTGGTTCATGGCGATGAGGAAGCAAAGAAGGCACAGGCCGGTGCAAAGGCACTTTTTGCAGGCGGCGGTGATGATGCCAATGTACCGACAGTTACGCTGAAAGAGGAAGATTTCAGGGACGGAAAGATTGATATTCTGCAGGTACTTGTTGCTGCAGGCCTTGTACCTTCCAGAAGCGAAGCAAGAAGAGCAGTCCAGCAGGGCGGTGTAACCCTTCGTGATGAAAAGGTGGCTGACTTTACCGCAAGCTATGATAAGTCTGAATTTGAAGGCGATGGCGTGATGGTCAGAAAAGGAAAGAAATCCTTTAAAAAGGTAAAAGCATAAGATGAGTATCCTGACCGTAATTGAACAGATGATCGTTATCTGTCTGCTGATTCTGATCGGCATGGTTTTATACAGAAAAGGACAGCTCAAAGACCTGACCGTGCAGCAGATCTCCGCACTGATTATCAATGTAACGAATCCGGCACTCCTTTTAAGCTCCGCATTTTCTGCTGCGGACAGGGTGCCTGCAGGTAAGGTGCTGCAGGGGATTTTGCTGTTTACCTGCTGCTATGGCGCAGCATATCTGATCGGTGCAATGATTCCGTTTCTTTTGCATGCAGAACGCAGGGATCACTATGCCTATCAGATGATGACGGTTTACGGGAATGTCGGCTTTATCGGCATTCCGCTGGCACTTGCCGTTCTTGGAAATGATTCACTGATTTACGTTTCCATGAATAATCTCGTTTATAATGTTTTCTTCTATACCAGCGGGATCATGGTACTCAGTAAAAGAGCGGAACAGGAAAAATCAGGCGGGAAAGCCTCTGAATCGCATGTTTCCCTGCCTGATTTTATGAAAAAAATTGTGAATATCGGAACCGTCTCTGCAGTACTTACGATTGCTGTCTACCTGCTGAATCCGAAGATACCGGGTGTTGTTTCGGATACCCTTCGTTATGCGGGAAATGCGACAACGTTTCTGTCCATGCTGGTACTGGGTGCATCTGTGGCAGCCATGCCGCTTCGCAGTATTTTTACGGATCTGCGGATTTATCTGTTTACTGCACTCAGGATGGTGGTCATGCCGGTGGTACTGATTCTGGTGCTGCGCCCGCTGATCAGCGACCGTATGCTGATGGAAGTGACAGCACTTCTTCTGGCAGTACCTGCAGGTAACCTTCCGATGATTGTTTCAAGAGAATTCGGACTTAAGGATGAACTCTTTTCAAAGGGGATCATTGTGACAACGCTTCTGTCACCTGTGACCATCACACTTGTGATGCTGCTGACGGGCGCAGGCTGAACATGATGTGCTGTTACCGGAAGTTTCAGCAGATTCCCTTTTTCTTTACATCCGCGCTGATGCTGCTCAGTTCATACTGATCAAATATGCGCAGATACGGAGCTGGATCTGTCTGCATGCGCAGGTCGTCAAGTGTGCAGGACAGGGCAATGTCATCCTTCATGACTGCCAGCTGCCTGCTCAGAAGGACATCTGCACGGTTTTCTTTCAGACTTTTCAGGGGACTTCTCGATATACCAAGATTTTCTTTCCAGAAGGCACTCAGTGCCTTCTCTTTTTTTGCATCATTTTCGCAGGCATCAATGGCCTCATAAATGTGCGCAATCGAGCCATATTCGCGGATCAGCGGTGCAGCAGCGGAAGAGACGCCGCGGCAGCCCGGGATCCCGTCACTCGGGTCTCCGACAATTCCCCACAGGTCAGGAATCTGGGAGGGCATAACGCCCTCTTCAGCGTTTACAATGTCTGCCGTATATTCAAAAATACCGGCAGGAAGCGCTGCATAGCCTTCATTTCCGGCAAACAGGCCGTATGCGTTTTTGAGCGTTTCCGCCTTATCCTTATCCACCTGACGCCAGAGACGTGTATGATCGCTGACCAGCTGCTCGTAATCATGATCTTTGGTATGTACCAGAATGCGCAGACCCGGATCCTCAAATTTACGGATTACGGATGCCGCATAATCATCTGCTTCATAATCATCGCCGCACAGTACGGTAAAGCCGATCTGCGAAAGTGCTTCTTCCATACCTGCAAACTGTTCCTTCAGCGGCTGCGGTGTTTCCTTACGCTGTGCCTTATACATTTCCGCATGCAGCTGCGTTCTCCGGAAGGTATTTCTGGTTTTATCAAAAACGAAAACGGCATACTCCGGTTTTACTGCTCTGAAAAGTGCCAGCATGGAACGGAACATGGTGAAGATTGCGTTGGTATATTTTCCATCTGAGGTATGCAGAATTTCGCTGTAATGCTGCAGCTTTTTTTCTTCATCCTTTTCAAAAAGAATCGATTTCGGAAGGTTTCCGTAGTAGGAAGTCGACAGCATGGATGAGCCGTCAATAATGAGAAGCGTAGGAATTTTTCTGTTTTCTGACATGTTTCTCCTCGTCTTTGCTTAGTTTTGAATTTACCCTGGCTCACATTATACATCCTTTTTTTCACCAGGGGAATTCTTCAGAGATTATTCATGGGATATTTATGGATAAAAGCATCTGAATCAACTATAATCGGATACAGAAGTAAAAAATGCGGAAAACGGGGTGATCGTATGCCAAAAACAGACTGGTATGTCGGAGAACTGATGCTGAAAATGATCAACAGGCAGACGGGTGAAATCAGTAAGGTGGATTACAGACCGCAGAAGCCTGCCTTTCCTGCGGCGGATGCAAATGAGCAGCATCTTGAGCGAAGAACGCCGGAATCCCAGGGTGTGTCATCCGCTTTTCTGTGCGATATGTTCCGGCGTCTTAACGAAACCGAAGGCTGTGACATGCACCGGATCATGGTACTCAGGAACGGATACGTGATCGGTGAAACGGCATTTTCCCCTTATCAGATGGATCTGTGGCATGTCACGCATTCCATGTGCAAGAGTATTACGGGAATGGCGATCGGCATGCTGATTGCAGAAGGCAGGCTGAGTGTTACAGATAAGGTCATTGACCTGTTCGGTTCCCGGAAAAATATCTGGAGCATCCTGCGGATGAAAGATCTGACGGTCTGGAATCTTCTGACCATGTCGAGCGGTGTGCAGTTTAATGAAAGCGGTGCAATTTCCGGTAATGACTGGAGAAAAAGCTTTCTGGAGGCATCGGTTTCCTTTACGCCTGGTTCAAAATTTGAATATAACAGTATGAATTCCTATATGCTCTCTGCCATCGTTACGGAGATTACGGGAGAGAGCATGTTTGATTATCTGAAGCCAAGGCTCTTTGATCCCATGGGAATTGAGCGTGTGTTCTGGGAAAGCTGTCCGCAGAAGATTACAAAGGGCGGCTGGGGACTGTTCATGCGGATTGAAGATATGGCAAAGCTCGGACAGCTCTATCTGCAGAAAGGGATGTGGAACGGACAGCAGCTTGTTCCTGAACAGTGGGTAACCGATGCGACAATGCCGCAGATAAACACCGGAATTGAAAACGCAGAGCATTACGGTTATCAGCTCTGGGTCAACGCAGACCGTGAGGGTGCATTTGCCTTTAACGGCATGCTGGGGCAGAACGTTTACTGCTATCCGGATATTCAGATGGTCATCGTAACGAATGCCGGTAACGGAGAGGTATTCCAGTATGGTTCCATGACAGGGATCATCCAGTCCTCCATGCATGATCTGCAGCTGCAGGAAGGGCCGCTTTCGGAAGATTTTGCTTCTCTGACCATGTTGAAATCCGTCTGCAGGCATATTGCAGGGCGGATTCCTGCGCTTCCCACAATTACAGACGGCGGCTGGAACAGAAGACCGATTCCTGTCAGCAGCGGAAATGCGCATCGCAGAACGCTTGTCGGGCATCGTCTGATCCGGGACAACGAACGCAATCAGATCTATACCTCCTACCGGAGAGTCGGCAATCAGTTCCGCAGAATCTGGACCGACTGTCTGGACGGCGCAGTGTATGATCTGGACGTCAAGGGCGTCGGCATCTTCCCGCTGATGATTCAGGTGATCCATAACAATTTCACGGACGGCATCCGGAAGATCGGTTTCCATAAAGGTGGAAATAATTTCTTTTACATGGATCTGTATGAAGGAGAGACAATGATTTCTCTTCAGTGCGGTTTTGGAGATCATTACACGGTAAGTGACATTGACATGCACGGCGAAATCTATCATGTCTCTGTAAAGACCATCGGCACAACAGATGAATACGGCCGGTTTGTGCTGCGCAATGAGATCTATTTTCTGGAAGAGGCAGCAACCCGCATGATGAATATCTATTTTAATATCAATGACATGCAGGAAGAGATTCCTGTTGCGGCATATCTTCATCCGGCGACACCCCGGTCGATTGAAATCCGGATGGATGAAACGCCCGGAAGCGATATGATGATGTCTTCACTGCGTGCTGTGGCCATTGACGGATCACTGGAAAAGATACTTCTGAACAAGATGTCACAGCTCGGGGCCATCGATGTATTTGATCAGACGGTGCGGGCAACCGTAAGGCCTGTACTGCATGGAACTCTTCTGAAAGAGGATAAGGCAGAAGACGTATCGCAGGATCAGACAAGTTAAGTTTGTATTTTTATGGCATTACTTATATAATGTTTTCATGCAATCAACGAATTTATTATCAATGAAGGACATTTCAAAGGCATATACAGACAAGGTATTGCTGGATCACGTGGATTTCGGTATCGATACAGGTGCCAGAATCGGGATCATCGGCATTAACGGGACGGGTAAATCTACCCTTCTTCGCCTGATCGCAGGCAAAGAAGAACCCGGCAGCGGGAACATCGTCATGGGAAATCATGTCGTGATCGGTTACCTGCCGCAGAATCCTGACTTTTCACAGGATATGACTCTTTATGAATATGTCGTGACTGAAAATGTCAGGAAAATACATCCGAAGGACGCTGTCGCTGCAAAGGAACTGGAATACGAGCTTGAGGGCGAGGCCAAAAAGATTCTGAATCTTCTTGGCTTTACGGATATTCAGGAAAAAATATCCCATCTGTCCGGCGGACAGCGTAAGAAGGCGGCGCTCTGCAGTGTGCTGCTTTCCAGAAGTGATATTCTGCTGATGGATGAGCCTACCAATCATCTGGACAATGCCATGAGCGAGTGGCTGCAGCAGTATCTTGCCTCCTACAGGGGCGCTCTGGTCATGGTAACGCATGACAGATATTTCCTTGATCTTGTCTGCAACAGAATTGTTGAAATTGATCATGGAAAGCTCTATACCTATGACACCAACTATGAAGGATACCTGGAACTGAAAGCGGAAAGAGTCGCTTCTGCAGTGTCCACACAGGACAAGCATGCCAATATTCTGCGCAAGGAACTGGCATGGATGCAGCGCGGCGCAAGAGCCAGAAGCACCAAGCAGAAAGCACACATCCAGCGTTATGAAGCACTGCGGGATGAAGAAAAACTTAAGTTTGATGCAGATGTGGAGATCAGTGCACTTTCTTCCAGACTCGGTAAGAAAACCATAGAACTTTCGCATATTTCCAAAAGATATGGTGAACGGACTTTATTTGATGATTTCAGTTTTATTTTTCTCCGCAATGACCGTGTCGGTATTCTGGGGCCGAACGGATGCGGCAAGACAACACTGATCAGGGTCATGACCGGGATCATTCCACCGGATGGCGGGACCGTCACGATCGGAGATACCGTAAAGATCGGCTATTATGCGCAGGAAAGCGAATGCATGGATATGCAGGAGCGTGTCATCGATTATGTGCGCGATACGGCGGAATATATTCAGACAGATGACGGTTATGTCACAGCATCCCAGATGTGTGAGAAGTTCCTGTTCGAAGGATCCATGCAGTATGCGGAAATCGGCAGACTCTCAGGCGGAGAACGCAGAAGGCTGTATCTTCTGAAGGTACTGATGGGTGCGCCGAACGTTCTGATTCTGGATGAGCCGACCAATGATCTGGATATCCAGACGCTGTGCATACTGGAGGATTATCTGGATTCCTTCCCGGGAATTGTGATCACGGTTTCTCATGATCGTTATTTTCTTGACAGAGTGGTCAGACGGATGCTGACCTTTGACTCCAGAGGCGGGATACATCTTTATAACGGATCCTATACGGAGTTCTTCATGGAACATGAGGAAGGCGTAGACGGAAGCCTTTCCTGGGATGAACCTTCAGGCAGGGCACCTGCATCGTCACCGGATCCGTCCCCGGAAAAGAAGAGCTATTCCTCTGCACATAAGCTGAAGTTCAGCTATAAGGAGCAGAAGGAATACGAAACAATTGAACAGGACATTGAGAACTGTGAACAGAAGATTGCGCAGGCCGATACAGACATGATCGGTGCGGCAACGGATTTTGTAAGGCTGGGGCAGCTGACAGAGGAAAAAACGCAGCTGGAAAAACAGCTGGAACAGCTCATGGACAGATATGTATATCTTGAGGATCTGGCAGAAAAAATCAGATCACAGGAATAATGGAGGAAATATATGGGAAATACAGAAGTTTATGAAAAGCTGATGCAGTGTGTGGAAGCAGTCAGAAAAGTAACTGATTTTCAGCCGAAGGTGGCAATTACACTTGGCTCGGGACTTGGCGATTATGCCAGCAATATCCGTGTGGTATCCGAGATCAGCTATTCTGAGATCAAGGGCTTTCCGGTTTCCACAGTACCGGGACATGCCGGAAAATTCATTTTCGGTTATGTGGACGATGTTCCGGTTGTATGCATGAAAGGCCGTGTGCACTATTATGAAGGGTATCCCATTACGGATGTCGTACTGCCGGCCAGACTGATGAGAAAGCTCGGCGCAGAGGTGCTGTTTCTGACCAATGCCTCCGGCGGAATCAATCACGCATTCAAGGCGGGAGATCTGATGCTGATTACCGATCAGATTTCCTGCTTCGTTCCGAATCCGCTGATGGGACCGAATGACGATGATCTGGGAACCAGATTCCCGGATATGAGCACTGTATACCGTAAAGATCTGCAGGACATCATCCGTATGGCAGCAAAGGAAAACGGTATTCCGCTTCAGGAAGGCGTATACTGTCAGCTGACAGGACCTTCGTTTGAATCACCTGCGGAAATACGTGCCCTTCGCACCATGGGAGCTGATGCGGTAGGTATGAGTACAGTAGTTGAGGCAATTGCCGCCAATCATATGGGGATGAAGGTCTGCGGCATCAGCTGTATCAGTAATCTTGCAGCAGGAATGACCGATCAGCCGCTGAATCACATTGAAGTACAGGAAGCTGCAGATAAGGCAGCACCTCTTTTTGCAAAACTTGTAACTGAATCAGTGAAAAAGATGGGAAAGTAATCCCGTCATCTGTTTGGGGGCGTATACGATGAAAACAAGATTTTACAATGCAAGAGTACTGACGATGGAACCTGGCAGGGACATCTTCATGGGGGAAGTATGGATCGAGGATGAAAAGATTCTCTTTGCAGGAACGAACGAAGAAATTCAGGCATTTTATCAAAAGCACAGCGGAATGATTCTGATCTGGGATAAGGAAATCGACTGCGAAGGCAATCTGCTGATGCCGGGGTTTAAGAATGCGCATGCACATTCGGCAATGACGCTGATGCGTTCACGGGCCGATGACCTTCCGCTTTCCGACTGGCTGAACCATCAGATCTTTCCGGTGGAAGCCAAGATGACAGCAGACGATATCTACTGGCTGACAAAGCTTGCAATACTGGAGTATCTGACCAGCGGTATTACCTCCATCTTCGATATGTATCTGACACCGCTCTCCATCGCGCAGGCCTGTCTGGAAACCGGTATGCGCTGTGTGCAGGTAAGTGCGGTCAATGACTTCAGTCAGTCTCCCGAGATGGTGGAGCAGATGTTTCTGGAAATCAACGGAAAGGATCCGCTCAATTCCTACATGATCGGTTTCCATGCCGAATATACCTGTTCAAAGACGCTGCTGCAGAAGATCAGTGCACTGGCACACAAGTATGAGGTGCCGGTATTTACGCATATTTCCGAGACTGCTGCCGAGACGGAAGGCTGCCGCGAACGCTACGGTATGACGCCGGTTGCATTTCTTTCTTCCCTCGGACTCTTTGATTTTGGCGGTGGCGGTTACCATATGGTACACTGTACGGCAGAAGACATTGCCATCATGAAGGAAAAGAAAATGTATGTGGTGACCAACCCGGGTTCCAACACCAAGCTTGCAAGCGGCATCGCACCGATCGCACAGTATCTGAAAGCGGGAATCCCTGTTGCAATCGGCACGGACGGCCCGGCCAGCAATAACTGTCTGGACATGTTCCGGGAAATGTTCCTTGTTACCGGCCTTGCCAAGCTGAAGAATCAGGATGCTTCCAGTGTTGACGCCATGGAAGTACTGAAGATGGCAACCGTAAACGGAGCACATGCCATGGGACTCAGGCAGTGTGACACTCTTGCGGAAGGTAAACTTGCGGATATGATCATGCTTGATCTGCATCAGCCCAATATGCGGCCGCTGAACAACATTGCCAAGAACATTGTATACAGCGGAAGCAAGCAGAATGTGAAGATGACCATGATTCACGGTGTGATCCGCTATATGGACGGCGAATTCAGAATCGGTGTGACACCGGATACCGTTTATGAAAAGGCGGAAGAGATCAAGGCGAGAATTTCAAAAGAACTTTCTGAATAAATCAATCTGAAAAAAGAACCGAAAGGAAAATATATGTTTCGTATTACTTATGTTTATCACAGCTGTTTTACCGTTGAGCTCGACCATACTGTACTGATTTTTGATTATGTGCAGGGTACACTTCCGGAATTCGATCATGACAAGACGGTATATGTTTTTGCCTCCCACAGACATCCGGATCATTTCAAACCGAAGGTATTTGAACTTGTAAAAATCTATCCCAAGGTGCACTTTTTCTTAAGCGATGACATCAGACAGAGCAGTACATGGTTTGCGAGACTGCGGATCACCGATAAGGATCTGAAAGACTATGTTACCGTGATCCGTCCGAACCGAAAGATCACCTATGCAGGTATGACGATTGAAAGTCTGAAATCCACAGATGAGGGCGTGGCCTTTATCGTTACGGCAGAAGACAGAACCGTTTACCATGCAGGAGATCTGAACTGGTGGCACTGGGAAGGTGAACCGGATCAGGAAAATCAGGATATGGCAGAACAGTATAAGGCTGAAATTGACCAGATTGCCGGAAGAAGCTTTGATGCTGCTTTCGTTCCGCTGGATCCAAGGCTTCAGGATGCCTACGGCTACGGAATGGATTATTTCCTTACGCACACCAAGGCAAATGCTGTATTTCCGATGCACATGTGGGACAAATATGACTGGATTGATAAATATATCAGGACAGAAACCGGCGCTTCCTACCGGGACGTCATCAATAAGATTACTGCACCCGGCGATACATTCTGAATTTAATTCAAATTATGACAGTTTCGGAGAGACAGCATGGAGTATGTTGTATTTTTTGCAATCGTAATTGCATTTCTGGTGATTGTATCAATCCTTGGAATGCTGAATGAAAAAAGATCACTGCAGAATTTCCGGGATAAGCTCCACCGTACCTATGGCGGACTCCCGGAAGGAATGGATAATGACAGCAAGTTTCTGTACGTTTCCAAGTATTTTGAAAAGCACAGAGCAGAGACTGCCATTGACGACATCACATGGAATGATCTGTCCATGGATCAGGTTTTTCGCCGGATGAATTACTGCTATTCCGGTGCCGGAGAAGAGTACCTTTATTATATGCTCCGCACGCCGCAGCAGAGTGATGATTTTGAACTTCAGGAGCAGCATGTCCGTTATTTTATGGAGCACGAAGCGCTGAGAAATGACTGTCAGGTGATTTTTGCAGGGATGGCCAACAGGAACAGGTATTCCATTTATGACTATCTTGACTATCTGGATCATCTCGGGAAAAGATCGAATCTGATGAATCTGACGGCAGATTTTCTTCTTGTGGTTTCGATCATCGGATGCTTTTTCTCCTTCAGCACTTTTTTTATCATGCTGATTGTTGTACTGATTTTCAATATTGTGACCTACTTCCGGGATAAGGCTGAGATCGATCCGTATCTGTCCAGCTTTTCTTATGTTATGCGTCTTCTGAAGGGTGTGGAACGCTTCCGGAAGATCAAAGATCACGAGCTCGGGCAGGAACTGGCAGAACTTGGCGATGACGAACAGAAGATGGCAGCCTTTAAGGCCGGCTCCGGAATTCTGATGTCTCCCACAAGAATGAATGCCAGCGGTAATCCGCTGGATATTCTGGCAGACTATCTGCGGATTGTAACACATATCGATCTGATCAAGTTCAATCATATGCTTTCTGAAATCAGAAAACATACGGATACGGTGGATCATATGATTACCGTACTCGGAAAAATTGATGCGGAAATTGCCATCGGATGCTTTCGTGCTTCCCTTGCGGACAGTTACTGTATTCCGCAGTTTCAGACTTCTTCAGATGAACTTGTGATCAGGGGGCTTTATCATCCGGGAATGGAACATCCCGTTCCCAATTCCATTTCCTGTCACAGAGGTGTACTGATCACCGGTTCCAATGCTTCCGGTAAATCCACGTTTCTGAAAACAGTGGCCATAAGTGCCATTCTGGCGCAGTCTGTTCATACCGTAATGGCAGAGCAGTATACGGCTCCGCTGTACCGTATTTATACCTCCATGGCGCTCAGAGACGATCTGGTCGGCGGGGACAGCTATTATATTGTTGAAATCAAATCTCTGAAGCGCATCCTCGATGCCGCGGAAAAGAGCGGATGCAGAATCCTGTGTATGATTGATGAAGTACTGCGCGGGACCAATACCATTGAACGGATTGCCGCGTCCAGCAGGATTCTGGCCGGGTTTACGCACCGTAACATTCAGTGCTTTGCGGCGACGCATGACATTGAACTGACAGAGCTGCTGAAAGAGCAGTACGACAACTACCATTTTGAAGGAATTGTCACAGACAATGACGTTCATTTCAATTATCAGATTCAGGAAGGACCTGCAAAGAACCGTAATGCCATAAAGCTGCTCGGCATTCTGGGTTATGACCCGCGTCTGGTGGAAAGCGCACAGCAGATGGCAGATGAGTTTACAAAGTCAGGGATATGGACCATGCCATCCGGTGTTTCGGAAACGGAGTAAAATGAAAATCGAAATCTATACAGACGGCGCGGCAAGAGGCAATCCGGACGGACCCGGAGGCTTCGGCGCCATATTACATTATATTGATCCAAAGGGAGAGGTGCACCGGAAGGAACTCAGCGCAGGGTTTGATAAAACGACCAATAACCGGATGGAGCTTCTGGGCGTCATTATCGCACTGGAGCAGCTCAGGAAGCCCTGTGATGTGGATCTTTATTCTGATTCCAAATATGTGATCAGTGCGTTTAATGAACATTGGCTGGATGGCTGGGTCCGTAACGGCTGGAAGACGAGTTCGAAATCTCCGGTCAAGAACCGTGAACTTTGGGAGCGTCTGCTTCTTGCAGCAGGGCCGCATCACATTACCTGGCACTGGGTAAAGGGGCACAACGGGCATCCGGAAAATGAACGTTGTGATGAACTGGCCACAACGGCGGCGGATGCACCGTCGGAGGAACTCTATCACGATGATGGAACCGATCTGAAAGAGGTTCTGAATAAGGACTTTTGAAGAAACTGTGAAATAACCCAGTCAAAAAACGAGGCCTTTCGACTCAAATGAGTTGGAAGGTTTTTATTTGCGGTAAATTTTTAGATAATTATATATTTGCAATTATTAATAGCTATATGATGATAATATAAAGACAATTTTATGTTATAATTAATCTGTAAAATCGGTTCATATATATTAACCAACTTATAGCACACAGAGGCAAGGGAGATTTTATGGTAGAATACACTGGTAGCGGAGAAATTGATCTTTCTGTATTGGAAGTCCCTGATGTAATTGATATTGATACACTGAAAAAGTTTCTGGATAATTTTTCACTTGGAATGAACTGTGCTGCGGTATCTGTTGACCGTGAGGGAAATGAGATTACTGCGCCAAGCTATTACCGTTCTTATTGCCAGGATTTTATCCACAGGTCTCCTACCGGAGACAGGCGCTGTGCAGAATGTCATAACCGTATGGGAGAAGAAGCGGCCAGAACGGGTAAGCCATTTGTTGGTCCCTGCCATGCAGGTCTGATCGATTTTGCTGCTCCGATCATTGTAAACGGGCAGCACCTTGGAACCGTACTCGGTGGTCAGATTGTTGACAAACCACTGGATGAAAAAAATGTCCGTAATGTTGCACATGAAACCAATCTGGATGCGGATGCCTTATGGGCGGCCACCAAAAAAATCGATATTGTTTCCAGAAAGAATATTGATGCCGCCGCAGAAGTTTTGTTTATTGTAGTAAATACATTGGCGGAAAATGGTTACAGACAGCTTGAAATCAAGCATATGTCAGGAGAACTGGCTGATAATTTCATCCAGATTTCTTCCACTGTTGATATGCTTGCCGAGTCTGCACAGACGATTACTTTTAATCAACAGTCGCTGACTGAACAGATTCAGAGTATCACGGCAACAACTGAAAAAATCACTGCCGTTCTGAAATCCATTGAGCAGATCGCCAACAATATCAAGATGATTGGCCTTAATGCCAGTATCGAAGCTGCGCATCTTGGTTCCGCAGGTGCAGGTTTTGCGGTTGTAGCAAAGGAAATTCAGAATCTCTCACAGAAATCCAAAGGGACAGCCAATGAAATTGCCAATATGAATGAGCAGATTACAGAAATTATATCCAGCACACTGGAGAAGGCTGATAATACTTTAAAGACAACCGAAGATCAGTCAGCTGCCATGGAGGAACTTTCCGCAACAACGCAGAATGTAACAACACTTGCTGAAAAACTGAAGGTTCTGTCCAATTGACTGATATGTAAATGAAAAAGGACTGTAAAAAATGAGTTCTACTCATTTTTTACAGTCCTTTTATATATTTTATAGTAACTTAATTCGCATCTTTGTGAAAAGACGATATAATAGAACTACAGAATATCGTTATACATGTGTTTAAATAAAATACAGAATGTGAGGAAAGCTGATGAATGAAGTAAAAACACCCAAGAAACCGCTGGCGTTTTACTACATGATCGTACTGGTTGTCATTCTTCTGTTCAATCTGCTGGCAATGCCGCAGATTGTAGAACATTCCGTCAAGGAAGTTGATTATGGAACCTTCATGTCAATGACGGAAAAGAAGGAAATCGGTAAAGTACAGATTCAGTCAGATGAAATTATTTTTACCGATAAGGAAGAAAAACAGATATATAAAACCGGTGTGATGACCGACCCGGATCTTGTCGACAGACTGTATGCATCCGGTGCGGAATTCTCAAGTGAAATTGTACAGCAGATGTCTCCGGTCATGAGCTTCCTGCTCAGCTGGGTACTGCCGATTGTCATCTTTATTCTGATCGGGCATTTCCTGTCCGGTAAAATGATGGACAAGGTAGGCGGAGGACCGAACTCCATGATGTTCGGCATGGGCAAGAGCAATGCCCGCGTTTACGTCCAGTCTACGGAAGGCATCCGGTTCGGTGATGTGGCAGGAGAAGAGGAAGCCAAGGAAAATCTGAAGGAAATTGTAGATTATCTGCATGATCCGGGAAAATACAAACAGATCGGCGCTTCAATGCCGAGAGGCATTCTGCTCGTCGGTCCGCCCGGAACCGGTAAAACCATGCTGGCAAAGGCCGTTGCCGGAGAATCCAATGTCCCGTTCTTTTCCATGTCCGGTTCTGAATTCGTGGAAATGTTCGTCGGCATGGGCGCATCCAAAGTGCGTGATCTGTTCAAACAGGCCAAGGAAAAGGCACCCTGTATCGTCTTTATCGATGAAATTGATGCCATCGGCAAAAAGCGTGACGGGCAGCTCGGCGGTAATGATGAACGGGAGCAGACACTGAATCAGCTGCTGACGGAGATGGACGGTTTTGAAGCCAATAACGGCGTTATCATTCTGGCGGCAACGAACAGACCGGAATCTCTTGATCCGGCACTGACACGACCTGGTCGTTTTGACAGAAGAGTTCCAGTAGAACTTCCGGATCTCAAGGGACGTGAAGATATCCTGAAGGTACATGCGCGCAAGATCAAACTGGCGGATGATGTTGATTTTAACAAGGTGGCACGTATGGCGTCCGGTGCATCCGGCGCAGAGCTTGCCAACATCGTAAATGAAGCGGCGCTTCGTGCGGTACGTGACAGGAGAGCCTTTGCCACACAGGCTGACCTGGAAGAAAGCATTGAAGTGGTCATCGCCGGATATCAGAAGAAGAATGCCATCCTGACCGATAAGGAGAAGCGGATCGTATCCTATCATGAAATCGGACATGCACTTGTGGCAGCCAGACAGACCGATTCCGCACCGGTACAGAAGATTACCATTATCCCGAGAACCTCAGGTGCACTTGGATACACCATGCAGGTCGAGGAAGAGGGCAATCATTATCTGATGAGCCGTGAAGAAATTGAAAATAAGATTGCTACCCTGACCGGTGGCCGCGCGGCAGAAGAAGTGGAATTCGGATCTGTCACGACAGGTGCTTCCAATGATATCGAACAGGCGACCAAGCTTGCGAGAGCAATGATTACAAGATACGGCATGAGCGATGATTTTGATATGGTGGCACTGGAAACCGTGACCAATCAGTATCTGGGCGGGGATGCCTCCCTTGCCTGCTCGGCACAGACACAGGCACAGATCGATAAAAAAGTTGTGGAGCTGGTACGGTTGCAGCATGAAAAAGCAAAGCGTATACTGAGTGAGAATAAAGATAAGCTCGATGAACTTGCTGCGTATCTTTATGACAAAGAGACCATTACAGGCGACGAATTCATGAAGATCCTGAATGGCAGTAAAACGGAGGAAGAAAATGCTGGAATACAGATATGACACACAGCTTCTGATTGACGGTCACGACCTTGACGAGGATGTCATCAACGATTATTTTACAGAAAATTTCAAGGGAGACTGCCTTCTTGCAGTCGGAGATGAAGACCTCATCAAGATTCATTATCATACCAATGAACCCTGGAAGGTGCTGGAATACTGTTCCACACTGGGTGAAATCTACGATATCGTAGTAGAAGATATGGATCGTCAGACCAGAGGCCTTAAAGGCTGAGGTCTGGCGCTTCTGCGGCTTTTTCCTGCATGCGGTCCATATCATTCCGGATCCATTCATCAAGAGAAAGCGGCGTGTAATCGCTGTACATACAGAAACAGTTGATCATATGGCATGGCACGGGATGCATTTCTCCGTCCATGCCTTTTTTCATGGTGCTTCTGGTAATGCTCTGAAACTGTTCAATCAGACGCTGATCGGTTGTGTCATGTACGTGACCGTAGAGCATGTAGGTTTTGGGCTCTCCGTTATGCTTCAGCCGGTACTGTCCGTTGTAGCACATAACAGGGTAATGGGAGAGGACGACCTTGCGCTGATTATCGTGCAGCTCTTCATAGGGTCTGATCCACTCAAACCGGTCAGTCTCATATTTTTTATCTCTGAGAAATCGGTCATGATTTCCTTCAATCAGATACAGTTTCCCCTGAAGCCTTGCGAACAGGGCTTCATTTTCCTCCGGAGTCCCATAGGAAATATCGCCCAGGATCACGACGGAGTCGTTTTTTCTGACCTTCTCATTCCATTTCCGGATCATGTATTCATTCATTTGTGTTACATCTGCAAAGCCTCTGTGATCCATATGATCATTGAGCTGTGCGTGATAAAAGTGACAATCTGCAATATAATATCTCATAATAACCTCATTCTATCAGATACAGCCGCATTTGAACATATCCCTGCAGTTTATACTTTTTTAGAAATGGTTCTTTATAAAAGAAAAATGAAATGTGAGACGGACTACTTGTAATATACCCCCATAGGGTATAAATTTAACACAGATGCAAGCATCTGTGTTAAATAAGAGGTTGCTTCGCAACCTCTGTGCAAACGTTCCGTAGCCACTGTACAGATAAAAACCGGTAATGGTAAAGGAAGATCATATGGAAGAAAAAAAGGAAAGCAACGAAGATAAAAAAACAGCAGAGACGGTATCATCCGCAAGAAAGTGTCACTGTCAGTCTGCGGGGGAAACGGAAATCAGTCATGAAGCCATGCTGACACAGGAATATGCAATGTCAGACAAAACAAAGGTTCGTGAGGATGCCGAATATAAGGACCTCGTACACAGACTGAACCGGATTGAAGGACAGATCCGCGGAATCCACGGCATGGTTGACAAGGATGCCTACTGTATCGATATCCTGACGCAGGTTGCGGCCACCAGATGTGCACTGAACAGTTTTACCAAGGTGCTGCTGGCAAGTCATATCAAGACCTGTGTAACAGAAGATATCCGGCAGGGACGGGATGAATCCGTGGATGAACTCGTCGATGCGCTTCAGAAGCTTCTGAAGTGATTCAGAAAGGATAAATATAAATGGAACAATATGCAGTAACAGGAATGAGCTGCGCAGCCTGTCAGACGAGAGTAGAAAAGGCCGTATCAAAGGTTCCGGGCGTGTCTTCATGCTCGGTAAGTCTTCTGACCAATTCCATGGGCGTAGAGGGGAATGCGTCAGCTTCCGAAATCATAAAAGCAGTTACAGACGCCGGGTATGGCGCACGTGAAATGGACGGGAAGACTTCCTCCGGAGACGTAAAGAGCGGTCTCAGCGGCAGAATTGCAGCAGAGGAGGATGCACTGACAGACCGGCAGTCGCCGGTACTTAAAAAACGACTGATCTGGTCAGTCATCTTTCTCGTCATACTGCTGTACTTTTCCATGGGACATGTCATGTGGGGCTGGCCGCTTCCTTCCTTTTTTGATGGCAATCATGTTGCCATGGGACTGGTACAGATGCTCCTTTCCATGATCATCATGGTAATCAATCAGAAATTTTTCATCAGCGGATTTAAAAGCCTTCTGCACGGGGCGCCGAATATGGATACGCTGGTTGCACTCGGCTCCGGGGCCTCTTTCGCCTACAGCTTCTTTGCACTCCTGATGATGACGGATGCGCAGGTAAAGGGAGACATGGTCGGCGTCATGCATGATATGCATGAGTTTTATTTTGAGTCAGCAGCGATGATCGTAACACTGATTACTGTCGGTAAACTGCTGGAGGCGGTTTCCAAGGGCAGAACGACCAGTGCACTGAAAGGGCTGATGGCGCTGACACCCAAAACCGCGGTGCTTGTAAAAGACGGAATAGAACAGACCGTTCCGGCATCGGAGATCCGGACCGGTGACATTTTCATTGTCCGTCCGGGAGAAAGCATTCCTGCTGATGCTGTCGTGATAGAAGGAGAAGGCGCTGTCAATGAAGCTGCACTGACGGGAGAAAGCATTCCGGCAGATAAAAAGGCGGGAGATGCGGTGTCTGCCGGGGTCATCAATCAGTCCGGCTTTCTGAAATGTCAGGCAACAAGAGTCGGCGAAGATACCACGCTTTCACAGATCATTCAGATGGTCAGTGACGCGGCGGCGACCAAGGCTCCGATTGCCCGGATTGCAGACCGTGTATCTGCAGTGTTTGTACCTGCGGTAATCGGTGTGAGCCTGGTTACAATTTTAATCTGGCTCCTTACGGGAGCGGATTTCGGTTATGCGCTGGCACGCGGAATTTCTGTGCTGGTTATCAGCTGTCCGTGCGCACTTGGCCTTGCAACTCCTGTTGCCATCATGGTCGGAAACGGCATGGGTGCCAGAAACGGTATTATGTTCAAGACCTCAGCTTCCCTTGAGGAAACGGGCAAAACACAGATTGTGGTACTGGATAAAACGGGAACCATTACAAGCGGGACACCGGAAGTGACAGATGTTATTCCGGCGGCGGGATCGAACCCTGCAGAACTGCTGCAAAGTGCGTTCTCACTGGAAGTCAAGAGCGAACATCCGCTTGCGGGTGCCATTGTAAAATATGCTGCTGCGCAGAAACTTGAGGCAGAGTCATCCGAAGCGTTTCGCATTTTACCCGGAAACGGACTTGAGGCGACGATCCGCGGACACAGGATCACCGGCGGAAAACGGGAATATATTTTATCCGTGCTTTCTGAAGCTGAATCCGGATCCGGATCTGATGCTGCACAGGCGCTGCTGCAAAAAGCGGATGAACTGTCAGCTTCCGGCAGAACACCTCTCTTTTTTGCAGAGGATGATAAACTGCTGGGCATCATTGCGGTTGCGGATGTCATCCGTCCGGAAAGTGTCCGTGCAGTTTCGGAATTGAAACGTCAGGGAATCAGAACCGTCATGCTGACGGGAGATAATGCACGGACAGCAAAGGCAATTGCTGCTGAAGCCGGCGTGGACAATGTGGTTGCCGGCGTTCTTCCGGGAGAAAAGGAAGCAGTCATCCGGAAGCTCAGGGAGCAGTTCCATGTAACCATGGTTGGCGACGGTATCAACGATGCACCTGCGCTGACAGCTGCGAATATCGGTATCGCCATCGGTGCAGGAACGGATGTGGCAATTGATGCCGCAGATGTTGTACTTATGAAGAGCAGCCTTACCGACGTGCCGGCAGCCATCCGCTTAAGCCGCAGAACACTGACCAATATCCATGAAAATCTGTTCTGGGCATTTATCTACAATGTTATCGGTATCCCGCTTGCCGCAGGAGCCTGGATCCATCTGACCGGCTGGACGATGAATCCGATGTTCGGCGCAGCGGCAATGAGCCTTTCCAGCTTCTGCGTTGTCAGCAATGCACTCCGGCTGAACCTGCTGTCCGTTCATGCATCAGAAAAGGATACCGTCAGCAGGAATGCCGCAGATCTTCAAACCGTAAACCGTATGCTTTCCGGATTTCAGAAAGATACGAAAACACAGACTCAAAATGAAAAGGAGAACAGAACAATGAATCAGAAAACAATGAAAATCGAAGGTATGATGTGCGGGCACTGTGAAATGACCGTAAAAGGAGCACTGGAAGCGATCCCCGGTGTTGAACAGGCAGAAGTAAGCCATGAAAAAGGAACGGCTGTGGTTACGCTTGGCGCAGAAGTAAGTGATCAGGCACTGACGGATGCGGTAACGGCAAAAGACTACAAAGTCATCTCCGTGCAGTGAACATCCGCAGGGGGAAAGGAACATTGCCCATGAGCGAACATAAGAGAAATCTGCTGTGCATCAGCGCACTTGTGATGGCCGCTGCACTGATATTCACCGGAATTATCATCGGGGAGCCGTCTGTCATTTTTGCCAAGGCAGTCAGAATCTGTATGGAATGCATTGGCATCGGCTGAGTAATAATCTTCATCAGAAGGGATGAGAAACTTTTATGAGAAAAAATATCCGGCTATGGTTTCAGGCTGCATTTTTTGCCCTGACAAACGGTTACGTAACTGGATTCACGCAGGGGAAAATTTATACGGGCAAGGCAAAATATCTGTGCGCACCGGGACTGAACTGTTATTCATGTCCCGGCGCGCTTATGTCGTGTCCGATCGGTTCACTTCAGGCCGTACTGGACGGGCGCGGTTTTGCGCTTTCCTGTTATGTATTCGGATTTCTGATGGCATTTGGCGCGCTTTTCGGCAGATTCATCTGCGGATGGATGTGTCCGTTCGGACTGGTGCAGGATCTCCTGTACCGGATTCCGGTGCGTCATAAACATAAAAATCTTCCGGGACACCGGTATCTGAAAAATATCAAATATGTGATTCTTGCGCTTTTTGTCGTCCTGCTGCCTTCTGTAATTGTAAATGTGGCAGGTGTCGGCAGCCCGTGGTTCTGCGAATGGATCTGTCCGTCCGGAACGCTGCTTGGCGGTATTCCGCTGGTACTCCTGAATTCAGGGCTTAGAAACGCCGCAGGCTTTCGGTTTGCCTGGAAAACAGGGCTTCTGATCGTCATTCTCCTGCTTGCTGTCTTTTATTATCGTCCGTTCTGCAAATATCTGTGCCCGCTGGGCGGCTTCTACGGATTTTTTAATCCGATTGCAGCATACCGGTTCCGTATTGATCAGGACAGCTGTACGAAATGCGGCGCCTGTCAGCGCAGCTGCAAGATGGACATCAGAGTTTTCGAACAGCCCAACAGCATGGAGTGTATCCGCTGCGGAGACTGCATGCGTGCATGTCCTCATCACGCCATCCATTCCACAACGGAGCGGATGATGCACAGGGAAGACGGAAAAAAGTAAATGCGTTTCCCGGAATGTGGTATGCTTGAAGCAGTAAATGTCATGCAGAAAAGAGGAGACAGCCATGTGGGCATATGAAAGCGTACTGTATCAGATTTATCCGCTGGGTTTTTGCGGTGCACCATTTGAAAATGACGGAGTGTTGACGCACCGGATTGAAAAGGTGACGGAATGGATTCCTCATTTTCACAGACTTGGCGTAGGTGCCATTCTTTTTAACCCTGTATTTGAGTCTGACACGCACGGCTACAACACCAGAGACTACAGAAAGATTGACTGCAGACTGGGAACGAATGAAGACTTTGCAAAGGTCTGCGGGGCGCTTCATGAGGCGGGAATCCGTGTGATTCTGGACGGTGTGTTCAATCATGTGGGACGGGGTTTTTACGGCTTTACGGATGTGCTGGAAAAGCGTGAAAACTCTGCATACAAAGACTGGTTTCATCTGAATTTTCAGGGAAATGACGGATATAATGACGGTCTGTGGTATGAAGGCTGGGAAGGCAATTATGATCTGGTAAAGCTCAATCTGCAGAATCCTGCGGTTACAGATTATCTTCTGGAATGTGTTCATTCCTGGATCAGCGATTATGATATTGACGGGCTGCGGCTCGATGTTGCATACTGTCTTGATCCGGCATTCATCCGTCTTCTGCGTCAGAAGACGTCAGAATGGAAAAAAGATTTTTATCTGACAGGAGAAATGATCGGCGGAGATTACAGGCAGATCATGGGAGATGATCTCTGCCACAGTGCAACAAATTATGAATGTTATAAGGGAATGTATTCCAGTTTCAACAGCATGAACATGTTTGAAATCGTTCATTCACTGCTGCGACAGTTCGGCCCGGAAGAATGGACACTCTACAAAGGCCGTCACCTTCTGTCGTTTGCGGATAATCATGATGTTTCAAGAATTGCCAGTATTCTGAGTAATCCTGCGCATCTTCCCCTGCTCTATACCATGCTGTTCGGCATGCCGGGGATTCCGTGTGTATACTATGGCAGCGAATGGGGAACAAAGGCGGACAAATCAGAGGGAGACCCGGCGCTTCGTCCCTGTTTTGATGCGCCGCAGTGGAATGAACTGACGGATCACATCGCTGCACTCTGCGCGGCCAGAACGGGCAGCAGAGCACTGCAGTATGGTGATTTCAAATCGCTTCTTCTGACGAACAGACAGTGTATATTTGAACGGGAAACAGAAGATGACAGAGTTTTGGTTGTCATCAATGCGGATGAAGGAGGTTTCCATGCGGACTTTAATGCAAGAGCCGGCAGAGCGCATGATCTGATCACGGGGCAGACGGTCGATTTCGGCGGCGGACTCGACATCCCTGCATATACATCCTATATTCTTTGCCCTTTCTGAGCCGGACATGGTAGAATGAATGCAGAACAATTGCATAAATGAACGCAGAAGGAGAATTTTTTCATGGAAATCAATGTTAAACTGCTGACAGAAACAGCACAGTTACCGACAAGAGGAAGTGAGTATGCGGCGGGGTATGATCTGTACGCAGATATTCCGCAGGCCATAAAGATCGGGCCGCATATGACTGCCAAAATTGCAACGGGACTTGCGATGGAGATTCCGGAAGGTTATTTCGGAGCAATTTTTGCCAGAAGCGGACTTGCAACAAAAGAGTCATTAAGACCGGCCAACTGTGTCGGTGTCATAGATGCGGATTACCGCGGCCCTGTAATGGTTGCGCTTCATAATGATTCAGAGACAGAACGCGAGATCACACCGGGAGAACGGATTGCCCAGCTGGTTGTCATGCCGTTTCTTCCTGTTACATTCCATCCGGCGCAGGAGCTTGGTGATACCGAGCGCGGGGCGGGCGGTTTTGGTTCTACCGGAAAAGCCTGAAACGGCAGGGAGGTAGTTTCATGAAGCAGAGTGAAATGATAAGTGATGATTCTGAAGTTCCGAAGATAAGACATCTGACCTTTTCAAAACTGGTATTGTCGTTATGTCTGACATCAATTGCAGTTCTGATTCTTGCCGCGATCTATCAGCCGCTTCATACGCAGCTGGTAAAAGGCAGACAGGAACTGACTTTTCTGTCAGCACACTGGAACGTTACCTGCAACGGAAAAGAATATGACGATGTTACGCTTCCCAGACTCGGTACCGGGGTTCTCCCCAAGGGGACTGTCATTACCCTCAGTAACGTGCTTCCTGAATTTTCAGGTTCAAAATCACTGTGGCTTCATTCCTATTATTCGGAACTGGAGGTCAGGTCAGGCGCAGATACAATCTATACCTATCAGACCGATGCTTTGAATTCAAAAACCTATATCGGAGACTGTGATCATTTCATTCCGCTTTCGGAAGCAGATTCCGGACAGACACTGACGATTGTGCTGACACTTACCGAACCCATGGCGGTTTCTTCTTTTACTGTTCCGGTAATCGGAAACGAAAGTGATTTTATCCGTTACATCATGGGCAGCAATCTGACCGGAACCTTCAGCGGGATTTTCCTTGTGGTATTCGGGCTGATTGCCATACTGATTTCCTGTATGACCATACTGATGAACAGGCAGTTCCTGCGGCTGATGCTCAGCGGTGCTTTTTCACTGGATGTCGGCATATGGGTGCTCTGTTTTTACAATTATGTGGAGATCATATCCAGTAACGCAACCTATAATTCCATGATGGAGTTTATCTCGCTTTATCTGATTCCGGTATGGACGATGCTGTTTTTTGCACTGATTTACTCGGGACGACGTAAAAAAACCTTTCTGATCCTTTCCTTTATTGACATCGGATTTGTAGTCGCCGTTTTGTTCTGTCATACAGTGCTGTCGATTCATCTGAATAACTTCCTGATCTTTTTCCATATTCTGGCACTTGTTGAGGTTCTGTTCAGCTTTGTCATGATTGCGGGAAATCTGAAACGCAGGGAACATCTGAAACGGTTCCAGGAGAAAGTGCTGCTGACAGGGCTCATTGTATTCATGCTCTGCGGCGCGGCGGATCTGATCAATTACAATCTGCAGAAATATCTCTGTTTTCATTTCATGCAGCAGAATTCAATCCTGTTCCTGCCGCTTGGTGCGGTGTTCTTTGTAGTTTCACTGCTGATGAATTATTTCTATTTCATCATGGACAATATGGTACAGCAGAAGGAGAAGGAGCAGCTTCTGAATATCGCCTATGTAG
This sequence comes from uncultured Butyrivibrio sp., assembly GCA_964388815.1. Lineage (GTDB taxonomy): Bacteria > Bacillota > Clostridia > Lachnospirales > Lachnospiraceae > Butyrivibrio. The sequence goes on along the minus strand of CAYMBY010000042.1, from coordinate 8,769 downwards.
ACAAGCTGACGCAGATCAGCAACCGGACCAAATGTGAAAGAGACATGAAAATCCTTGAAGATGGCAGTAAACCCTATGCCATTATCAGTTTTGATCTGAATCATCTCAAACAGGTCAATGATACCTATGGACACAGCATGGGAGATAAGCTGATCAGCGGTTTTGCCACGATTCTCGATAAGTGTTTCGGCAATATCGGAACCGTAGGCCGGATGGGCGGTGATGAATTTATCGTCATGGTCTCTGCACAGGGAAAAGACACCATCAACCAGAGACTTCTGGCAATGGAAGCGCTTCTTGCCAAGGAAAGCAGGAAAGATGAACGGCTGCAGTTCAGCAGCTCCTACGGCACTGCCTACAGCGCCGATCACCCGGAAATGACCGCTTTTCAGCTTTATAAGCTGGCCGACAGTAAAATGTATGAAATGAAGATCAGGGTAGAAGGACCGAAGGCAAGATAATAATAAACAGAGGTGCAATGGCAGCTCTTGCAGGACACCGGGTGCTGAACGCATCCGGTGTCTTTATATCTGCATTAATTATACAGGGCGACACAGAATTTTCACAATTTTTTGTACAAATTATCACAAATAAATTTGTGAAAGGAGTATACTACATAACTGTGTACAAATGATAAAAAATCAGGAGGTAAAAGCTTTGATTGAGGTTGAAAACATTGTGAAAACATATGGCGACCGCGTCGCTGTAGACCATCTTTCATTCAAGCTGGAAAAAGGCAAAATCTATGGATTTCTGGGACCGAATGGTGCCGGCAAGTCAACAACAATGAACATTATGACAGGTTACATTGCTGCCACCAGCGGAACTGTGAAAATCAACAATTTTGATATACTCCGTCAGCCGGAGCAGGCAAAGGCATGTATCGGATATCTGCCTGAAATGCCGCCGCTTTATACAGATATGACCGTTATGGAATATCTGCAGTTCGTTGCAGAGCTGAAAAAAGTTCCGAAAAAGGACAGACGTGACCAGATTGCAAAGATCCTGAAAATGACGATGCTGGGTGATTACGGTCAGCGTATGATCCGTAATCTTTCCAAAGGATATCGCCAGAGAGTCGGCCTTGCGCAGGCACTGATCGGTTTCCCGGAAGTGATTATTCTGGATGAACCTACTGTCGGTCTTGATCCGCAGCAGATCATGGAGATCCGTTCTCTGATCCGTTCCCTTCGTGATGACCATATTGTAATCTTAAGCTCTCATATTCTGGCAGAGGTCAGTGAAGTCTGCGACCAGGTCATGATCATTTCTCATGGCAAAATGGTAGCAAACGGTGCTCCTTCCGAACTGGAAATGCAGGTTTCCAAGACGGTTACGATCAGAATGTCAATTCTGGGTGATGAAGCTGCAATTCGCGGCGCAGTTGCAGGAATTGATCATGTGAAGACAATTGAGATCGGTGAGAAGGCAGATGCCGACGGTGCACTTGCTGTTACGATCGAAACCGACAGCGCTGACGATATCCGTGCGGATATTGCCAAATCGCTTGCTGTTGCAGGACTTCCGGTTCTGTCTATGGTCAAGGAAGAGAAATCCCTTGAGGATGTGTTCCTTGAAGTGACAACAGAAACTCCCGGCACAGTAGATAAGAAAAAGAAGAAGAAAGCTGCAGATGCAGCACAGGCAGCGTTACAGCAGGATGCTGAATATCAGCATGAAGTGACACCGGATGCTGCAGGTACAACTTCAGAAGCACCGCAGTCAGACGATTCCGCAGCAGAGCAGAAGTCCGGCAGTGAGGAGGAGAAATAAATGATCGCAATATTCAAAAGAGAGTTTAAATCATACTTCCATACAGTCATCGGACAGCTCGTTGTTTCCTATATCACATTAATGCTGTTCCTGTTCTTTATGGTTGATAACGTTGCAAGTATGTCCGCATCCATGACCTACACCATTACAGGAGCTGCACTTTTTGCCATTACACTTGGTCTGCCGATCCTGTGCATGCGTTCTTTTTCCGAAGAACGTCATAACAAGACAGATCAGCTGATCCTGACCGCTCCCGTAACCGTAGGACAGATTGTCATGGGTAAGTTCCTGGCACTGCTTGCTATTTTTGCAATTCCCTGCGCATTTTCCTGTGTACTGCCGGTCCTGATGTCGTTTTTCGGTGATGTTTCCTTACTGTCATCCTATTCGGCAATCCTCGGCTTCTTCCTGTATGGCGCAATGGTCATTGCAATCTGCATGTTCATCTCTGCAATTACAGAGAGCCAGATCATCAGTGTTGTTATTTCCATCGTTGTCATCCTGATCGGCTACTGGCTGAGTTCTCTTTATGACAATATCTCCAATTCCTATATCAAGGCATTCTTCAAGAATACCTACGATTTCAGAACAAGACTTTCCAATGTTGCCAGTGGTACCTTTGATATCACATCTGTCATTTATTTTGTCAGTGTTGCAGCACTTTTCCTGTTCCTGTGTGTACAGGTCATTCAGAAGAGAAGATATGCATTTTCCAGAAAGAACTTCAGTGTCGGCGCATACAGCGGCGTTATGATCATTGTCATGATCGGTGTGGTTGTATTTGCAAACCTGATTTCCGCACAGATTCCGGAAAGCTATCGTAAAATTGATGTGACTTCCAGCGGAATCTATTCCATCAGCAAGGAATCCAGGGATGTTGCAGCAGGAATCACCGATGATATTACCATCTACCTGATGGCACAGAAGGATTCTGATTACAGTAATTATCAGGATGCAACTGCAATTATCAAGGCACTGAATCTTTACTGCGCACAGAACAGCAAGATCAAACTGGAATATGTGGATCCGACGGTCAATCCTCAGTTTGCAACCAAATATCAGGATACGTCTTCCTCATCCTCCAGCAGTTCAAGTGATCCGTCCTTCAGCGTAATTGTGACGGATACGACGAACAACAGATATAAATATATTGCATATTCCGATATGATTGTATCCACAGTAGATTATTCAACCTATCAGAGCACCGTTTCCGCCTTTGATATTGAAGGTCAGATTACAAGTGCACTGCAGTATGTCACACTGAATTCTGATGAACTCTTAAAGGCATACACAGTAACCGGACATAACGAAGCATCTCTGGATGAAAGCTTCAGCGCAATTCTGTCCAAGTACAACCTGTCTTCAGATTCACTAGACCTGAGCACCAACACTGCAGTTCCGGATGACTGTGACCTTCTGATCATCAATCAGCCGACAGTAGATTTTACTGCAGATGATGCCAAAAAAGTAACCGATTATCTGGATAAGGGCGGCAAGGTTCTGATCAATACCATTTTCAATACACAGGCGACCATGACGAACTTTGATACCATCCTGTCATATTACGGTGTAACGGAAGATACAGGACTTGTTGTGGAAACAGAGCAGGATATGCACCTTGCAACACAGCAGTACCCTGGACTGTATCTGTATCCTTCACTTGGAAGCGATGACATTACTTCCGGTATCAGTGACACAGCCGGCGGACATGTTCTGTATCCGTTTGCACAGGCACTGACCTATGATGACAAGGCAACCGGCTATACCTATACACCTCTGCTTCAGTCTTCTGCAAAGGCATATCTGAAGAAAGACTATACACAGGGTGTTGACCAGACATCGGATGATCCGACCGGTCAGTATACAGTGGCGCTGAAAGTGGAGAAGACACTGACCAGCGGAACTTCCACGGCAATTATCTATACTTCTGCAAATGCATTTACTTCTGACGTAAATACAGCAGTTAACGGTACCAACCTGAAACTGTTCGGAAATACATTGAACAGCCTTGCTGATCTTGATGTGAAGATGGTAACCATCCCGTCCAAGTCAGTGACTTCAAGCCTTACCATTTCCGCTCAGAACTCCAGACTGATCCTGAGTGTCGGAATGGCACTGGTTCTGGTGATCCTGGTAAGCGGTATCGTGACGTGGTGTATTCGTAAAAAGCAATAATGGCAGAGGTGACCTGAAATGAAAAAACAGAAAATGCAATTAATTATCATACTTGTACTGCTGGCAGTTTTTGCCGCCGGATATTTCGGATTGAAGCACTATAACAAGGTACAGGATGATAAGGCTTCAAAAGATACCTATACAGTCCTGACACTGGATAAATCTGCGATCACGGAAATGAAGATTACCAATACAAACGGCGACATCGATCTGGTAAAGAAAGATGACACATGGGTACTGGCTTCTGATGAATCACAGAAACTGGATCAGGATACCATCTCCACAATGCTGGAGGATGTAGAGAAAATCACAGCCAACAATAAGATCGACAAGGTAACGGATTTCGATCAGTATGGCCTGAAGACACCGTCAATTACGGTTACCGTTACCACTTCCGATGGCAAGCAGACGGTTGTAAATCTCGGAAGCTACAGTGAAGCGGCTTCAAGATATTATTGCAGAATCGGAGAAGACACTACGGTTTATCTGGTGGCAAGCGAGATCGATACGGCATTTAACAAGTCTTCAAGTGATCTTGCAGCACAAAGTTCCGCTGATTCTTCAAGTTCAGCATCTGACGGACTTGTAAACAGCACGATTGCAGGATCTGATGACTCTGCAGCAGCTTCCACAACAGCATCTGCAGATGCGTCCGCAGCTTCAGACGTTTCAGATGCTGCAGACACCGGGGCAAGCTCCGGCAACTGACGGACAGACTTAACATTTTCTCATAAAAGCAGTAAAGTGGCAGTTATTGAAATGCAAAATATGCAAATCGGTAACTGTCACTTTATTTTCTGCGAAAGATGCTATATAATGTTAGTCTGAATCTGCTTGTACATCATGCAAAATCATGCAATTACCATAGAAAGGTCAGGAATATTATCCATGAAAATCAGAACACGTTATGCACCCAGTCCCACAGGACGTATGCACGTAGGAAATTTGAGAACAGCACTTTATGCTTATCTTATTGCCAAGCATGAAGGCGGAGATTTCATTCTCAGAATAGAAGATACCGATCAGGAGCGTTTTGTTGAAGGTGCTGTTGAAATCATATACCAGACACTGAAGGATACAGGACTTGTACACGATGAAGGTCCCGATATCGGCGGACCGGTCGGCCCTTATGTGCAGAGCGAGCGTCAGCAGTCCGGCATTTACATGCAGTATGCAAAAGAACTGGTGGCAAAGGGAGAGGCATATTACTGCTTCTGTACCCCGGAGCGTCTTTCTTCACTGACGCAGGTAGTGGACGGTAAGGAGATCAATATCTACGACAAACACTGTCTTGGCCTGTCCAAAGAAGAAGTGGAAAAGAATCTTGCAGAGGGAAAGCCGTTTGTCATCCGTCAGAATAATCCGACGACCGGCACCACAACCTTCCATGATGAACTTTACGGAGATATTACCGTTGAAAACAAGGAACTTGATGATATGATTCTGATCAAATCTGACGGTTTCCCGACCTATAATTTTGCAAATGTGGTAGATGATCATCTGATGGGCATCACACACGTGGTCCGCGGTAATGAATATATTTCTTCATCACCGAAATACAATCGTCTTTATGATGCATTCGGCTGGGAAGTACCGAAGTACATTCACTGCCCGCTGATCACAGATGAGGAGCACCATAAGCTGTCCAAGAGAAGCGGTCATTCTTCCTTTGAGGATCTGATCGAGCAGGGATTCCTGTCTGAAGCAGTAGTCAATTTTGTTGCACTTCTCGGATGGTCTCCGGAAGACAATAATGAGATTCTCAGTCTTGAGGACCTTGTAAAACAGTTTGATTATCACAGAATCAACAAGTCCCCTGCAGTATTTGACTATACCAAGCTGCGCTGGATGAACGGTGAATACCTGAAGAAGATGGAAGATGACAGATTCTATGAACTGGCACTTCCCTTTATGAAGGAAGCGGTTCACAGAGATTTTGATTTTCATAAGATTGCAGCCATGATCAAGACACGTATTGAGATCTGGCCGGATATCCGGGATATGATCAGCTTTTTTGATACACTTCCTGTTTATGACAACAGCATCTACTGCAACAAGAAGATGAAGACGGATGAAACCACCAGCCTTGAGGTATTAAAGGAGCTTCTGCCGCTGATGGAAGCACAGACAGATTATTCCAATGACGGGCTTTATAATGCAGTGAAAGAATATGTGGCCGGCAAGGGCTGCAAGAACGGCTATGTACTCTGGCCGCTGCGTATCGCAGTATCCGGCAGGGAAATGACGCCCTGCGGTGCTACGGAAATCATGGAAGTCATCGGCAGACAGGAAACCTGTGACCGTATCAGAAAAGGAATAGAACAGCTTGAAAAATAATTTTTCCCAGATCACCGGGAATCCCGCACAGCGCACGGCAATTGCGCATACAGACGGTCCTGCAATGGTTCTTGCAGGGCCGGGAAGCGGGAAAACCTTTGTGATTGTGCAGCGGATCAGATTCCTGATTGAATCTGCACACATTGATCCGCAGACCATTCTGGTCATTACGTTTACCAAAGCTGCCGCACTGGAAATGCAGAGCCGTTTCCTGAAGCTGACAGATCAGAACTATCCCGAGGTTCATTTTGGAACCTTTCACTCCGTTTTTTATCAGATCATCCGATTATCTTTATCCGGCACTCGCCTGGAACTGATCACAGAAAAAGAAAAATATCATATCCTGCAGCATATTCTGAAGGAACTGGCACAGAATTATCAGTATGCGGGAAAAACAGAAGATGCAGAAAATCTGAACGCTTCCGCGGATGTCATCAGGGAGATCCTTTCTGAAATCAGCAGGATCAAAAATGACGGCAGAACGCCGGCCCAGTGCGATGAAACGCATCCGATGAAAAAATATTTCGAACAGATTTTTCCAGCCTATCAGAAGATGATGAAGGAACTTGGAAAAATTGATTTTGATGATATGATGACCGACTGTCTGAGCCTTCTGAAACGCAACCCTGCGCTGCTGGAGAAATGGAGGAGCGTCTTTCGCTATATCCTGATTGATGAGTATCAGGATATTAATCTGCTGCAGTTTCAGATTATTCAGCTTCTTGCGGCACCGCATAACAATCTGTTTATTGTAGGTGATGACGATCAGTCAATTTATGGCTTCCGCGGTTCGAGACCTGATATCATGCTGAACTTCCGCAGTTTTTATCCGGATGCAAAATCTGTTTTCCTGGGAATCAACTATCGGAGCTGTCCTGAGATTCTGCAGGTATCGGCAGCGGTAATTGCAGAAAATAAAATACGTTTTCAGAAGGAAATGGTGGCAGGAGAGACGCAGCAAAGCGGAGCGTTTGCGCTGACATCCTATCCGTCAAGACAGTTGGAATATACGGATATTATCCGGCATCTGAAAGCGGCACCGGAGGCGCAGAGCGGCAGCGCGATTCTGTTCCGTACCAATGCGGAAGCTGCTGCGGCAGCGGAAATGCTTGCAGAGGCAGGGCTTCCGTTTCAGAGCAGAGAACAGTTGAAATCACCATATGAAGATCCGGTGATCGAGGACCTTCTGATGTATCTGAAATTTGCGTGTGAAGCACCGAAACGTCAGTATCTGTTCCGGATCATGAATAAGCCCGTACGCTATATCCGGAGAGAAAGCATTCCGGCGGAAAGGGTATTGCAGAATGACATGCTGCGGTATTATCATGCACAGCCGTCCATGCAGCATACCATCCGGAAAATGTTCCGTGATTTCGAAATGCTGCAGCATCTGCGACCATCTCTGGCAATCCGGTATATCCGTTTTGAGACCGGCTACGAAGCCTTTGTCATGCAGCAGCAAAAGGGAGCGGCAAGAACAGAACTGAAGGAAAAAATGGATCAGTTTCAGAAAAAAGCAGGAGATTATATGGACAGCAGGTCATTTCTGCGGGCCATTGAAGAAGCAAAAGAAAATTTTGCAGATAACATACAGGATCGTCCAAAGAAAACCGGTGTACATCTGATGACGCTCCATGCCGCCAAGGGACTGGAATTTGATACGGTTTATCTGCCGGATTTAAATGAAGGCATTATCCCGAACCGCAAGTCCGTTACAGATACACAGATCGAAGAAGAGCGCCGGATGCTCTATGTCGGAATGACAAGGGCAAAACAGGCGCTCTGCATGTCGTATATTACGGGAACCGGTGAAAACCCGATGATGCCTTCAAGACTCATTCGCTGTCTGAAACAGCGCAGCTGAATGACTTACTTTTTATCATCCTCGGAATCATCTTCTCCGGCATCGTCTTCAGAATCATCATCAATGAGCTCATCAAATTCAGCTTCATCGAGATATTCGTCAAACGCTTCGGATACCTTTTCGTATTCTTCATCCTTACTGATGTAACCAAGCTCAGGCTCTTCACCATTACCGGTCGTGTAACGGTAAAACCATACCTCACCACTGGAATTCTGACCGCTTTCGTCAAGCGGAAGCAGTACAATATAATCAATTGCATCAACAGTCAGAATAATCATTGTGGCACAGGTAACAGTTCTTCCGTCATCAAGATCCAGATCAACCGTAATTTCCTCACCATCTTCAATTCTCTGATTCATTTTCTGTGCAATTTCAGAAAAATCCATAAATTCAACCATACCTTTCTTTTTAATTCAGAGGTTGCCATGTATATATGTATATGCCAGGGAAACGCGCGAAGCGAGCTTCCTTAGATTGAAGTGCCTCTGCACCTCAATCTAATAATATCATAGAACTTCTGAATTAAAAAGATATCTTCACATAAACCTTATTTGAACCTTATTTGAATAAGAAATGAACATATATGATGACAAAAGAGGACATATACGGGTGGTTAGTTT
>CAYMBY010000041.1:0-2425 GCA_964388815.1 uncultured Butyrivibrio sp. | reverse complement strand
TCAAAGTCAACGAGGTTCACAAAACAAAGCCCCTTCCAGTCATTCTTTTCCGCTTCTTCAATGGTCTGTTCCATGCCGTTGACGGAACTTGTGGAATGAATGGCCTCGGTAATCCCTTCCGTTACGAAGATATCATTGATCTTTCCGATAGAAATCACATCAAGACCGGCATCCTTAAGTGCATTGAGTGCTGTCGGACCAAACGGCTTGATCGCATAGTCATGACGATTGCTGGTTCTTACGAATTCGCCTTTTTTGCGTCCCAGATAAGGTCTTGCAATGACGCGTCCGACCTTCCATTCATCCTTCATCGTGATTTCACGCGCAATCTCACAGCATCTGTACAGATTGGCAAGGTCAAAGGTCTCTTCATTTCCGCAGATCTGAAGTACGGAATCTGCAGAGGTGTAGACGATCATTTTGCCTTCATTGATTTCCTGTTCACCAAGTTCATCCAGAATTTCTGTACCGCTGGCGCTCTTGTTACCGATTACCTTCTTGCCGCAGCGCTTTTCCAGTTCTGCAATCAGTTCCGGCGGGAATCCGGTATCCGTAAAGGTGACAAACGGCTTTGTGGTCAGAAGTCCCATCATTTCCCAGTGTCCGGTCATGGTATCCTTACCGCGGCTTGCTTCCTTCAAAGGGCAGTAATAAGCGGTCGGATGTTCTGCAGGACTTACATGATCCATCGGCTTTAAATTGGCAATTCCCATTTTTTCCAGGTTCGGGATATGGAAACTGTCCACAGAAGCGGCAATGTGGCCGAGTGTATCGACACCGACATCTCCAAACTCTGCTGAATCCGGCATTGCGCCCATTCCCATGGAATCACAAACAACAACAAATACTCTGTTAAATCTGCTCATCAGTATCCTGTGGCCTCCTGCCCCTTTACCAGTTTGACAATACGGCTGGTTCCAAGTCTGTCTGCACCAAGTTCCATGAACTTCTCTGCATCTTCAAGCGATGAAATTCCGCCTGCTGCCTTGATCTTCACATTTTTGCCGACATGCTCCGCAAACAGTTTTACATCATCAAATGTAGCACCTGCAGTGGAAAAGCCTGTGGAAGTCTTGATGTAATCCGCTCCGGACTCTGTCACAATTTCACACATTCTGATCTTTTCTGCATCCGTCAGAAGACAGGTCTCAATGATGACCTTCAGAATGAGTTTTCCGCAGGCTGCCTTCAGCGCCCTGATCTCATTCAGGAGATCCTCATATCTTTTGTCCTTAAGCCATCCGATATTGATGACCATATCGATTTCGGAAGCACCGTTTGCAATGGCATCCTTTGCTTCGAACACCTTGACAGCGGTTGTGGAATAGCCGTTCGGGAAACCGATGACGGTACAGATCTTCATTCTGTCTCCGACATATTCCTTTGCCTGCTTCACATAGCTGGCCGGAATGCAGACGGATGCGGTATGATATTTCATCGCATCATCGCAGATCTGCCTGATTTCAGCCCAGGTAGAACCCTGCAGCAACAGTGTGTGATCGACATGCTTTAACATTTCTTCTGTATTCATATTTTTATCCTGACTGCGCTGTTTCTTAAAATAGACACGCCCCGGGGAAGCAACGCCAAATGCGGGGCTATTATTGTATCATACTTATGCGCAACCGTGAAGCCTCGAAGCGGCTTCGCATCCGCCACTCTTTACAGGCGGATGTTATTACAGTTCGAGTGCCAGTTCCATCATCTTATGGAAGCCGGTCTGTCTGTCAGAAGAGTTCAGTTCTTTTCCGGTCAGAATTTCATCGGAGATGGTCAGTACTGCCAGTGCTTTCTTTTTACTTCTTGCTGCTTCCATGTAGAGCGCTGCCGCTTCCATTTCAACACAGAGGACGCCCATCTTGATCCATGCCGCATTTGCAGTCGTGTCATCGTTATAGAACGGATCGGAGGAGAGTACATTTCCGACAACCGTATTGGTTCCCTGCTGCTTTGCCACTTCTACGGCCTTTGCCAGAAGTTCATAATCTGCAATCGGCGCAAAGGTGCCGGGAATCTTATACTGACTGGCCCATGCGGAATTGGTGCATGCGCCCTGTGCAATCACGATATCCATAACATGTACATTTTCACTTAAAGAGCCTGCAGAACCGATTCTGATAATTCTGTCCACATTGTAGAAATTGAACAGTTCATGAGAATAGATGCCGATGGAAGGCATACCCATGCCTGCACCCATGACGGAGATCTTTCTGCCATGATAGGTTCCGGTAAAGCCCAGCATATTACGGACATCTGTTACACATTTTGCATCCTCCAGATAGGTTTCTGCGATGTATTTTGCACGAAGCGGATCGCCCGGCATCAGGACGGTATCTGCGAAATCTCCCTCCTTTGCATTAATATGAGGTGTAGGTATATTTGCCATTCGTATTTTCCTTTCTGCGCACTTTTTCCGCGCCATAAA
>CAYMBY010000040.1:0-10194 GCA_964388815.1 uncultured Butyrivibrio sp. | reverse complement strand
ATTTCACAAAAAGAATGAAAACCGTCAATTTACGATTGACACTGAAAGATGTCGGACGTAAGATTCATGTCAGAAAAGAAAAAACGGTTCGCGACAATAAAAAACGAAGCAGAATGAAAGGGAATGGACCGAAGGGAGACGGAAGCGTGAAGACACCATCCTTAATAAAACATCAGACAGCATCCGGAAGAAAGAATCTGAAACGAAGGCTGTACAGAAACTGGCAGCTGTACGCAATGCTGCTGATTCCGGTTGTGATTACGGTGATATACAAATATATTCCCATGTATGGAATTCAGATTGCCTTCCGGGACTATAAGGCGAACAGGGGAATGAGCGGCAGTGAATGGGTCGGAATGAAATGGTTTGTCAGATTTTTCAGTTCACCGAACTGCATCCGGATGATCAGAAATACGTTTCTTCTGAGTCTGTACGGACTGTTATGGAGCTTCCCGGTGCCGGTAATTCTGGCACTGATGATCAATCAGCTCAGATTCAAACGGTTTAAGCGATTCACACAGACAGTTCTGTATGCACCGCATTTCATTTCCACCATGGTCATCTGCGGTATGATCCGGATTTTTTTAAGCCCGTCCGGAGGACTGATCAATCTGATTGCAGGAACGAACATAGATTTTCTGTCGGAGGCGTCCGCATTCAGAACCATATACATTGCTTCGGGAATCTGGCAGGATGCAGGCTGGGGCATCATCGTATATATGGCAACACTTGCCAGTATCGATACGGCACAGTATGAGGCGGCCAGAATCGACGGCGCGTCAATGTTCCAGCGGATCAGGGCGATTGATATCCCGGAGCTGATGCCCACAGTTGTGCTGATGCTGATCATGAGTGCCGGCAGTCTCATGAATGTGGGATTTGAAAAGGTATGGCTGCTGCAGACCGATCTGAATATGGCAGCTTCGGATGTCATTGCTGTCTACGTCTATCAGCAGGGTATTGAAAATGCCAAGTACAGCTATTCCACGGCGGTCGGGCTGTTCAATACGGTAGTCAATATCATATTGCTGATCATCGTCAATAAGATGGCCGGAAAAATGTCAGAGGATGTAAGCTTTGTCTGAAAATTTGCAGATGAAAACCGGGAGCGGAGCACAATGAATACAAAAGAAATCAGTAGAAACGGAAGAGGTTCCAGTGAAGGAAATGAAAACGGAAGAAGCAGGAGCGGCGGGAACAGAAATATTGTAAACAGAACAATGAAGACCAGAGGTCTGTCTGACAGAAAAAGTGATTTTCTGCTGGTAACGCTCTGCGTGGTGATTCTTGTGATCATCGCCTATCCGCTTTATTATGTGCTGATTGCTTCCGTATCAGATCCGTATGAGGTGTATGCAGGGAAAACATTCCTGCTTCCATCCGGATTTACCATGAAAGGCTATCAGGCAGTATTTGCAGATGACGGAATCATTACGGGTTATCTCAACAGTATCAGATATACGGTGATCGGGACACTCTATTCAGTGGCCATGATCTATCTGACCGCTTATCCGCTCAGCAACAGGGATATGCCGGGAAGAAAATTTTTCAGTATTTTCTTTATCATCACCATGTATTTCGGTGGCGGTCTGATCCCGACTTACCTTGTGGTCAAGAATACGGGCCTGATCAATAATATGGGCGCCCTGTTCCTGCCGGGCGGTGTTGCTGTCGGCAACATGATCATTGCCAGAAATTATTTTGAACACAGTATTCCGGGAGAGATGATGGAGGCGGCAGAGATAGACGGTGCATCGAAATGGGAGATATTCATCCGGATCATTATTCCGCTCAGCAAGGCAATCATGGCAGTCATGGTGGTATTCAGTATGGTTGCCTACTGGAATGACTGGTTTACGGCACTGATTTATCTGCCTGGCGCGGAGAAAGCACCGCTTCCGCTCGTACTGCGCGGAATCCTGATCAAGAGCACCACGAGTGCATCCCAGGCAGGAATGGTATCCGGAGGCTATGCGGAACTGAATAAACTTACCGAGCTGATCAAATTCGCATCCATAACGGTGGCAGCAGCACCGATGCTGGTCGTCTATCCGTTTGTACAGAAGTATTTTGATAAAGGATTTATGGCAGGGGCAGTCAAAGGATAACTCAGTTATCTTTTTGAACATAGCAGAAAAAGGGAGGAAACAGAGATGAGAAAGATGTGGAACAGGGCACTGGCGGTTGCATTGACAACTGCGATGACAGCGTCACTTGCAGCATGCGGCAGTACAAAGAATGCAGGCACAGATGCCAGTACAAAGGGCAATACGGATACGTCACAGACGCAGTTCGATATTATGAGCTCGATCAGCGCACTCAGCAGCGGATATGATGACAACACGGTGCTGAAAAACATGGAGAAGACAGCAGGCATCGGCATCAAATGGGAGACCCAGAGTGATTCAGTGGATGAACAGGTAAATGTCAGGATTGCCGGCGGGGACCTGCCGGATGCATTTCAGGGAATCGGCTTCAGCAACTATGATCTGTCCAACTACGGAAGTGATGGTACGTTCATTGATCTGACACCTTATATCAATGCAGAGACCATGCCGAATCTGACAAAGATTCTGAATGATAATCCGGATATCAAAGCGGCAATCACGATGAATGACGGCAAGATCTACGGACTGCCTTCTGCAGAAAAAATGGGAACGGCGGCAGTCGGAGACAGTCAGGATCTGAGCATTTTCACTGTTCCGCAGTTTTCCATGATCAACAAGGCATGGCTGGACAAGCTGGGACTGAAAGTACCCACAACGCTTGACGAACTTCATGACTGTCTGGTTGCTTTCAAGAAGAACGATATGAGCCACACCTATTACGGCAATGCCGCAGGGACAACCATTCCGATGAGTACCGGCTATGATCAGTGGTGCTGGGGACAGAATATCTTTTACGCAGGATTCGGATTTACGAACTGGACGAATGATATCTGCAATGATCTGGAACTTGGTGATGACGGAAAAGTGGATTTCGTATGTGCAAAGGATAATTATCGAAAGGCCGTTACCTATTTCCACAACTGGCTGGCAGAAGGACTGATGGACCCTGAGATGTTTACGCAGGATGACACACAGCTGATGGCCAAGTGCTCGCAGGGTTATGTCGGGGTATCCACATGGTGGTATATCGAAGAACTGATGGGAGATCATGCAAAGGATTATGTATATCTGCCGATTCTGGATGGCCCGGACGGAACACACAATGTGACGGTACGTGACGGCGGCGGTACAGTCAGCGGCAATCTCAGCATTACCTCAGCCTGCAAGAGCCCCGTCAATCTGCTGAAGTTTTATGATCAGTGGTACAATCCTGAAAATGTCATGCAGCTGCAGTATGGTCCGGAAGGTGTTTATTTCACCGGTAAGGATGCAGATGGTCTGTGGGAAAGTATTACAGACGATGAAAGTAAGAAAAAGTACGGAAAGACAGCAGGAGAGCTGAAAAATCAGTATGAAGTAAACGGACCCAAGCTGATTCTGAGCGATTATTACAAGACAACCTTTAAGATGGAAGACCGTGCAGTACAGAGACTGACAGATCTGAAGGATTTCTGGATGCCGTACGTGACGAGTACAACGACGTACCCGATTGACTGTGTCTACAGCAGTGATGAACTCGATACAATTGATCAGTATAAGGAAGACTTCCAGGATGCGGTATCCGAGCAGGAATGTGCATGGCTCAAGGATGGCGGTCCGACGGATGACGAATGGAATGCATATCTTACAAAGCTGAACGATACATGTGGAATGGAGGATCTGCAGAAGGCTTATCAGAGCGCATATGACAGGTACGAAAAGAGCCTTTCAGGTGCGGCTGCGGGAGCTTCTGCAAGTAACTGAGGACAGATATGGAAAAAGAAAGCGAAATCCTGGGCAGGGCGCGCAGGTATGAAGTGACAGCAGAAAAGAAAATAGAGGAAAGCGACAGACCGTTGTTTCATCTGTCAACCAGATGCGGCTGGATGAATGATCCGAATGGTTTTTGCCGGTACCATGGTGAATACCATATGTTCTATCAGTATCATCCGTACAGCACGGATTGGGGGCCGATGCACTGGGGACATGCGGTCAGCAGCGATCTTCTGCACTGGAAGTATCTGCCTGCAGCACTTGCACCGGACGCTTTCTATGATGCCGGCGGCTGCTTCTCCGGAAGTGCGCTTACACTTCCGGACGGGCGTCATCTGCTGATGTATACCGGAGTCAGCGGGAAAAGAACGGATGAAGAGGCAGAAAGCTGCCAGACACAATGTATTGCGGTGGGAGACGGCATCGAATATCAGAAATATGAACATAATCCGGTTATTGATGGAAAAAATCTGCCGGAAGGCTTCAGCAGAGCGGATTTCAGAGATCCGAAGATCCTGCAGGAAAAGGACGGCAGCTATACCTGTATCATTGGCAACCGTGCGCAGAACGGAAACGGACAGCTCCTGCAGTTCCGGAGTGAAGATGCACTCAGCTGGAGATATGATAAGATCCTGATCAGAAATGACGGGCGTTTTGGAAGAATGTGGGAGTGCCCGGACTATTTTGATCTGGATGGGAAAAAAGTTCTGCTTACCAGTCCGCAGGATATGCTGCCGGAACCGGATGAATTTGCAGGGGGAAACGGAACGCTGTGTCTGATCGGGAATACAGCTTCCGGTGAGTTCAGAACAGAAGCGGTGCAGACGGTTGATTTCGGAATTGATTTCTACGCAATGCAGACGGTAGAAGCAGAAGACGGCAGAAGAATCATGATCGGCTGGATGCAGAACTGGGATACCTGTATGGTCAGAAGAAAGGACGCCGGATGGTTCGGACAGATGAGTCTTCCAAGAGAACTTCATCTGAAGAACAGAAAACTTCTGCAGAGCCCTGTCAGGGAACTGGAACAGATGCATGGCAGGAGAGTCAGGTATACGGCAGAACGCATATCTGACAGAAGACAGCTGGACGGTATCTGCGGAAGAAGACTGGATCTGGAAATGACAATCCGGCCGGATGAAAATGCAGAGTATAATAAACTGAAGCGGTTTACCATGCGCTTTGCCATGACCGGGGGAGGCGCGGAACATCTTTTTTACAGCAGTCTTACCTATGATGCCAGTCTGCATCGTCTGACGCTGGACAGAAAGTATTCCGGCATCCGCAGAGCGGCGCTTCATGATGCACAGTGCCCGGTGACGGGAGATACAGAAGAATTAAAACTCAGAATCATTCTGGACAGATACAGCGCGGAAGTGTTCGTAAATGACGGGCAGCAGGTGCTGACAATGCTGATCTGTACGGAGCAGAACGCGGATCAGATTGATTTTGAGGCAGATGGAACTGCAGTGATGAATATGACCTGTTATGAGCTTGTATGAAAAGGTACTGCCTGTTAAGCCGTTGTGCTGAAGGGCAGTACCTTTTTTTACCTGGTTGTAAAAATTGATATTACATCATGGAAATGGTATGATACAGAAAGCAGTTCAGGTCATCAGACGGGAGCGGTAAATGCGACCCGGGTAAAGGAGTACGATGCAGATTTCAAGCAGATTCACACTTGCAATTCATATTTTTGCCTGTATTGATACATTTGGAGACAGCCAGAAGGTAACGAGCGATTTCCTGGCAGCCAGCACAAATGTCAATCCGGTGATCATCAGGAATATACTGGGACAGTTAAGGCGTGCGGGGCTGGTGGAAGTGACGAGAGGAAGCGGCGGTGCCAGCATAGCAAAACCACTGGATCAGATTACCTTTCTTGACATTTATGATGCCGTGGAGAGCGTGGAGGACGGAAGGCTGTTTCACTTCCATGAGAATCCGAGTCAGCAGTGTCCGGTCGGGCGTAACATTCATCATGTGCTCGACCCGCGGCTGTGGCAGGTGCAGTCGGCGATGGAGCGGGAACTGAGGAGCATAACGCTGGCAGATATCAGAAGCGACCTGAAGGCATATCTGGAATGAGCGGGAGGCAGGCATGAACATAGCGGAAACATGCAGAGACGGCAAAGTCATCCGGGTCTATGACTGCGGACATACAGCGCCGGTTGTGTATGACAACGAATATATGGAGAACGGACAGGCCATTCTGGAGAAGTGCGCACAGATCGGCTGCCCGGAGTTCCATCTGGTCACCGTTTCCGGAATTAACTGGGACAGTGATCTGTCACCATGGCCGTCAGAACCTGTTGTTTCTGCACAGGATCATTTTACCGGAGGGGCGGACGGATATCTGAAATGGCTGCAGGCAGAGGCGATTGCCCCTGCAGAAAAAAGTCTGGCAGGGCGCTGCACAGAACGCGTGCTCGCAGGCTATTCCATGGCAGGGATGTTTGCACTGTATGCCGCCTGTCAGACGGATCTGTTTGACTGTATTGTGTCTGCATCGGGTTCCGTGTGGTATCCGGGATTTGAAGCGTACTGCAGGACGCATGATTTTGTGAAAAAACCTTCTGCAATCTATCTTTCGCTGGGAAACCGGGAGACCAGAACCAGAAACCGCTATATGAAGACGACAGAGACGGTCTGCAGAAATCTGCAGGAACTGTATCTGCAGCAGGGAATCCGGACCACCTTTGAACTGAATGAAGGAAACCATTTCAGGGAGCCTGACCTGCGTCTTGCCCGTGGTATTTCGTTTGTGCTTCATGAGGAATGACAGAATGGACTATACGTTTCAATATATTTCTCCGATCGGGAAAATGCTGATGGCAGCTGACGGAGAAGCGCTGACCGGGCTGTGGTTCGAAGGTCAGAAATACTATGCGGACACACTGGATGCGGCGCATCATATGGAGGCGCCACTTCCTGTTTTTGCACAGACATCGTTGTGGCTGGATCAGTATTTTGCAGGAACAGAACCTGAGTTCACACCGCCGCTGCATCTGACAGGAACGCCGTTCCGGCGGGAAGTCTGGGAGATTCTGCTGACAATTCCCTACGGGGAGACGATGACCTACGGAGATATTGCGAAGATACTGGCCGGAAGGCGGGGAATCTCCGGCATGTCTGCGCAGGCAGCAGGCGGCGCTGTGGGACACAATCCGGTTTCACTGATTGTTCCGTGTCACCGGGTTACCGGCGCGGATGGCAGTCTGACCGGGTATGCAGGCGGTCTTGATAAGAAAAGATGGCTGCTGGAGCATGAGAAAAAGGGAGACGGTGTCTTGCAGTTGTCCGGAAGTCTTCTCTGGTGCGGAAGACGGACTTAATTAAGAATTTGCAGAAAAAAGTCCGGGAAATGTGGCG
Organism: uncultured Butyrivibrio sp.; assembly: GCA_964388815.1. Lineage (GTDB taxonomy): Bacteria > Bacillota > Clostridia > Lachnospirales > Lachnospiraceae > Butyrivibrio. The sequence continues at coordinate 2,962 of CAYMBY010000040.1, read as the reverse complement.
GCCTGCGGCTGTCCGGAAGTCTTCTCTGGTGCGGAAGACAGACTTAAATAAAAATTTACAGAAAAAAGTCCGGGAATAGCTGTGGCATGCGGTTTATGGCTGCTGGAGCATGAGGGAGCAAAAAATAAATGAATGTGAAAAAGACATATGCAATTCTGCTGGCGATTCTGGCAGCGGTATTTTATGCGGCGGGGACACCTTTTTCCAAAGTACTGATGCGGTATGCGGGGCCGACGATGCTGGCGGCATTTCTGTATCTGGGTGCCGGCGTCGGCATCGCAGTGTTATACTTCTGCCGGAAGGATAAGGGGGAACCGGGAGAGAGGCTAAGCAGGGCTGACCTTCCCTATACGATCGGCATGATCCTGCTTGACATTGCAGCACCGATTCTTCTGATGAACGGTGTGGAACGGACGGCAGCGGCGAACGTATCGCTCCTTGGCAATTTTGAAATTGTAGCGACGGCGTTGATTGCCTTTGGTATTTTTCATGAAAAGATATCACGGACCATGTGGGCGGCGCTTTTTCTGGTCACGGCATCGAGCGTGGTCCTGTCCTTTGAAGGCGCATCCAGTCTGCACTTTTCAGCCGGATCGCTGATGGTGCTGGGCGCAGCGGCCTGCTGGGGACTGGAAAATAACTGTACAAGAATGATTTCGAATAAGAGTACCTATGAAATTGTGATTCTGAAAGGGCTTTTTTCCGGCTCAGCGTCCTTGCTCATTGCACTTGTCATCGGAGAAAAGGTGCCGGCGGTTCCGGTTATGGGAGCGACTCTGCTGCTGGGATTTGTGGCCTACGGACTCAGTATCTTCACCTATATCAGAGCGCAGAGCGTGATCGGTGCAGCCAAGACCAGTGCATTCTATGCGCTGGCGCCCTTTATCAGCGCGGCGCTGTCCTTCCTGATTCTGAAGGAGCATCTTTCTGCCATGTATGCGGCAGGTCTTCTCATCATGATCCCCGGATCTTTGCTGGCAGTGATCGATACGCTGAAATACCGGCACAGTCACATTCACAGCCATATCGTCTATCATATCGTAAACGGGCACCTGCGGAAGGAAGTCATCACGCACGAGCACGAGCATACGCATATTGGCCCGGGGCTAGCACATCATCATGAAGAACATGTGCACTGACTGTCAGAAAAAAATATGTTGACATCGTGTCAGAATATGGTATAGTGATTTTACTGACACGGTGTCATTAAAAAACGGATGAATTATTTTTTTACATGAGAACTGACACAATGTCAGAATGAAAGTCAAACCAAAGAAACCAATTAATCGTACCGGATTAAAACCAAAAGAAAGAGAGAATCAGAATATGAAGAAGAATCTTGGAGCACAGCTTGCACTTTATCCGTCACCACTTGTTGTGATCGGAGCAATGAACGGAGACAGACCGACCTGGACACTGGTGGCCCACACCGGAATCATGAGCCACGACAGACTGATGGTCAGTCTGGCACAGGCACATTTTATCAATGATAAAATCAAGGCGGCAGGAAAGCTTTCCATTAACATGGTATCGGAAGAAATGCTGCCGCAGGCGGATTATGTCGGTTCCGTAAGCGGAGCAAAGACAGACAAGTCAGAAGCTTTCGAATATGAAATGGGAGAAAACGGCGCGCCGATGATCAAAGCTTCACCCCTTTCCATCGAATGTGAAGTGGAAGATATTTACGAGAAGAACGGCTTTGATAATTTCGTTCTGAAATTCACCGGAACCTATGTGCAGGAAGAAAACCTGACAGAAGACGGCAGGATCAGCTATCGCAACATGAAGCCGGTGCTGTTCGAATTCCCGACTTATGAATATTTAAGGACCGGTGATGTGATCGGCAAATGCCTGTCATTTAAGAAAAACTGAAAAGAGAGACAATGGAATCTTTGACATCGTGTCAGAAATTGATTAAGATAAGACTGATGCGATGTCGAAGTATGCGCATCATCAGACGTGCATACAGAAGAGAGGAAATACCATGCCAAAGGGATCAGAAGAACTCACAGATCAGAGAAAAAATGAAATTGTAAGTGCCTGTGAAAAGCTGTATCAGCGTAAGGGCTTTAAGGATATTACGATCAAGGATATCAGTGTGGAGACAACTTTTTCCAGACCATCCATTTACAATTATTTTGAGACCAAGGAAGAAATCTTTCTGGCGCTTCTGACCAGAGAATACGAGGAATGGGCAAGGGATCTCCGGATGGTCGCCGGTTCGAAGAAGGTACATAGCTGTGACGATTTTGCCAGACAGATCGCGGCAACACTGGAAAAAAGAACTGTACTTCTTAAAGTGTCGGCGATGAATCTCTATGAGATTGAAGAAAACAGCAGAACTGAGCGGCTTGTGGAATACAAAAAAGCGTTCCGCAGTTCCATGGATGCGTTTACAGAGTGTCTGGAAAAATGCCTGCCGGACTGCAGTGAAGAAAAAAAGAACGGGATCCGGTATGCTTTTTTCCCATTTACCTACGGAATCTATCCATATACCCATCCGACCAGGAAACAATGTGACGCAATGGAGCAGGCAGGTGTCCAATATGAAGTGCAGCCTGTGCAGGAACTGGTATACCGGTTCCTTAAGCTGATTCTGAAATAAAAAAAGCAGGAAGGCGGAAAACGAAATGAGTAAAAAACTGGTGGCATATTTTTCAGCAAGCGGAATAACGAAGAAAGCGGCAGAGAAACTGGCTAAGGAGCAGGGGGCAGATCTGTTTGAAATCAGACCGGTGCAGCCATACACAGATGCGGATCTGAACTGGAACAACAGTCAGAGCAGAAGCAGTGTGGAAATGAAAGATTCTTCTTCCCGCGTGGAAATTGCAGCGCGTGTTCCGGATATGGCAGGCTATGACGAATTATTTCTCGGCTTTCCGATCTGGTGGGGTGTTGCACCGCATATCATTAACAGCTTTCTGGAAGACTATGATCTGACGGGTAAGACGATTACGCCGTT
>CAYMBY010000039.1:0-3686 GCA_964388815.1 uncultured Butyrivibrio sp. | reverse complement strand
CGTGCCAGATCCGGCTGCAGAGACGATGATGTCTTTCTGCAGCAGCTCGCGGTATTGTGTACCATGCCGGGATCAGTGTGTCTGTACTACGGAACGGAGATCGCCATGGAAGGGGCAGACGGACCTTATAACCGCAGGTGTATGCCATGGGCTGAAATTGACAGTGGAAAATATGACGACATGATAACGCAGGTGAAGTGTCTGATCTCAGTAAGAAATGAAAGCGTGGCAGCGCGGCAGGGGAGTCTTTGCTGGATTCATGAACGCGATGAAGACCGGCGCCTGCTTCATTATGCACGAAGGGATGAAGCAGGCACAGGTCTGGAGGTGTGGATCAATGCCGGAAAGAACAGCTGTAAGGTCCGGGCGGAAGGAAAGGTGCTGTACACGCATGCCGTGGAACAAAGCGAAATCCTTCCCGGCGGGATTCTGATTGTGGAAAACATCTGAAAAAAGAGCCGGCACTGTGGATGAATTTTTTTACAGTGCCAGATCAACATGCTGCAGTGTTCCGACCTGTCCGTTCTCCTTGAGGTAAACACCGGTCTTCTGAATCCTGGCAGCGAGATCACCTGTGACGGAGTCCTTAAGGCTGAACTGCGTCCGGGCATTTCCAAGGTACAGTGCGCCGACATTCTGGCTCTTCAAGGACATCAGTACAGGAGCGTCGTTTCCGTTCTGATACCAGATCTTCAGGTGAGAAAAAACAGAGTCGTTTTCGTCAATCCATCCGTTTCCGTCTTCATCATATGCGGCCAGATCTGCAAAACCGTCACCGGACTTTGTGCCGAACAGCTCGGAGCCGTCATCAATTTTGCCGTTCTCATTTTTATCCAGGGCCAGGAAGCCGGAACCTTTGGAAAGGCCGGACAGAGATTCCTGTTTGCCGTCACTGTCGATATCAAAGTAGAATTTCTGTGTGCCGATGTCCGCGGTATCCGCACTGACATTGATTACCAGCGGATCAGCAAGAATCTGCTGTGCGATGCGGTTTCCGCCCGTCTCTTCGTAGGTGAAGGTCCGCTGCATGAAAGAGCGTGACATGGACAGTTCGGTGTCAAAATTAATGGTCCGTCCGTCTTCTGTCAGTGCAGCGCCGCTTCCCTGGAAGGAAAAGTTCTCATATTCAGCGTCCAGCTGATAAGTCTGCGATACGCTGGTCATGGACGCGGATGAATCTGTGCTGCCGGAAGAAAGTGAAGTTCCTCCGGATATAAAGGCACCCGTTTCCAATAAAGTGCTGCTGGCAGAAGCAGACTGCTGCAGGCTTTTCTGTGTATCTTCTTCTGATTTTTCCAGTTTATCAATTATTTTTTTCAGCCGTGCGGCAGCAGCCGGATCCGACATCTGCGCCAGCATGAGCATCAGCTTGCGGAGCAGTTTGATGGTATCGGCAGTCTGGACGGTATAGTCTCCGGAAGTAACCGTGCTGGTGGATTTTGAATAGGCGGCCTGCTGTGAATAAGCCTGCTGCATTCTGGCAGAGGAGGTATTTTCTTCCAGGGCGCTGTGTTCATGGGAGGACGTCAGGGTCTCTTGTGCGGCGTCGTCCGTAAGACTGACATGCACACCGCTGTTGTCCGTTCCTTTCGGGCTGAATACAGAGGATGAGATGCGGACTCCTGATGTGGTACTTTTCTGATGAATCCGGGTAGACTGGTTCTGCGAACGCAGACTGACATCTGATGCAAGGATTTTCATTCAGATCACTCCTTTCTGCCGGCATCCGTGCAGGCGAAGGTGTATGGCGGTGACGGGCATACAGCGGAGAGATGCTGTATGCAGAAACATCCGTGTTTCCGTTTTATTGTGAAACCCGCGAAGCGGGCTCCTTTAAATAGAGATGCCATTGCATCTTTGATCATAAAGATGCCATTGCATCTTTATGATTTATATCGGCATATTCTGAATATTGTTTAAGTCATGTGGTGTAAATGATGCTAGAATACAATATGACGTAAGTGTCAAAAGTCAAAAAGCGTTCCTGCTTGCAGGAAAAGCGTTTTGACCTTGGACACGCAAAAACATGAGGAAGTAGCTCGCAGAGCGGATTCCGAATGTTTTTAGAATTGCGGGAGCCCTTTTGGGCGGAGCAATTCGTGACGTCATGGGTGTCAAAAGGTACTTTTGACACCTGCATCATACAGAATGTAATGAAAGGCGGGAACGGCAGATGAACGTGATGGGAAAATATGCACTCGTAAACGGGATCATTTTGGATGGAACGGAAGATATGGCGCCGGTATCGGGGAAAATCATTCTGATAAACGGAGACAGAATTGAGGCGATCAGACCGCAGCAGACGGATATATCCGGCTATCGCAGGATTGACCTGAACGGACAGTATGTCATGCCCGGACTGATCAATATGCATGTTCATCTGGCAGGAAACGGCAAACCGCAGAAAAAGCAGAGAGATAATGCAGCGCTTGCGGATAAGATTTTTTCCAATCCGGTTACGGCGAAGATTGCACATATGATGGTGCGGAAATTTGCCGAAATCGAGCTGATGAGCGGCGTCACGACGATCCGCACGGTCGGCGGCCTTCGTGATCTGGATTCAAAGGTCAGAGATGAAATCAGAAGCGGGCGGCAGGTCGGGCCGCGGATCATTACCAGCAATGAAGGAATCAGCGTTCCCGGAGGACATATGGCAGGTTCTGTGGCGGTAGCGGCCAGAAGTGCCGACGAAGCACGTGAGCTTGTCCGTAAGGGCAAAAGACAGAATGTCGACTTTATCAAACTGATGATCACGGGAGGCGTTCTGGATGCCAAGGCAAAGGGCGTACCGGGTGAGCTGAAAATGTCACCGGAAATGGTGAAGGCGGCCTGCGACGAAGCGCATAAAAACGGTTTTATTGTTGCAGCACATGTGGAGTCAACAGAGGGCGTACTGGTTGCACTTGAGAACGGTGTGGATTCAATTGAGCACGGCGCTGCACCTACGCAGGAGATCATCCGCCTGTTTAAGGAACACCATGCGTTTGTGACAACGACCATTTCACCGGCACTTCCGTATGCACTTTTTGACCGGTCTGTTTCCAATGCATCAGAAGTGGAACAGTTTAACGGTAAAGTTGTGTTCGACGGAATCATCAACTGCTCCAAAGCGGCACTGGAAAACGGAATACCGGTAGCACTCGGCAATGATGTGGGCTGTCCGTGGATTTCACAGTATGATTTCTGGAGAGAACTTGTGAACTTTCATAAGTATGTCGGTGTTTCGGAGAAATTTGCACTCCATACGGCAACACTGCGTAATGCACAGCTGGCCGGAATCGGTGACGTCACAGGCTCTGTGGAACCCGGTAAATCCGCAGATCTGATCGTATGCAGACAGAATCCGCTTGAAGATCTTCAGGCACTCCGGAATGTCAGCATGGTCATGGCACAGGGGCGCCTCATTGAGCATCCGAAGGTAAAGCGAAATCCGGTTCTGGACAGAGAACTGGACCGGTTTCTGAAATGAAGAAAGGAAGAGAGTAAATGCAGTTGCAGCAGAAATACGCTGATATGATTCTGACAACAGTTGATTCAATAGAAGGCAGTAAAATAGAAAAGTATCTTGGCTTATGCCATGGGGAAGCGGTAATGGAAGAGGATACTTCCGCAGATCCGGACAGCATCGGGGCATTTTATGAAACTTCTCTGCGGAAGACCAGAGATGCAGCAATTGAAAAAATGAA
>CAYMBY010000038.1:0-13803 GCA_964388815.1 uncultured Butyrivibrio sp. | reverse complement strand
TCAATTGTTCTGCTTCAAGATACTCATCGTATTCTAGAAAATGCGCATAATATTTGGTATTAGTAAAGCTGTCTTCTATATAGCATATTCTTTCATACCCACTTCCCGAAATACTAATTAATCTATACGCTTTCATATTATCCTCATCTCTCTTTATTTAGGCGTTTGCGAAACGCCACAAACTTTGCTTTACAGGCTTCTTTGCTATTGAAAATAAAATAACTCCTCACAGGTATGTAATGACTATCTTCGATTACTCTGGTATTGAAGCCTGGGTTACGGAAAGCAATCCCAAATTCGCCAATAGAATCATCAAACAGTTAAAAGCTTATGCAAAAGCAAATCACTTCAACTCCAGCTTCGCAATTACCTATATTATTTATTGCAATTTATTAAACGATTTTAAATCACTTGGCATCATTGACTGTATTTTTCTATCTTTAACAATAACAACTACTCCTTTTTTAGGATTAGATACCCCATCGACATAATAAATACTTTTTCCATTCACTTCACGCTTAATACCATTTTCTACCACTTTGTTAGCTTGTTCCGTAAAATTTTCAAAACCACTAACATTGTTTGGGAAATCTTCTGCGTTAACTCCCAATCGTTGTGCCAACGAAGGTATTCTTTCAGGATATTTATCCCAATAATCCGAAAAATGTTTTATTCCTTGATTTGTTCCATCATTCAATGTCCCCCAGCGCTTAGCACTACTTGTCTCTAGCATTTGTTCACTTATTGTCTTACTTCCGCCCTGGTATGCCGTTTCCTCCACTCCTGCATACGGATTGGTGACATGCACCGCACCTGCCATTGACCTTACTGTACTGATTCCTTCGCCTGCAGTATTAAAGAGCAGATTGCCTGCCGTATCAACGGCTGCGTGTTTTAATACCGCCTCTGTCTTCTCTCCTGCAGCCACATCAGACAGGACATCCGGTGTCGTGTATACCGCTGTGTCCAGCAGCGTCTGTTTCCCCACATTTGTGATGAAGGTTCTGCTTCCGGCTGCAAGCCCTGCCCGCTCAACTGCCTGTGCAGCTGCTTCCCTCGTCATGTCCTGCAGCGCGACTTCTGAGATCATCGCCTGACGGGCTTCCTCCACTGCCGTCCCAACCTCTGTGAGGCAGCTGGCATTATGCAGCACTGCAATCAGGAGCATCTGTGTCCCGAATTTTACGCTGTACCTCCCGGCAAAACCGGCAAGAGGGGCTTTCTGCGCATTCCGGCCGTTCCATTTATGATATGCCTGACAGATCCGGTACACAGGGTCGACCGGCTTTTCAAACCTGTGTGTGAGCGGATTGTACATTCCATCCGTCCGCGTCCTGTCCAGGACGGCCAGCATTTCGGTCGGGATACGGAGTATTTCATCAAGCATCCCTGATGCGTATGCACTTTCCAGGTCATCCAGTTTCTTCCTGCTGTCTTTCGCACACGGTCTGATCACGGAGTGTCCGTCATGCATCTTTCTGCGCAGTTCTGCGTCTGCCGTCAGTATCCTGTCGCTTCCTGTCAGTGCTGATGTGACACCTGTTGCCACGGTATCGGTACGGATGCTTATGGCACACCATTCCTGTCGTGTTCGACATTGGCCTTTGACGTCTGATAAATTGCGTCTATTGCTTCCATTGTCGCAGAAAAATCCTGTTCATAATGGAAGTCCTCATACTGCACGAAACTGTCACGAAGCGTTCTGATATCTTTTACAAGGTCATCAAAACAGTTGACAAGATCCATGGGATCCGGCGGTTCCAGCTCTATGATGTCATCAATATCACACAGGATACCCTTTACTGCATTCGCTGTATCCTGAAACTCCATGCATTTATGATCATGGTCATATGCCGTCCCTGTCAGTTCATATGTGGAAAGCTCAGCATCGTCCGCACTGTCAATAAACCTGTAATCTTCCAGGTAACTGTTCAGTTTCCCGAGATAATTCCGGAGTGTTTCCTGTATGGTGCTTCCCAGCGGCAGCAGCACATCCTCCAGATACCCGCGCATGCTGTCAGCGCCTGCACCCTTTATGCAGCCGGAAAGATTGAAGGAAGTGACATCACTCCCATCCTGTTCCACTGCCGCATTCCATATATTTAACTGCAGGTTTACGGTCTGCAGCATTTCCTGTATATCAGCATATCGTATATGGTACCCGTCGCCTGACCATGCCGCCCCCTGCATAATCTCTGCACCGGGGACAACCACTTTCAGATCAAGCGTATTTTTCCACTCATAGACACCCACGGCCGGATTCTCCGGTGCCGCAAAGCCGCTCCCGGCCTTCAGCCTCTTTGTTGCGATCTCATCAAGGTCTGACATTGCCTTACCGCTAAGCCGCATGTCTTCCGTATCTTTTAAAAACAAGGTCTGAAAATCCGCAAATGTATCTGACAGCATTTCCAGCTGTCTTCTGTATGCATCAAGCGTCCTTGATCCGGCATATTCCTCATATGTATATGCTGCTCCCGACGGTACCTGTGCATCATCACGGAATTTCCCCATGAATCCCATATACACAGCCTCGTTACAGGATATTTCCCCGTACCCGGTCTGTTCTGCCATTCTTCCTGTCTTCTCCCCTGCCGTCTGCTTTATGGCATCTGTGCCCGAAGCGCATCTATCCTGTCCTGATGGCATTTAATCTCATCAGACAGCGCACTGATCTTATTTTCAATCCGGCCGGCAGTAACCTCTATCCCGCACTTATAGGCTGAATACTTACCCATCAGTTCCGGGATTCTGCGCCCAATATAGGCATTGTAATGCTCCCCAGCCCATATCTTTTTCTCCGTGGCAGTGCGCCTTTGGTTTGTCTGCTGCGATTCTATATTTTTATACTCACACTGAAGCTTTCTGAGTGCCTCCTCGAGCCTTGTGATCTTCTCCTGCAAAAGACTGATGGCTCCCTGCTCCGCAGAAATCCGGTCTCCTGTTGATTCAGTATCCGATACTTCCGACATTTCACTCATGAAAATATCTCCAATACATTTCATATCCTAGTTAAAACTTTATTACTGATAATAATCTCATCACCATCTTTTCGCAACCAAAAATATATGTATTCCATCATCAAGCATTTTCTGTCATATCACATACCGGTCATAACTGTCCAGCAGCTTCTTCAGATCCTGAATCTCCTCCTGTATCTCTTCACCGATATCCGTATTTCTGACCATGACACGATCTGCTTCTGTTTCCACGGTAAAAGAAGTGGATTCAATATCCTCATTATTATCCAGCGCCTGATGAATGCTCTCAAAAGGCTTATGCTCTTTAAGGCGCAGTCCGTGTGAATTGAAGATCAGTGTATAGCCTGCAATTCCTGTCTTTTTGTGATATTCTCTGCAGAAACCGCCGTCTATGACGATCAGTCTGCCGTTTGCGCGGATCGGCTGTTCACCCTTCATCGTCAGAACAGGTGTATGCCCGTTGATAATATGCGATCTTTCGGAATACAGCCCGAATTCCCGCAGAATCATATTGCATACCTTCTCATTTCTGTATTGCTGAAAATAACTGTCTTTTTCTTCCACACAGGCTGCTTCGTCTTTGATATAGGCCTTCTCAAACAGCTTCACATTGCGCCCCGACAGCGGCGATTTCTGACCGCACCACAGATACCACATGAAATCAAGTGCATCCTGAGTGCCCGCGCTGCGTGCTGTTCTCACCTGCTGCTCCGCATAATCCAGATATTCTCTGCCCTTATAGGTTCTGCCTTTAATGGTCACGCCTTCAAAATTGCCGTCTTCATCCATGGGAATGCAGCCATGGAACAGCAGATTCTGATTGAAGATCCGGTACATGGTTCCTTTGTCATACAGGAACTGTATATGTTTCTGCAGGATCTGGCTGCTCTGGAAAGAAATCACAAGCTCCTCCACAATGTCCTTTTCTTCCTGTGTAAGCGCATACGGATCATCTTTTCCCAGGGTCGGAAACAGCCGGACATCAATCGGATAGTCTTTCTCCCCGATACGGATCGTTCCCTTCTCCTGACAGATCTGTCCCAGATGCAAATGCTCTTCCATCTGATATTCCGGATGCCTGCGAATGACCTGTGCCTCCAGCTTGAACAGGATCACGGAAATTGCATGAAACGCCCGCTTCCCGGGCTGGTCAGAGGGATAAAAATGCTCAGAGAACAGGTACAGTTTCCGGAGACTGATGCCATAGCTCCGTTCCAGAATCTCGGTATTTCCGTATTTCAGATTATTGCGGACAACGTTCGCAACGCAGGTCCTGCTTCCGCAGGCCGCTCCCATCCACAGAATATCGTGATTGCCCCACTCAATATCCAGCGAATGATACTGCATCAGCAGTTCCATGATCCTGTCTGCAGACGGTCCCCTGTCATAAATATCTCCCACAATATGCAGGTGATCGACCGCCAGACGTTTGATCAGCACCGCCAGTGCCTCAATAAATTCATCTGCATTGTTCAGTTCGATAATTGTATCAATGATTTTTCTGTGATACAGCACCTGATTGTCATCTTCGTCCTTCTGTGCATGCAGAAGTTCGTCTATGATGTAGGAGAAATCGGCGGGCAGCGCCTTCCGGACTTTGGATCTCGTATACTTGGAAGAAAGAAATCTGGACAGCTCGATCAGTTCCGTCAGTGTCATACGGTACCAGTCGGGCGAAAGATTGCGTTTGCTGCGAAGAAGTTCCAGCTTTTCCTTGGGATAATAGATCAGTGTACACAGATCCTTCTGTTCCAGATCTGTCAGCTGATCCCTGAATACAAGGGCGACTTTCTCCTTGATGACTCCCGAGCAGTTGTTGAGGATATGATAGAATGCCTCATATTCCCCGTGCAGGTCACTCATGAAGTGTTCCGTTCCCTTGGGCAGGTTCAGAATCGCATTCAGGTTGATAATCTCCCGGCACAGAGACTGTTTCGTCGGGAACTTCTCCTTTAATAGTTTCAGATACTTCTCTTCATCCATATCATTTATCTCCGGCAGATATTGATTCAGCCTGGTCAGCTGTTTAAAACTATTAACATTATATCGGTTCCGGGAGTAGATGGAAAGAGTCAGGTCACCTGATCTTCATCTTGAACTGCCGACGGTCACATATGAAGCAATCATTTTCCAGGCCTGATTGTCCTCACAGGGGAGACAGTCCTGCTGCCAGTACCACCAGAAATAACCGCCTTCATAATGATCATTAAAGGGTTTCAGACCATAATATGCGGTAACCTGCTGTGCAAAAGCTTTATCATAAGCATGCGGTTCTGAAAATCCGCACTCGCCAAAGCCAATGCGTGAATCCGGAAAAATAACTGCCAGCTGATCAAAGACAGACTGCCAGTCATCGTGCACGCCATCATTGTCATCATCATAGTAACTGATCAGTACATGATCCAGATGATCCCGCATCTGCTGCGGGACATATTTTTTCAGCCATGGGATCATGTCTGTTGACTGATCTCCGTGCCTGAATTCATACGGAGTCAGTTCTGTTGTCATTCCCATCGAATACAGATATTTCCAGGCACTGTACATGTATTCTGAAGCCTCTTCGGAGGAAAGACCGGTCCATCCCTCGCCATTGATTTCATTTCCGGTCTCCCATATATCAACATAGGGAGATAACGCGTCAACACATTCGCGGTACCTGTCCACGTATCTGTCGGCAGATTTGTAATCTTTCAGATACGACGAGTCACAGGGGCATAACATGATATAGGCATGTTCATGCAGTGACTTTAATATGTCTTTATAGGATGCCGCGCTGAGTTCAGGCCGCATCACGACTCGCACCGTGGGCTTTTGCTCCATGGCATCAAGACCTTTGATGACTTCCGAAACGGAAACCGCTGTAATATCATTCAGGGTAACGCCATACATCATGGGTTGTTCAAAGGGAAGCCTCCGGGTCAGGGCAATCAGGCATAAGCCGGCAACATTGCAGTCTTCCTCTGCGCTTTCCGAACTGTCATAAATGCCTCCCGTTTCCGCATCTGACAGATGCATGCCCAGCCATTGGTAAGAAGCGGCCGGCTGCCTGCCGTTAACGGCATTTTCGCCCATACCGAGCATCGCTATGCTGAGCGCATATCCTGGGTCATCCTGATAGCAGGATATACTTCCATCCGGCTGCACTCTGCTCAAAAGCCAGGATACGGCATGCCGATTCACAGCATCAGATCCGAAGATCCAGGGAAGAAAGCCCTGCGACTGAATGGGATCGAAACTGTTCAGCTGCTTATCGGTCTCATGATCCTCAATGCCTGTGCAGTAACGTCCGAGCGAATCGTCATACAGTTTCTCTTCTGTCGCCGTTCGGATCTGCGCAGCCAGGGTTCTGTATGTGTCCAGATGATATAACTTACCCGCAGCATAGAAACCAAGATAGACATCGCCCTGATCAGCAGAATATTTGCAGTCGTACAGCGTCCAGTTTCCATGGGAATCCTTCTGCCATGAACTTCGGGAGAGGTGGTCGGTGTCCAGATTATTATTCCGGATAAACTCCAGCGCAGAAACGGCATTGTCCCTGTATCTGGAGGTCAGATCAGAATCAGGATCCATCCGGTGATCCATGTATAACAGATAGACAAAAAGAGCGCTTGTCGTATCAACGCCCCGTACATCCAGAACGTTTTTGCTCTCTTCGCATGGAAGATGGTTTCCGTCGGTATCGTACTGATACCAGAAACTGCCTTTCCATTTTTCTCCTGACATGCATTCTCTGGCAGCAAGCCAGCTTATGCCCTTTTTTACCCCATCCAGATATTTCCTGTCTGCTGTAAGCTCATAGGCACTTCCGAGCCCGATCAGCGCATATTCCATATTCGAATCTGTATTTACCGTATCTGCACCCTTGCAATCACGGATCGCACCATTTGCACACTGGAGCGACAGGATAAAGTCGGCAGTGTTAACAACCTGTCTCTGGTAACGGCAATTGGTCCGGGACGGGGATGAAGCCTGCGAAGCGACAGATGCATGATCCGCCGATCTCCCGCAACCGGATAAGGACGCGCCTGTCATGGTGATAAGAACAGCAATACATATGCACTTGGAAAAAATATTTTTCCGGATTTCCATAGATGCCTTCCTGTACTGATATTTTTTATTTCTGAAGCTTTAGTATTCAGATAATCCAGGAATAAAAAACAGGAGCACCCGGCGTAAATACGTCAGATACTCCTGTCATTATTTCATATCATTAATCAGAACTTACCAGCTGTTGCAGCCTCTTCGATGGAAACTGCAAGTGAAACTGTTGCTCCAACCATCGGGTTGTTGCCCATGCCGATCAGACCCATCATTTCTACGTGAGCCGGAACGGAGGATGAACCTGCGAACTGAGCATCGGAATGCATACGGCCAAGTGTATCTGTGAAACCGTAGGATGCCGGGCCTGCTGCCATGTTATCCGGGTGAAGTGTACGACCCGTACCACCGCCTGAAGCTACTGAGAAGTACTTCTTACCTGCTTCAAGTCTTTCCTTCTTGTATGTACCGGCTACAGGGTGCTGGAAACGTGTCGGGTTGGTTGAGTTACCGGTAATGGAAACATCAACGTTCTCGTGCCACATGATGGAAACGCCTTCAGTAACATCGTTAGCGCCGTAGCATTTAACCTTTGCTCTGTCGCCTGTGCTGTAAGGAACTTCCTTGATGATCTTAACCTTACCTGTGAAATAATCCATCTCTGTCTCAACGAATGTGAATCCGTTTACACGGGAGATGATCTGCGCTGCGTCTTTTCCAAGACCGTTCAGGATTACACGAAGAGGTTTCTGACGAACTTTGTTCGCTTTTGTAGCGATACCGATAGCACCCTCAGCAGCTGCGAATGACTCGTGGCCAGCCAGGAATGCGAAACACTCTGTATCCTCTTCCAGAAGCATCTTACCAAGATTACCATGGCCAAGACCAACCTTACGCTGATCAGCTACGGAACCAGGGATGCAGAAGCTCTGAAGGCCTTCGCCGATTGCTGCAGCAGCTTCAGAAGCCTTGCGGCAGTTCTTCTTGATTGCAATTGCAGCGCCTACAGTGTAAGCCCAGCATGCATTCTCGAAACAGATGGGCTGAACGCCCTTAACCAGATCATATACATTTAAGCCGGCATCTTCTGTGATCTTCTTAGCTTCTTCGATGGAAGAAATGCCATAGCTCTGAAGTACTTCATTGATTTTATCAATACGTCTTTCATAAGATTCAAATAAAGCCATTATTTTTTCCTCCTTCGATTATTCTTTTCTCGGATCAATGAACTTAACCGCATCAGCAACACGGCCATACTGACCCTTTGCCTTCTCATATGCATCAGCAGGAGCAATACCCTGTTTGATGAAGTCCATCATCTTACCAAAGTTGATGAACTTGTAACCGATGATATTGTCATCAGCATCAAGAGCCAGATCAGTCATATAACCGTCTGTCATTTCAAGGTATCTCGGTCCTTTTTCAAGTGTGCTGTAAATTGTACCAACCTGTGAACGAAGTCCCTTACCAAGATCTTCAAGACCGGCACCGATTGCCAGACCGCCTTCTGAGAAAGCTGACTGTGAACGACCGTAAACGATCTGAAGGAATAATTCTCTCATTGCTGTATTAATTGCATCACATACAAGGTCAGTATTCAGAGCTTCCAGAACGGTAAGACCCGGAAGAACTTCTCCTGCCATTGCTGCGGACTGTGTCATTCCTGAACATCCGATTGTCTCAACGAGGGCTTCCTGAATCACACCTTCCTTAATGTTAAGAGAAAGCTTGCAGGCACCCTGCTGCGGAGCACACCAGCCTACGCCGTGTGTAAATCCGGAAATATCTTTTACTTCTCTTGCTTTCACCCATTTTGCTTCTTCAGGAATCGGTGCGCAACCATGATGCACGTCCTGATGAACCTTGCACATATCTTCGACTTCTTTTGTGTAAATCATGTGAAATCTCCTTTCGTATTATAAAGTAGCACCTTAACTACTTGCATAATGACCTGCAGATCAGCGTGGTGAATTTACTTTCGTTTCGCTGCAGATGGCGTCACGCGTACGCCGTTCTTATTTTCGCATACTTACTGTAAAAAATCCAGTCCCTGCGTTAAAAAAATATCAAAATCTGTCTTACGCTTCCACCTTCGCAACAATATGATCCTTATCCTTGAAAATATGATTGGCCGGAATGCAGCCGCGTACACAGGATGTCGGATAGATATTAGTCCATCTGCCGATCACGGTACCGGGATTGAGTACACTGTTGCAGCCGACTTCCACATGATCTCCCAGCATGGCTCCGAACTTCTTGAAGCCTGTTTCGATCTGCTCTTCGCCATTCCTGACCACGACCAGCTTCTTGTCACTCTTGACATTGGAAGTGATGGAACCTGCGCCCATATGAGAGAAATAGCCGAGGATGGAATCGCCGACATAGTTGTAATGCGGAACCTGTACCTTGTTAAAGAGCACCACATTCTTAAGCTCTGTGGAATTGCCGACAACCGCACCCTTTCCGACGATTGCATTGCCTCTGATGAATGCGCACTGACGGACTTCCGCATCCTCATCAATGATGCAGTATTCGCCCAGATATGCAGAATCAAATACCTTCGCGCTCTTTGCGACCCATACATGCGGTGCGCGCTCTTCGAACCTGTCACCCGGAAGCACCGCTCCCAGCTTTATGATGAAGTCCCTGATCTTCGGCAGTACCTCCCACGGATACGTTACCCCGTCAAAAAGCTCCGCTGCAATTGTCTCATTCAAATCATACATATTTGCTACTGTAAATTCTTCCATCCTCATGCCTCATTTCTTCTTATAATTGACGGCCACCTGATTGAATCTGGCATTCAGGATACCGCGGTAATCGTTCTGCTTGGCTGCAATCGTCCGTCTTCTGACGAAGTCGTCCAGCTTTTTCATATATTCCTCTTCCGAAATCTGCCCCTCTGCAACTGCCGTCAGTCCCTTTTCCCAGCTGGCCGTCAGCGCCGGATTGAGCATCGGCTTCATGGAACAGGTGACTGTCTCATAGATCATTTCCCCGAGCTGCGTCGGCGTGATGATCTGCGTCTTCTTATTCAGATTCAGATAACCGATGTTGACGAGCTTCGTCAGGATTCCGGCACGCGTTGCCGACGTTCCGATTCCGCTGCCCTTGATCTGCGCACGCAGTTCTTCATCTTCAATGAACTGTCCGGCATTTTCCATGGTCAGAATGATCGTTCCGGAATTGTAACGCTTGGGCGGCGCCGTTTCGCCTTCCTTGAGGTTCAGCTCTTTCAGCGGCATGACACTGCCTTTTTTCAGCTTCTTCAGCTCTTCGAAGAATTCCTCATCGGTCATCTCCTCTTCTTCATCGCCGCTGCCTTCCGCATTCTCATCTGCGTCCGCACTGCCGCCACTGCTGCCGGAGCTGTTCTGACTTTCCGCCTGGGCATCCTCTTTCTTTTTGAAAAAAGAATAGTCCATCACGTGCAGATATCCCTTACCGGTCAGCACCTTGAAATTGGAAAAGAAATGCTCGATAAACTCTGTTCCCGGCATTGGCACAGCCCAGGTGATCGCCACCTTCTGATAGGTTGCCGGCGGATAGAAAATCGCCAGGAACCTGCGCACGATAATCTCATATACTTTTGCCGAAGTCGGGCTTAAGGATTTCAGATTCTGAAGTCCCTGCCCGGTCGGAATGATCGCATAGTGATCGGTGATCGCCTTATCGTTTACATATCTGGTCTTTGCAATGCCCTTGTAGGATTCGTGCTGCAGCACCGACTTTGCATAGATTGCCGCCGGCCCGTAGTTCTGAAGCCCTCCGATATTCTGATTGATCACCTTGGAAATCGCCGTAGACAGGACACGCGCATCCGTTCTGGGATACGTCGTCATCTTCTTTTCATACAGTTCCTGTGCAATTGCCAGCGTCTCGTCCGGGTTGATCTTGAAGAATCTGGAACAGTCATTCTGCAGCTCCGCAAGATTATACAGGAGCGGCGCATTCTTGACTTCCTTTTTCTTCTCGCTCTTCTCAACGGTCGCATCCACAGGGAGCTGTCCGAAAGAGGCGATCAGGCTCTCCGCACTCTTTTTTTCCTTAAAGCCCTTCTCATTATAAAGCTCCGGCGAATTAAAGTATCTGCTCTGCTCTGTCACACGCCATTCCGCATCGCCTGTGCGGTTGCCGAAGTCCAGTCCTGCCATGACCCGGTAAAAAGGTGTCTTGACGAAATTACGTATTTCTCTTTCCCGGTCTACCACAATGCCCAGCACACACGTCATGACACGTCCGACAGAAACCACGCATTTGGGTCTGTTCAGATATGTCTTGATCGAATAGCCGTATTTGAGCGTCAGCGCCCGGCTGAAATTGATGCCCATCAGATAATCTTCCTTGGCACGCAGATATGCCGCCGCACCGAGTGCGTTGTATTCAGAATCATCCTTCGCTTCTTTGATTCCGCGCAGGATCTCCTCTTCGGTCTGTGAATCGATCCAGACACGCCTGCGGATCTTGCCTTCGACATGTGCCTGCTCATCCACCAGACGGTAAATGTATTCTCCCTCACGTCCCGAGTCCGTGCAGATATAGATCGTGTCAACATCTGCCCTTGTCAGAAGTCCGCTGACAATATTAAACTGCTTCCTGACATCATTTATGACTTCATACCGGAACTGTTCCGGAATAAAAGGGATCGTTTCCAGCGACCACTTTCTGTACTTCTCGTCATAGACCTCCGGATAGCTCATTGTCACCAGATGCCCGACGCACCAGGTAATGATGGCTTCATCCGACTCCCAGTAGCCGTCCGCTTTTCTGTAATTATAATGATAGCAGTGCTCGAGCGCTTCACCAAACGCCTTGGCCACACTCGGCTTTTCTGCAATATATACGCTTTTACTCATTCTGTAATTCTTCCATACCTACCAATCTGATTCTTCCGTTTTCACTGCCTGCCAGTTTCGTCAGCGCAGTATCAAATCCTGTTCCGGAAAAGAAATACAGATATTTTCCGGTCAGTCCGGCCTTCTGCTCACAGCCCAGAAGCCAGGCGAAATCATCTCCTGTCAGCGTGCGCTTCCAGGAACAGATTCCCAGAATCGTATCTCCATTCTCCGACTGTGCCACAATATCAATGTTTCCGGTCTTTCCTGCCCATTCTCCCTGCTCGCTGATGTGAATCGGGAGCTTTCCTTCCCTGTCAAGGCGGCAGAGCCATTCCCGGCACACCTCTGCAAAAAAGCGGTCCAGATAACTCTGCAGACCGGCAGATATAAATATATCATAAAACCTGTCCGAAGGCATCATTTTCAGACTGCTTTCATTCGGATAGACAAACCGGAACCAGAACGAAAGCAGCGGATCACTGATGCGATAGACGCCTTTTTTCGTATTCTCGATTCCTGTATTTCCAAAGGAAAAAACTTTTTCCACGAGTTCAAGCATCATCAGATTCTTCAGATACACGGCGATCTTGGCTCTTGAAAATCCGGTTGCATGATAAAGGTCATTGAGCTTCCCGCTGCCTGCTGCCAGCTCGCATAAAATCGTATTGTAAACCGCAGGCTCACGAAGCGGCCTGCGGATCATCTCCTGCAGCTGTATCTGCAGACTGCTCCCGCCGGTCAGAAGGTGCTGACAGATATTGTCCTTGAAGCTCCGTTTCCTGTCAAGTACGTTCCATCGCTGTGTCTGCCCGCCCAGCACCGCATAGGTCATGAACACATTCTGAAAGGACATCTGGCGATATGCTGCACGCATCTCATAAAAGGGAATTTCACGGAGCTTTAAAAGTCCGCTGATTCCATGCGCGTCATCTCCCAGCTGCCTGATCATATGCTGTTCAACCCAGATCGCTTCATCTGTCATCAGCAGCACAATCGTTCTTCTCTTCTGCTGCCGGTCGGACACCATTGCCTGAAGTGCCTTCATAAAGCCGCTCCCGTCATGCAGCAGCTGCTCGAAATGCTCGATCATCAGGATCAGCGGTTCATCCCCTGCTGCCCTGCGGACCGTTTCCAGCAGTTCCGTATACGCAGGCCACTGGCCGATCTGCAGTCCCCTTGCACGCAGTTCGATTCCCCACAGATGACGCTGCTGCCGGTCAGATGCCGGCCTTCCCAGATAATAGGCGCAGCCGCGCCCCTCTGTATAGTCATTTAAAAGAGGCAGCGGATCTGTGCCATGCAGATAATACATGACCACAATGCTGCTGCCATTCTTCTGATAATATCTGTTCAATTCTTCCAGTTCTCTGATTCTGGTCTCTTCCATGGAAATCTATATGCTCCCTGAATTGTTGCTAATGATGGTAGAAAATGCAGACAAAATTATAATTCAATTACTTCTTTGGTTTCCCAATCCCGTATTCCTGATACATCTGTTCTCTGAACTTCTCGTCCACAGCCGCTCTGGCCGCATCTTCCGTCCTGCCTTCTGAGAGCAATGCGGAAATCAGCTTTCCAAGCTGGTTTGCTCCGACTTTTTCTCCTTCTTTTCTTCCGATCTGTTTTCCGATTTTTTCCCCTTCTTTTCTTCCGATCTCTTCCCCGATCTGCTTTCCTTCTTCAATTGCAATCTCGCGCTCGCTCTGCAGATGCGCCTGCTCATTATATTCAGTCAGCAGCATATCCGTTACCTCCTGTCTCTGATCCCTTAAAATATCCGCCAGAATATTTCCGGCAATACATTCTTCCACTGCAAGATCTATTGCCGTGCGGATATCCTTTTCCTCATTCTGATATTTCCTGATGCAGGCAATGAATGTTGCATATTCTTTCAGCTTCCTGCACCGGTTCATGATATTTTTATTATAACCCAGATTAATATTTAA
>CAYMBY010000037.1:0-5459 GCA_964388815.1 uncultured Butyrivibrio sp. | reverse complement strand
CGACAAAGGAGCAGGCGTAATGCCTGCTCCTTTTTTCCATTTCTTCTTTTTATCTGATCTCATTCATTTTTTCTTATTCCACTGTCACCACACAGCTGGCGGATAATCCGCCATCCTCAGTCGTCACTGTGATGGTTGCTTCTCCGGCTGCAACTGCCGTTACCTGTCCGTTTTCATCTACTGTCGCTACTGACGGATCACTGCTTTCATAGGAAATGTGATCATTGATCACCTTGGACGGGCTGATCGTTGCCTTTAATGTCTTTGATTTTCCCGTCTTCAATGTCAGGGTGTCTTTGGTAAACGAAACGCTTTCAATCGGATCATACACCGTTACCTTGCAGTCTGCCTTATACTTGCCGTCTGCCGCATAAACACGGATTTTGGCCTTTCCTGCAGATACTGCCTTCAGAAGTCCGTTTCCGTCTACGGTTACAACATCTTCTTTATTGCTCTCCCAGGTAAGATCCTGATCTGCCGCGTTATCCGGTGAAATGACTGCATGCAGCTGCGTATTGTCCCCGGTTACCATGCTGACATCGTCCTCTTCAAGCGAAACGCCGTCTACCGCTGTCTCTTTATCCGGCGCCGCATCCCCTGTCCTGTACAGATAGAAATCATCAAATGCGCCCCACGCACCGGCCGATGCCTTTACACTGACGCCGATTGTCACTTCTGTCTGATCCTTTGTGACTGTCAGGTCTGTAACCTCCGGATTGGCCCAGTTCTTCCAGCCGCTCACGCCGGTATCCGTGCTCTTTGTTTCACCGCCTGTCTGTGCATAAAGTCTGAATGCTGCCTGATCTCCTGCATCGCCGCCCTCAAGATAGGTGCCCAGCTTATATACGCCACGATCCAGCGTCACCTTCTGCTCTGCCGTAAATGCCACTGCACTGTCATCCCAGAATTTCAGACAGTAATTACCTGTCCTGACGTTGCTGCTGTCATCTTTTCTTGCTGCCGCATCCCCTGTATCCGTAATCGTCCATGCGCTCATATCGCTGTCTTCAAAGCCCGGATTCTTTATCAGGTTAACCGGATTGATGGTCAGTTTGCAGGTAACATTGTACGTTTTTCCGTTTACCGTTGTCGTTCCGTCAATTGAATAGGTGCCGACGCCTTTTTCCTGTGCAGCTTTCAGTTCTGCCTGATCCCATGAAACACTCGTCTGTGATGTGGAAGCATCCGAATAATTTACCGTTGCTGTCTCAGGAAGTGTAATCGTACTCCCAAGCTCTGCCGTAACATCATCCGCCTTTACGGAAGTTACTGTAATTTCTGCTTTGGTTCCCGTTCTGACATAACTGAAGATCTTCAGTGACTCAAGCGGTTTACCGTTAAAATCGAAAAGTGCTTCATTATCTACCGCAGATCCGCCATAACCATCCGCTGCATCTGCGCAGTAATCTCCTGCATAGGAAGTTGCCCAGCCGGAGCCGTATTTTTCCCATGCCGCCTTGTTCTCTGCCAGCACTGACGATGCATCTGATGCGCTCTGATCATAAACATGCACCGGAATCCATGCCGGTTCCCAGTAAAAGACGCCGATTCCTGCTTCACCCACTGATGCTACCGCATTGACCACGCCTCTTACCGAATTCGCCTGCCCCTGCTCAGAGAAATCAAAGTTCCATGCATCACCCGTTTTTCCCTCATATTCTGTGTTCCGCATGCCGTCTCCATCTGCAAGCGTATGAATATAGGACGTCTCGGCTACCATAACTTTTTTCCCATAGGTCTGTGCAATGTCTGACAGCACACTCGTGAGGTTGCTCAGTGAGCCATGCCAGTACGGATAATAGGATGAGGCAAAAACATCATAATCTACGCCATAGTCCTTCAGCTTCTGCGCATATCCCGCATACCTTCCGCTGGTCTCCGGATTGGTGAAATGAACTGCCACGAGAATGGTCTTACCGCTGCTCTTTGCAACGGTTCTGACTGCACTGCTTCCCGCAGAAAACATCTTCGCCATACCATCCCAGCTGCTCTCACCCGCAATACCGTTATTGGTCTCATTCCCGATCTGCACCATGCCGACATCAACGCCTGCATCCAGCAGCGTATTCAGACTGTCCTGCGTATATGATTTCAGTGCAGCCGCCTTCTCATCCGTTGTCATTGATGCCCAGCTTTTCGGTGCCTTCTGTTTGCCCGGATCAGCCCAGAAATCCGAATAATGGAAATCAATCAGCACCTTCATCCCCGCTTTGGTCGCAAGCCTGCCGATTTTTACTGCATTATTCAGATCGCAGTTACCACCGCCATAGCCATTGCCGTTTGCATCATACGGATCGTTCCAGACACGGATTCTGATATAGTTCATGCCGCTGTCCGAAAGCAGGTCAAAAAATCCCTGGTCATCCAGCGCATTCCCCTGATCATCATAGTATGTCACCCCGCTGTTCTTCTCCGAAATATAGGAAGAAACGTCTGCACCTGTGATAAAGTCTTTGGACAGGCCATCCACCTTCTGTACATAGATTCCCGCATCCACTGCAGTATCATCATCTGCTTTCTTCGTTGCCGTAACAGAATTCAGATATCCCCAGCCTGCACTGTCCACATTCAGTTTCACACCGATCGTTGCATCGGTAAGATCCTGCTCTGTTGTAAACGTAACCGTGCCATCCAGCCAGTTATTGTATCCTGTCAGTTTCACGGCATCACCGCATGTATCATTCACAAATACGCTGAAATCAGCTCCGGATCCCATTGCATCTGCCTGAATCGTGTAGGTTCCTGCCGGAATCGATACCTTCTGGCTGATCGTCATGATCCCTGCTCCGCTTCCGAACCAGAACTTCATTCCGCCCGCACTCTGATCCGCAGGAAGACTCATGTAGCTGTCCGTCGCATACGTATATGTACTGATATTCGCTCCGGTAGCACTCCAGTCTGAAACATTCACTGTCCATCCGGCATCCGATCCCCAGATGTCACTCTCAAATGAAGTATTGGCAATGGTAATTCCATCTGCCTTCGTCTCTGCCTTTGCTGTCATGCTACAGGCGCCGGATCCCAACACCGTCCCCGCTGTCATGACTGCCGCAAGTAAGATTGCCGCGGCTTTTCCCCATTTTTTCTTCATACGCCCTCCGCCTTCTTTGCTTCTGTCTTCTTTGTTTTTGCTTTCTTTGCTTCTGTTTTCTTTGGTTCTGTTCTTTTTACTTCTTTTGTTGATGCGCAATTTTTCATCCGTTGCGCAACCGGTTGTTCATTACCTGTTTATTTTACCGACTCTGTCCCTTATTTTCAATTGACAGCTTTTCCAAGATCCCTTCCTGTTTTTTGTTGAATTTTCTGCACCAGGAAATCCCCCTGCGTCAGCTTGACAGGATGTCAGATTGCTGTGATACTTTAGTGGTTACCACAATTTCAAAATCATAAGGATTTTTTCATGGCAATCAACAGATACACTTCTGAATCTGAATATCATTTAAATACAACGCACCCTGACGGCACGCATGAATCCATTCCATGTAAAGTCATAAAAAGCAGACGCCGCAGCTATTCAATCTCTGTAGATGCCGGTGGCGCGATCACACTCCGTGTGCCGCTTTATGCTCCTGCTTCTGCAATTGCAGAGATTCTGCAGGAGAAGTCGGACTGGATCCTTTCGAGGCGCACGGAAGCGCTCCGCCTGCTTGCTGCAAAACCGCAATCTGAATATACTGATGCACAGCGCACGCTTCTGGAAAAGCGCTACCGCCGCGCCGCATCTGAATATTTTCCCAAGCGCGTTCAGTATTATGAACAGCTGATGGGTGTCCATCACACCAGAATCGCCATCCGGGATCAGAAAACCCGCTGGGGTAGCTGTTCTTCCAATGGAACACTGTCCTTTAACTGGCGCCTGATGCTGGCTCCGCCACACATTCTTGATTACGTTGTCGTTCATGAACTATGCCATCTGATTCACATGGATCATTCCGCTGCATTCTGGAAGACCGTGGAGTCTGTTATGCCTGACTACAGAGAATGCAGACAATGGCTTCGTGTGCACGGTCAGGAACTGATGCTGTAATTCATGACCTGCGGCATATAAAGACGCATCACATCAGATATCTTCCGATCAACCTTTCTACCATTTTCAGATTGATCGGATGATTCTGTGTTTCATATGTCAGAATCAATCTGTCTCCATGAAAAAATCCGTTTCTTTCATATGCTTCTATTTTCAGCACTGCCTTCTCAGCATATTCCGGGCAATCCATCATTCCAAGATGTTCCCAGTAGTACTCGTTGCGTGTTCTTTTATTCAGTACCGTGAAATCAGGATGCACAACGCCTGCTCCATTCAAAGGAAGCGGCTTTTCATAATGATAGGGTATATCCATCATATATAATTTATCTGCAAGAATCTTCTCTGATTTAGAGCGCACCCGTTCTCCTTTCTCGGTATAAATTCCGGAGTCACTGCCTTCTTCATCTTCTTCCGGCATATAGAATTTCGGATACTCCTGCTTCCGCCATATGACAGCATATTCCTCCTCCGGAAGTTCATAGGGAATAACCAGACTCTTTCTGTCCGGAGACAATTTCTCATATACGCTCTTAAGTTCTTCCATATTTCCCGGCGACCTGCTGAAGCGCTCAATTGCATGCTTCTTATGCAAAGCTTCTGTAAGAAGTTTTTGCGCATAACTTTTCTGTGCAAGACTCTGAATCAAGTCCATCGAAGTCCTTTTTCTAAGATAAGTCATCACGACATTATTCTCCTGATCCGTTGTGCGATGGTAATACTGTGGCCTGTCATCCTCATGTGAAACGCGAAGTGAGCCCTCCGGTGCTTTCTTTAATATCTGGTTTGCGTATCTGATTACTGCCTCCAGTTCTTCCTGCTGCGCTTTTAACTCACTAACAAATTTATTCATTCTTTTTCCTCTTTCACTTTTCATATTTTTATGGTTTATACCTATATGACTTATTTCTTCATGATTTATTTCTTCATGATTTATTTCTTTATGATTTATTTCTTCATGATTTGATATCCTTGCTGCTTCACATCTTTGCTGTTTGATTCAATCCTGTCTCGCATCCGTTTTTCAATTATCATCCAGCCTGGGTCAGGCTTCCGAACAGCCGCAGACTCCGGCTATTCCCGGACTTTTTCCTGCGAAACCCTAATTAAGTCTGGCTTCCGTCCCGGATCAGGCTTCCGAACAGCCGCAGACTCCTGCTATTCCCGGACTTTTTTCGGCGAAATGCTAATTAAGTCTGGCTTCCAGTACGGATCAGGCTTCTGAAACCGCTAACCGATGAAATATACTTTATATGAACAACAAATGAGAATCATCCGGATGACTGGAGCATGTTCAGGCAATATGAATTAATTTATAAACAATTCCATGCGCGAATGCATGGATCAGAAGTAAAACGCACCGCTGCATGCAGCGGGGCGTCATTTATTTAATTACTCGTAAATCTTACCATCTGTTCCGCGTGTCTTGATGGTT
>CAYMBY010000036.1:0-7353 GCA_964388815.1 uncultured Butyrivibrio sp. | reverse complement strand
GGCAGCACTTCTTCGCGGATACGGAATACCTCTTGATCCTGATAAACGTATGAAACTTGAAAAGATCGATGTTCCGGAACTTGCTGATCTTAAAGCATGTATTTTAATGGAAAATATGGAGATAGAGCAGGAAGCACTGATATAGCCGTAAGCAGCGTCCGGATCAGGATCAATGGGAAACACTTTTCTTACCGGAGTCCCGCTTTGATTACACAGGGTACCTTTTTTCACAGATAACTGACCATTCTATGATACTGCGGTGGTGGACGCAGAAGCGTTTACAGAAAGGCAGGTCACCGGAGAAAATGATGAAGTAAGGGTAAATACGGCGAACAGCAGCATGGCTGTTATTATTTTTCTGAAAGTTTTCATACATCAGGACCTCCTGTAACTGATTATAGCAGATCGGTGAATGAAAAAATGCCTGTGATTTGCAGATTATCATAACCTATGTTACATTAAAAAAGCAGGCGTCTGAACTGCTTTGGAGACAGATCAGACGGAAAGGAATATGGATATGAATGAAAAACTTGCGCTTTCGGATGATATTCTGCTGAGTGTCGATAAGCCGGAGCGTTATATCGGAAGTGAAATCAACAGTGTTGTAAAAAATAAAGAGGACGTGAAGCTGCGTTTTGCATTCTGTTTTCCGGATGTGTATGAAATCGGCATGTCACATCTTGGCATACAGATTCTGTACGGACTGTTTAATTCCTATGCGGATGTCTGGTGCGAAAGAGTCTATTCTCCCTGGGTGGATCTTGACAGAATCATGCGTGAGAAGCATATACCGCTTTTTACGCTGGAATCACAGGACCCGGTAAGAGAATTTGATTTTCTGGGATTCACGCTTCAGTATGAAATGTGCTATACAAATATTCTGCAGGTACTGGATCTGTCCGGTATTCCGCTTCTTACCGCAGAGCGTACATGGGAGGATCCGATCGTCATCGGCGGCGGCCCCTGCAGCTATAATCCGGAGCCGATTGCAGACTTTTTCGATCTGTTCTACATCGGTGAAGGTGAAACGATGTACCGTACACTTTTTGACCTGTATGAGAAGGCAAAAAAAGACGGAACATCCCGCCGGGATTTCCTTGTTCAGTGTGCAGAACTGCCTGGAATCTATGTACCTTCCCTGTATGACGTAACCTATAAAGAGGACGGAACCATTAAGGCGATGACGCCGAATGTGACCGGCATCCCTTCCCATGTAACCAAGGAAATGTGCACGGATATCTCAGAGGCATATTATCCGATGGATCCGGTGGTACCGTTTATCAAGGCAACACAGGACCGTGTGGTTCTGGAAATCATGCGCGGCTGTATCCGCGGCTGCAGATTCTGTCAGGCAGGACAGCTCTATCGTCCGCTTCGTGAGCGTGACGTAAAGGTGCTTGAGCAGTACGCGCTTCGCATGCTGCAGAGTACCGGACAGGAGGAAATTTCCTTAAGTTCCTTAAGCTCCAGCGATTATTCACAGCTGCCGGAACTGGTAGACTTTCTGATCAAAGAATGCGGAGACCGCAAAATCAATATTTCATTGCCGTCACTGCGAATTGATGCCTTTTCTCTCGATGTCATGAGCAAGGTGCAGGATGTCCGTAAGAGTTCACTGACCTTTGCCCCGGAAGCAGGTTCTCAGAGGCTTCGCGATGTCATCAACAAGGGTCTGACAGAAGAAGACATTCTGGGCGGTGCCCGGAAGGCCTTTGAAGGCGGATGGAACCGTGTAAAGCTGTATTTCATGCTGGGACTTCCGACAGAGACAGAGGAAGATATTCTGGGCATCGGCGATATCGCCAACAAGGTTGCAGCAGAGTATTTTGATACACTTCCCAAGGAAAAAAGAGGCGGCAGAACCATTGAAATTGTGGCCAGCACTTCATTTTTTGTTCCGAAGCCGTTTACACCGTTCCAGTGGGCACCGATGAATACCAAAGAGCAGTTCCTGGATAAGGCCAATCAGACAAGGCGCGGCATCATGGCGCAGCTGAATCAGAAGCATATCAAATATAACTGGCATGAAGCGGATGCATCCATGATGGAGGGAATTCTGGCACGCGGTGACAGAAAACTCTGCCGTGTTATTCTGGACGCCTATAAAAAGGGCTGTATTTATGACGCCTGGGGCGAATATTTTCGTTTTGACACATGGATGGAAACCTTTAAGGAAGATGGTGTCGATCCCTTTTTCTACACGACAAGACAACGGTATGAAGATGAAATCTTTCCGTGGGACATTCTGGACTGCGGCGTGAATAAGAAGTTCCTGTACCGTGAATGGCAGAATGCCATTGCAGAAACGGTATCTCCGAACTGCAGACAGAAATGTATGGGATGCGGAGCAGGACATTATGGCGTAGGTGTCTGCATGGAGGAAAAGAAATGATCAAGATCAGACTGAAATTTTCCAAAAACGGTCCGATCCGTTTCATCGGTCATCTGGACGTCATGCGTTATTTCCAGAAGGTGAACCGGAGAGCCGGAATTGACATTAAATATTCAGAAGGCTACAGCCCGCACCAGATACTGTCTTTTGCCCTGCCGCTGGGCGTTGGTTCGACCAGTGACGGTGAATACCTGGACATGACATTGAACAGTATGGAGAACCTTGAAGACGTGATCAGCCGTCTGAACGATGCAATGAACGAGGGCATCGTGATTCTGGATGGCAGGCAGCTCCCGGAAGTAACGCCAAAGGCCATGACCGTGGTCGCTGCTGCGGAATATATGGTATCTTTCCGTGAAGGCAAGGCGCCGGACTGTGACTGGGAAAAACTTCTGATGGAATATTATGCGCAGGACCATCTGGAAGCAACCAAAAAAGGCAAGGCAGGAGAGCATGTCATCGATATGAAGCCGCTGATCTTCAGAATGGAGGTTACGCCGGCACATCAGATTCACATGCTGGTCAAGGCCGGCAGTATCAATCATATCAAGCCGGCACTGGTAATCGAAAGCTTTCTGCATACGCAGAATGAGGAGCTTAAGCCGTTTGCACTGCAGGTACACCGTATGGATACCTATCTGCAGGCAGAAGATGACAGGGGCACCTAT
This sequence comes from uncultured Butyrivibrio sp., assembly GCA_964388815.1. GTDB lineage: Bacteria > Bacillota > Clostridia > Lachnospirales > Lachnospiraceae > Butyrivibrio. Next base: position 4,293 of record CAYMBY010000036.1, on the reverse strand, counting down.
ATCGAGCCCCTGATCTGTGACGCACAGGGCTCCGGGAAAAGAGTGTATATATGAATCAGATCCTTGTGACGCAGCAGAATCAGGAATGGCTTTACTGCGCACTGATTAACGATCGTCTGGAATATATGGAATGGGAAGCGGATGATCATACGGATGAAATCCGGATCGGCCGGGTTGAAAATATCGTGGAAAATATTCATGCGGCATTTATCCGCTATGATAAGGAACAGACCGGATATCTGTCGCTGAAGGATGTTGTGCCGAAGGCTGTTTTAAACCGTACGTTTCAGGAGGGAGACCGTCTTCGCTGCGGCGATGACGTGGCTGTACAGATCAGATCTGCCGCTCTGAAGACCAAACAGCCGCACCTGACCTGTCAGCTTGCACTTGCCGGCAGATACTGCGTGCTGACGCTCGGGAAAAAAGGCGTCGGCTGTTCCTTAAAGCTCAGCGGGCAGATGCGTGAGTATCTGATCCGGGAGGTGCGGGAGAAGCTGAAGGCAGAAGCGCCGGCAGAATCAGCGCATGGCCCTGCACTTGTTTTTTCAGAAGATTATGGAATTCTGCTGCGGACAGAAGCCGGGAATGAAGGGACATCACTTGACGACGTTTATGCAGACATCCATAGCACTTTAAACAGAATACAGGAACTGCTCGGCAGAGGACGCCAGCTTTGTCTGTACAGTGTTCTGTACCGTAAAGATGCGGTACTGTCGGTCAATGACCATCTGATGAATCTTTATCATTTCTGTAAAAGAGCAGATGCAAAGGCCGGAAAGATTCTGACAGATGATTCCTCCATGAGAACTATGATCCTGCAGACCGATCTGCTCCGCATGCATCCGGAACTGGAAACAGAATATCATGATCCGGAAGAATCAAACCTGAAACTGCTGTACGGACTCGGTTCCAAAATGGAAGAATGCCTGCAGAAAAAAGTATGGCTGAAATCCGGCGGCTATCTCGTTGTCGAGCAGACGGAAGCAATGAATGTCATTGATGTGAATACCGGAAAAAGCATTACCGGGAAGCAGAACATTTTCGAGCAGATCAATCTGGAGGCGGCAGCGGAAAGCCTGCGCCAGATCAGACTCAGAAACCTTTCCGGGATGATCATGATCGATTTTATCAATATGGATGATCCGGATGCTTATGAAAGACTGCAGTCGGAAATTGAGAGACTTGCGCTTCTGGATCCTGTCCGGGTGCAGTTTGCCGACTTTACAGGGTTGGGAATTGCAGAACTGACAAGATCGAAAAAAGGTAAATCTCTTATTGACAATCAGAATATCCAGTGATACTATAATCAAGTATGCCGCTTAACGAGGCATAAGTGGGTCCGTTTATATGTGAACCCCGCCATAGTTAGCGAGTTTTTGAGAGAAGGAGGTACCTCATGTACGCAATTATTGTAACAGGTGGAAAGCAGTACAAGGTTTCCGAAGGCGATGTCATCAAAGTTGAGAAGCTTGAAGCTGAAGCTGGCAAGAAGATCACATTTGATCAGGTTATCGCAGTAAACGACGATTCTGCACTTAAGGTTGCAGGAGATGTTGCAGGAGCAAAGGTTGACGCTACTGTAATGGATCAGGGCCGTGGCAAGAAGGTTATCGTTTACAAGTACAAGAGAAAGACTGGCTACCATAAGAAGAATGGTCACAGACAGGCTTTCACACAGGTTAAGATCGATAAGATTACAATGTAATCTCTGATCAATCTGCAGATGCACGAAATTTTAGTTACTGAATGTGAATAATACATGACAGATATTACGATTTGGAAGACACCCGAAGGAAAGTACAGAGGATTTGAATGCAACGGACATGCAGATTTTGCCGCTTACGGTAAAGATGTTGTATGTGCAGCGCTTTCAGTTCTGACGATCAATACCATCAATTCCATCGATCAGCTGACCGATGACCGGATTGATGAGTCTGCGGATGAAAATGCAGGAATTATTTCCTGTCATTTTACCAATAATATATCAGAGAAAACAGAACTGCTGATGCAGTCCTTTGAACTCGGAGTCAACAGTATTTACAGGCAGTACGGTAAGAAGTTCTTAAATATTAAGATCAAGGAGGTGTAAGTTTATGTTAAATATGAACCTTCAATTTTTTGCTCATAAAAAGGGAGTAGGTTCTACCAAGAACGGTAGAGATTCCGAATCCAAGAGACTTGGAGCAAAAAGAGCTGACGGACAATTCGTAAAGGCTGGAAATATTCTGTACAGACAGCGTGGAACACATATTCATCCTGGTGTTAACGTTGGAATCGGAAGCGATGACACATTATTCGCTCTGACCGACGGTGTACTCAGATTCGAGCGTAAGGGCAGAGATAAGACTCAGGCCAGCGTTCGTCCGGTTGAGAACAAGTAATTCATCACGAATTATCACTCGGGGCTCCAAACAGTTTTTGTTTGGAGCCCTTTTTAAATGTATGGTATGATAGATACAGATCAGACAGAATGTATTCAGTAATATCGATGGGAGATTTGAAATGCCAGAGTTTGTAGACAGAGCAAGAATATTTGTCAGAAGCGGTAAAGGCGGCGACGGTCATGTATCTTTCCGGCGTGAAAAATTTGTAGCAAACGGCGGTCCTGACGGCGGTGACGGCGGCAAGGGCGGTGATGTGGTTGTCGTGATTGACGATGGCCTTAATACGCTTGCAGATTTTCATTTCGGCGGAAAATATAAGGCTGAAAACGGTGAAGACGGCGGTAAGCGCAGATGCTCCGGTCATGCCGGTGCGGATATTACCATCCGGGTTCCGGAAGGAACCGTTCTGAAGGAAGCATCAACAGGCAAGGTAGTGGCAGATCTGTCCGGAAAAAACCGCAGAGTTGTACTTCTGACAGGCGGACACGGCGGAAACGGCAACATGCATTATGCCACTTCAACCATGCAGGCGCCGAAGTATGCGCAGCCGGGTGAAGATGCAAAGGAACTGGAGCTGATCCTTGAGCTGAAGGTGATTGCGGATGTCGGTCTGGTCGGATTCCCGAATGTCGGCAAGTCCACCTTTTTATCCAAGGTATCCAATGCCAAACCCAAAATTGCAAATTATCATTTCACAACCCTGACGCCGATGCTGGGTGTTGTGGATCTTAAAGATGCCAGAGGGTTTGTCGTAGCGGATATTCCGGGACTGATCGAAGGTGCTTCCGAAGGTGTCGGACTTGGTCATGAGTTTCTTCGTCATATTGAGCGTACCCGCATGATTATTCATATTGTGGATGCAGCTTCTACAGAAGGACGTGATCCGATCGAAGATATTTATGCAATTGATAAAGAACTTGAGAACTATAATTCAGACATTTCAAAGAAACCACAGGTTATTGCTGCGAATAAAATAGATATGCTGCCGGAGGGCGAGCAGGCGGAGATTATTCAGAAAATCCGCAATGAGTTCGAGCCGAAGGGCATTAAGGTATTTGCCACTTCCACACTTTCCGGAAAAGGGCTGCAGGAACTGTTATATTATGTGAGCAGAACGCTTTCCGAAATCAATCTGAAGCCGGTTGTATTTGAACAGGAATTTTTCCCGGATACAATGCTTGCAGGTAATGATGCGGCATATACGGTTCAGTATGACAGCAAGGAACATGAATTTGTAATTGAAGGACCCAAGATTGAGAAGATGCTGGGATATACCAATCTGGATTCTGAAAAGGGATTCGCATTTTTCCAGAAGTTCCTGAAGGACAATGGCATACTGAAAAAACTGGAAGCACTGAATATTCATGATGGTGATACGGTTCGTATGTACGGACTGAGCTTTGAATATTACAGAAACGGAGAAACCGCTGAGCAGGAGATGCAGGACGAAATGGAACGTAAGGCATTGAATGAAGATGAAAGCGGGACAGAAAAGGAGAACATATGACATTTACCAGTAAGCAGAGAGCTTATCTGAGAAGCCTTGCAGCCGATCTTGATCCTGTATTTCAGATTGGCAAGGGTGGCGTTACCCCGGAAGTGGTTGATGCCGTTGCAGAAGTATTCAATACCAGAGAGCTTGTGAAAATTACAATTCTCAAAAACTGCACAGAGGACATTCATGAGGTTGCTGTCATGATTTCAGAGCGTACCCGTTCTGATCTTGTACAGGTAATCGGCAGGAAAGTTGTTCTTTACAAGCAGTTCCATGAAGATCCGAAGATTATTCTGCCTCGCGGCTGAGTGAGGCCTTTTACAGATATATCATTTATCATCTGTGATATTGCTCATTTGATAAAAAATCCGATATGTTTGGAGATGACTTAAATATGAAAAGCAGGAAAATCGG
>CAYMBY010000035.1:0-2413 GCA_964388815.1 uncultured Butyrivibrio sp. | reverse complement strand
TCTCAGCCTCCCACCTATCCTGTACATGCAACACCGGACCCCAGTGCCAAACTGGAGTAAAGCTCCATGGGGTCTTTCCGTCCTGGCGCGGGTAGCCAGCATCTTCACTGGCACTTCAATTTCACCGGATGTATTGCCGAGACAGCGCTCAAATCATTACGCCTTTCGTGCGGGTCGGAACTTACCCGACAAGGAATTTCGCTACCTTAGGACCGTTATAGTTACGGCCGCCGTTTACTGGGGCTTAAATTCAAAGCTTCGACTTACGTCTAACCTCTCCTCTTAACCTTCCAGCACCGGGCAGGCGTCAGCCCATATACCTCACCTTTCGGTTTCGCATAGACCTGTGTTTTTGCTAAACAGTTGCTTGAACCTCTTCTCTGCGGCCTGCATATCTCTATACAGGCTCCCCTTATCCCGAAGTTACGGGGACATTTTGCCGAGTTCCTTAACAATGCTTCTCCCGTCGGCCTTGGGATTCTCTCCCCATCCACCTGTGTCGGTTTACGGTACGGGTAGATATGGATCTTCTAATATAGTGGCTTTTCTCGACAGGTCCTTAAGGTACTTCGCTACTTTGATTTCGCTCCTTATCATCTCTCACCTTTCTCTACAGGCATTTCTCCTGTATCAGGCAAAAGACTTTTACCAGGCTTCTCTCCTGGCACACCTCTGCTCCCTGTGTCCCCACATGTTCTGTCCATATCCAGTGCAGGAATATCAACCTGCTGTCCATCGACTACGCCGTAAGGCCTCGTCTTAGGTCCCGACTTCCCCAGGGCAGATCAGCTTTACCCTGGAATCCTTGGATATTCGGCCATGAGGATTCTCACCTCATTCTCGCTACTCATTCCGGCATTCTCTCTTTTCACCGCTCCGCTGCTCCTTATCGGTACAGTTTCGACGCGGGTGAAAATGCTCCCCTACCAATCAGCCATACCCGTAGATATGGCCGATTCCCAGGCTTCGGTGTCGTGTTTCAGCCCCGGTAATTTTCGGCGCAGGACCTCTCGGCTAGTGAGCTATTACGCACTCTTTGAATGTGTGGCTGCTTCTGAGCCAACATCCTAGCTGTCTATGAAATCCCACATCCTTTTCCACTTAACACGCACTTTGGGACCTTAGCCGTGGATCTGGGCTCTTTCCCTTTTGACTACCCAACTTATCTCGTGCAGTCTGACTCCTGCGCTCTTCCAGTATGGCATTCGAAGTTTGATGATCTTTGGTAAGCGGTGAAGCCCCCTCGGATGTTCAGTGCCCTACCTCCATCTGGTATGCTACAGGGCTAGCCCTAAAGCTATTTCGGGGAGAACCAGCTATCTCCGGGTTCGATTGGAATTTCTCCCCTACCCACAGCTCATCACCACCCTTTTCAACGGATGTGTGTTCGAACCTCCACAGCCTTTTACGGCCGCTTCATTCTGTCCATGGGTAGATCACCCGGTTTCGGGTCTATGTATACCGACTGTCGCACTGTTCACACTCGGTTTCCCTTCGGCTTATCACACCTTATGGTGCTTAACCTTGCCTGTATACATAACTCGCCGGACCGTTCTACAAAAAGTACGCGATTACACTCATATGGTGCTTTCGCAGCTTGCAGGCACAGGGTTTCAGGTTCTCTTTCACTCCCCTCCCGGGGTCCTTTTCACCTTTCCCTCACGGTACTATACGCTATCGGTCACTAAGGAGTATTTAGCCTTACGGGGTGGTCCCCGCGCATTCCCACAAGGTTTCTCGTGTCTCGTGGTACTCTGGATACTGTCTCGCTTCAGCCGCTTTCATGTACGGGGCTCTCACCCTCTATGGCAGGTCTTTCCAGGACCTTTCCACTAGCTGCTTCTGTCGATTATACAGTCCGAACCCCAGGGAGCAAGCTCCCTGGTTTGGGCTCTTCCGCGTTCGCTCGCCGCTACTTACGGAATCACTTTTGTTTTCTCTTCCTCCGGCTACTTAGATGTTTCAGTTCACCGGGTTCCCCCTGCATACCTATTGATTCAGTATGCAGTACCTGGAGTCTGTCCAGGTGGGTTGCCCCATTCAGATATCTGCGGATCATTGTGTATTTGCCACTCCCCGCAGCTTTTCGCAGCTTGTCACGTCTTTCTTCGGCTCTTAGTGCCAAGGCATCCGCCCTGCGCCCTATATAGCTTGACCAATAACAATTCCCTTTCGGGATTGTGTCTTGCTTCTATAGGAAACTGGTCTATAACCTCAGTTCTCAATCTGGCCTTACGGTCAGATACGAATCCTGCCTGCGCAGTCTTCGGTTTGGTGTTCTTTACTGCTGAGCGATCAGCAATAAATCACATTTATTTCTTTCTTCTTTTAAGAAGTTTGTTTCTGGATATTTTCGATGTCTTATATCGTAGTTATCTGATATAAAATCTAGTCAGTATTCGGTTTTCAAGGT